>MBAA01000194.1:0-2415 GCA_001940655.1 Promethearchaeota archaeon CR_4
AAGATCAGGTTCAGGACGAACCCTATCCCCATGCTTACCGCCCCCGCCGCGAGCCCGCTCAGCGAGGACGTGAGTAAGATCTGTGCGATGTTCACCACGACGAGGTCGAACATCCAGAGGGGCAAGTATTGTCCGACCGCGTACGCCAGCGCGTCGTCCGCCGCCCACCCGTGGTCTTGCTCCAAGCAGTTCGCTAAGGAGGAGATCGCGCCCCAGTCTCCTGCAATGTCCATGAGGAGGCCGATCGCATCGCCCACGAGCTCACCGAGGAGTTTCTTAGCTACCGGGTGTCGCTGACCCCACCAGAACCACGCTGAACCATACTCATTCGTGAGATCCACCCTCGCGGTCATCCCTTGCCCGTCCGGGGCGGAGTCCAACCACGCCGAATACTTTTCGTACCACTCCAACTTTGCATTCGCATCGGCAAAAAGCTTCCAATTCTTGTCAGAGGGGTCGTTGAAAAATCGCTTCGATAAGACTTCCTTCTCAATTTTCAACTCCTTGACCTGCCGAAGCGCATCTGCCTTCAACGCCATGAACCGGAACTGGGCATCGAGGCCCCACATTTCTGACTTGATGGCGATCGCTGCCACCGCGTCGCTAGCGTCTCCCACGGCGTCCGCGCCAGCTAGTGTCAATATGGGTGTCCGCGCGATCTGCTGGCCTTTCGCGGGTTTGGCGGTTGGCTCGAGGTACGTGAGTCCTTCCTTGGGAATGTAACCCCACTTATTTCCCACCACCACGAAATACTTGTACACTACCGGCGTAACTGGGACCTCGTTGACCACATCGAGTTGCTTGAAGAGAACCCATATTGGCGTCTCCCCGTCCCCCACCACCGTTTGTAGTAAGCGCGGGGACGCGCCCTTGATGTAGCGTTTGATAGATTGACCCATCTTCACGGGGAATGTCTCCGGCGCCTCCACTTTCGTCCACTTCTGGGTTTTCTTGGTAAATACGTAGTAGTCATATTCCAGGCCGGGGCAGGGGGTGAGGAGGGAATTTTTCTGGATGGCGTCCGCCATCGCCCCCGCGACCGTGGTGGCCCGCTCGGCTTCGATACGCGCGTAGTGCATGCGATACCTCGTGGAGGACAGGGAGTCCGTGGAGACCCCCATGAACACTTTTTTGTATACATGAGTTTTAAAATAAAACGTGCTGTCCTTGACCGAATTACCCACAAACTGTGCTAGAAATTTCCACAGGTAACCGTAGTTCTGGGGGAAGAAGGGGGCAATATATCCGCCATCTAGTTCGTGGTCGCTTCCATACCCAACCCGCTTATAATATTCGTTTATGGAATTCATATATTCAAAGAAATCCATCCCGTATTCGTGCCACCCGGGCACCTTCGTCCAGTCAACTTGCTCATAATCGAAATCGGTTTTCATCATGGTTTCCGTCCACGTGTGAATCCCGAATTTGTCATCGGTGAGGATGGTGCTGAGGATGTTCTCGAGGTTGGCATTCTTGAATTTGGGAAAGAGCGCCTGTGATGCCTGCGCGCCAGAGATCCCTCGGAGCGCGCACTTGTGGACTGCCCGCAAACGAGTCACCTGCCACGATAACCAGGTGACACCTTCCGGGTGGTCAATCGTTTCCAAGATCATGGAATCAAACCACTTCGGCCACACGGCCTCGGGCCAGTTTTTCAACCACCACTTAAGTTCGGGTTTGTGTGCAATGAAATCCTTGAGCCCAAGATTGGCATAATCCCCAATCCTCCCATCATATATGTGTAACGCTATGGCCTTGCGCATCCACACGATCGTGAGCGCGGCGAAGTAGTCCAATGTCTCTCCCTCCGGGAGTGTGGCGAGGAGGAAGGACAAGACCGCCCACTGCCGCTGGGTAGCCTGCTGGTCCTGGATGAGGGTGGTCCCGGCTGCATGCACTGCTCTGCTATATTCATCCCGTGTATCTTGGGTTGAGGGTAAATTTAACCTCTGGAACCACCGCGCTACCCGGTGATAGGAGGACCCTCTCCACCGGGGGTTCCCCAGGTGCTGAACCCATTCTGGGTAGAATCTAAGTGATCTGTCATACTCCGGGATTTTGGCATCTTTCCCCGTGAGACGATGGACGATATTGAAGATCGTGTAGAGGTGCCACTCGATTTCGCGGAAAATGCTGTTGTGTTGGAACAAGGTCTTGAGGTACTCGACTGAAGTGGGCAATTCCCCCTCAGGTGCTTGGGACTGGAGCACCCCGTGCAAACCCAACCCGAGACCGTGCTCGATGACCACGAAGGGATCAAATTTGAGTCTGGGGTCCATGTTCCTCATATCTTCGAGGAGGGGGACGATGATGTCATATACGCTACGGAAATCGTTGCGGAAGAGTTTCAGGGCCTTCAATTCGTCAACGGTCCACCGTTGCCCGAGGAACTGGACTTCCATCAGGGTTATGATG
>MBAA01000194.1:2443-2690 GCA_001940655.1 Promethearchaeota archaeon CR_4
AGTGTAGTAAGTTTGGTCTTCTATGGGCCCCCCATAGAATTTCCGGAACGTGGCGATCCGATCTAAGTTGATGCGAACCACCATAGCATCCCGCGGGGCCCACCCGTCCTTGTCGGCGCCTTGCATAAGGAGTCCCACCAAATAGGGCGTGGCTGGTTCTGTGACCGGGACGTACAACCGTCGGACATACGGGGCTTGGTCTTTGTAGACCTTAAACGCGCCCGCGCATTCCCGGTATAAGCGCTCT
>MBAA01000194.1:2812-3480 GCA_001940655.1 Promethearchaeota archaeon CR_4
TCCCAGACCACGATGGTATCTTCGGTAATGCCGTAAGAGTTCTCCCCGATGGGTTCCCCCACCTCAATCAGTTGCACCCGGGACATAATAATTGTGCCTCCCGGTCCCGGAGTTTCAACGGGAGTGGGCGTGATCTGGAAAACGGCAGCACATTTGATGGGGAGGCGCCATTTCACATCCTTCGGTTGTGTAAATCCATTGGCCACGAACCAATTTTGGATGAGCTGTTTGATCCGCTTGTTGAGCTCGAGGTTGCGGGCGATATGGCGGTCGTTCTCACTGATCGCGTTGAGGAGGGCGGCGATCTTCCGTATGTCCTGGGGCGTGATGTCGTTGGGGGGTCTCGTATGAAATCTGACGTCAAACCCGCGCCCGTGCTGGCGCATCATATTCCAAATTAAAACCCCAAAGAAAATGGCAACGAGTCCGGTGCCCATGACCATTTGCACCCACGTGAGGTCCTCGTGGTTGGCATAGTTGGTCGCTTCCTCTTTGGAGATGTCCCCCTGCAGACTACTGTAGCATAATGTGGGAGCGACCCCGGTCAAGTCCTCCCCGTTCACCTCGTTGGGGGTTTCGCACACCTGCAATGTGGTGAATTCTATCGCCGCGCTCGCGCTGAGAACCGTCCACGGCGGTTGCACGGGACTGCAAATGCCGCTCGCGTA
>MBAA01000194.1:3511-5417 GCA_001940655.1 Promethearchaeota archaeon CR_4
TCTTCAGAGTCGGCCCCCTTGACGAGGTTGATGCCGTAATCGTTCCCCGCGAAATTCTCGTCCCAGTCGAACCCAATCGAGTCGAAATAGGCACATCCACCGTGGGTGGTAAAGGATATGCCGGAGACGCTCTCGATCGCCTCCCCGGGGCGCGCGAGGGCGAGGTCTTGAACCGAATAATACGCAGGCCCGTTGACTGTGACGTCGCAATAATCGTCCGTTCCGTTACAATCCCAGTCGACCTTAATATGCCACCAAACGCCATACCAGAACTGACCGAGTGCGATAAGGTTGGTCACGTTGTCGTAAAACAGGGTTCCATTCGAGAACTGGAGTTCTACCGCCGCTTCGTCGTCTGGGGCATCTAGCGTCACCGTCAACTCGGGGTTGTCGCTTGTGTCCAACATGACCCAGAATTCCGCGCTCCCGTTCACGTGGGGGTCTTCGAATTCCCGGGTCACCCCAAATTTATGGGTTGTTTGCAATGGTGAGAGTTTCGCGACATTCGCGTGGGAGAGCACGCTCCGCTGGGTTCTCCCGCCCCCGTTGGATCCGCCCATTACGGACCACCCGCAGGCTTCCAAGTTCGTGTTTGGGGCGTAGTCACGGAAATCCCACGTGGCATTGTAATTCCAATACTCCGGAGTTCCAACTCCGCTCTGGTCGTATTTTACGCCGTAGGCGAGCTTGTCCAAGACATCAATGCTGGTTTTCGTATAGGCAACATACTCAACGAGGTTCCCCGCTCCGTAGGTGGGCGTGTAGGTGTCTTTCGTCCAACTCACCTGCACGTTATCCAGGTTCGCGGAATACCCGGAGGCAGGTATGTCCGTGCTCGCGTAAAACTCGTTCGATAGGCCCGGAGCAAGAAACTCGGCGTTAGTCAGGACGCGTACCCCGTCCAGCGAGATGTTGACCAGTTGGTCGCTCGCAGAGAAACTCAGACTGGCGGTGTACGTCGTGCCAGGGGTGATGGTGGTTAAGATTGTGGTATTGTAGAACAGCTTCAATTGCGCCCCGTCCATTTTCGCGGTGATCCCCGCAACGAGTTTACCTTCGTCTGCGATGCCCATCGTGACGGGTGCCCCTGTTACTTTGAACTCCCATGTTATGTCTCCCTCGAACACTGTCTCGTTGAAGCTCCGCCAAACTTCATTTTTCGCCTCAGAGGACGTGTCGCTCAAGACGAGGGCGTGATTGGTGACTTGGCAGGTGCCTTCGCACCCCCAATAGGGCGGCATTGCCCCCTCTGGCACGTCATTGAAATCATACGTTAAATACCGTGGCGCAGATGTGACTCCCAATGCTCCCCGCGCGAGTCGCTCCGCGACAGACCACGTTGTTTCGTTTCGGAATTCATAATTACAGGCTTGGAGGTAGTGCCCTCCCGTAAACCTTGTCAAGATGGCATCGCTTATTTCATCGTCCCAGTCGAACTTGTTGTCCGCGCTCATCGCCGGATTCTCGTTGAGAGCCCACAAGGCACGCGTAGTCACGTAATCCGTGGGACTCGCTGCAATGCCATTGACATCCGCGTAAGTGCGCAATTGAATTCCCGCTTGCACGAATGTGTCGTTGGCGGGGACATCGTACACGTGCAGAATCTCCACGCTGCCATTCTTCTCATCAACGGTCATCGCCACATAGCAATAGGAGTAGAAGATGGAGAGCGCGCCATCATTCAGGTTGGGGTGGTCCCACGGGTACTGGAGTGTGAAGGTGTACGCTTCGTCCGCCACCTCGGGGAAAATCAAACCCCAATAATCATACGCAGTTACATTTTGTGGCAACAATTCCAAGTCCATCGTTGAACTGTAAGGATCACCCGCGCTGTTCACGTCCACGAGGTTGCGGGTCACGATTTGCTGGTCAACCCCGTCCTCTCCCCAGAAACGCTCAAAATTCT
>MBAA01000194.1:5429-5759 GCA_001940655.1 Promethearchaeota archaeon CR_4
CCGCAGAGGCATTATACCAGTAGTCGGGCGCTGAGACGTTTCCGATCCCATACGTCCGGAGGCAGAATGTCACCCCGACCGTTTCGCTCCCGATTTCACCAACATGCCACTCCCGAAAGTCGCTAGTGGACTTGTCATGGGGCGGTTTCACTACCTGAATCTCGACCTCCACGTCTTGGTCACCTGCGGCACTTACCGGGACGACCAGCTGTTCGATGGTGCCGGGCACCCACGTGGAATATTGGCGCGGACTCAAATCCAAAATTGAGGGGATTCCATCACCGTCATGATCCAGCTCGGGGGCAGATTCCTCGATTTCTTCCCAAATGA
>MBAA01000194.1:5769-8905 GCA_001940655.1 Promethearchaeota archaeon CR_4
GCCGTTAATGTCGAACCCGATCTCAGGCGCAACTGCGGGGTTGGTTTTCGCGAAATAACCGACCGTGTGCCATCCAGGGTCAAGTGTGCCGAGGAATTGCCGGTCGAGATAATAGAAACTCCACGCCGGTCCCGAGTAGACTTTCCCATTTACATCTACGAAATCTATCGTATCCGTTCCAAGACTATAAAACCCGCTGAGGTGCTCGTCGCTCGGGATTGCGGCCTCTTCATCGTCCAGCGTGAATCCCGTGAATTCCCCCTGTTTCGCCGATACGAAGAGTGCCATTTCCTCCCCTCCGTAGACGGGGGGCACGTAGACCTCGAGTTGGGCCCGTTGCCAGAGTTCTTCCCCTTCTTTAATCGTGCGGTTGAACACCTCGATCACGTCCGTGGTATTTTCCGCGATACTAGTGTGGATTCCCCACACGTCTGCAATTTGTGGGAGCGTTCCCCGGTCGTAAAAGTGCTGGATCTCGGCCGTGTCCAGCAGGAGGTCGGAGTCAGCGTCATATTGATGGGCTAACGTAAAATTCACAGTGCCATTGCCCCCAATGCTCAAGATGTGCGCGCCCGGTCCAACCTTAGTTGTCAACAGGACGCCCGTCCCCCCCTGTTCTACAGCGATTACAGGAGCAGAAATATTCCACTTACTATCGGGTTCCTTGAGATATAGGTCATCTAGTTTGACCGAGAGGAGTCCGAAATCCATTAAAGTCCAGAGTACAACGCCGATATAACCGGATCCATTAAATGGATATTGATATTCACCGTCTCCAGTTGCAACGGTGCACCAACCCGTACCAAGGATGACCGGTTCGATTGTAAACATTTGGATATGTTGCCGTTGGGAGGGGGTGAATGTGACGTTGTAGTATGCCACATTGCTCGCGGCAGGGCCATCAGGTCCCCAGTCTTGCGACTCGAATTCGACCGACCACCAGTTCAATCCGGCCCTGGCGAAGTATTCCTTCGGTTCGTGAAGTCCATCTCCGATTGTCAGGTTGATCATCGCGGTTTCCTCCACGATACAGGTCACATACGTGTCGTTAGCGGTCCAGAACGTGAATACGCCGTCTTCATCTGCCATGATGGCCGCGTTGTCCAATTGTAAACCTATCGTTGTTCCGTCTGGCGCGCTATCCGCGGGGCGCGGCAGCAACCCGTAGCAATGTGGGATGACTTCTTGGAAACCAATGAGGAACAGCAGAACCACGGCCGGCACTATCATCTTCCATTTTTTCACGTACGTGTGGTTCCACTTCGGCCAGTGAAACGATCGTGGTTTTTTCGGGTAGTCATATTGTTTCCAAGGCCTTGATGCGGCATTTCTGTCCCGAAGTCCTTTGGCGAAAGTGATCGTTGCGTTGGTCACGCGGATGTCCGGGATGACAGGTAATTTTTCGCGGTGATCCCGGATACACTCTTCGGTTTTTCCCCAGTTCTTGGCATTGCGAGACGCATCCACGAATGCCGCTTCAAATAATTCATGAAGTACCGTCCCTAACGGATGCTGATCCCGTTTGGTTTTGAGTCTGGTGGCCTCTCGTTCCCAGTATTCCCGGTGCACCCTGGTATCCTTCGCTTGCTGCTGCAGCTGGTTTCGCTGCGCGTCCAGCGATTTTTGAGACCTCGGATTGTCTGATGGTTCCCGCGTGCAATCCATCGAATCGGTCGCGCATGGATCTCCGTTAACAGGCGGTTCCGGGGGATCGGGAGCACTTTCGTTGCCGCGAGGTCCCTCGCTAAACAGGTTTAGCGGCCATCCCGTGGGATCATACTGTAGCGCCTTCTCAATCTGGTAAATCTTAACCGGACTGTCAAGCACGATCAGTTCTTCGTAGGTCTTCCGTTCTTCTTCCAATTTATCCGCGATTGCGGTACTGGTGGCGTCCATTTGCGTGACCTCTGGTAGATTTGACGTGACTGGTGGTACTTTCGAGCGTGAAATTCCCGGGCAAATCTTTCAGTCTGCCGGGTGGCGCGAGATTGCTGCGCGTTTTGAACACGAACGCGTGCAGTAAAAGGGATCCCCACCGGTATCAATCGGGGATATTAGATGGGGATAATTCCACGGTTTTGTGGGGACTATTCCGAATAAAGGGTCGTCACCCGCGAAACACGCTCATTAACCGATTCTGCGGCCAATGGGCGCCAAAACCGAGAGTGCAGAAACGATCCGAATGCCTTGGGCGATATAGCGCTTGGGGCGAGTCACTTCTCGTCTTTCTTTTTGGGAGAGTTTTGCCCACGCGGTGAGCGCCTCGCCGAGGTCACTGACAACGGAAGCGACCAATTCGCGCGTGCGGGGGTGCACGATGGCCCGACCGAGGTGTTGCTGCGCGATGGTGTTGATGGTGTCGACCAATGATGCGTCCTTGAGGCGGCGTTTCCGCGAGGCGCGTTGTACCAAGGGTGATCGCGCGTTAATTCTCGCGCCTGCCTTGTGGATGATCCGGAGGAGCGAGATGGTTGCGACTGGTAACAGACTCCAGAACTCCGCAAAGCATCGCAAACGCTGGGCTTCTTTATCACCTACGAGGGAGTTTGTCTCCTCCTCGGGGGGAAATTTGACGTGCCGGGGATCCCAGCGCGGGAAGAATGGCGGTTTTGCTGGTTTCTCTGGGTGCGGAGATTTCACCTGTTCCTCCTTTTCTCGCCCGAATACGAGTGATATCCCTTCCGGGGGAGGAAGGGCATTCTCACTTGGAATTTGCGGCGAACCTGCCTCCGGGCGTGTTTCCGGATTACGTTCCAGCTTCACTACCCCGCTCTCGAGCGAGAGTGTGGCGAGCTTCACCTCTTTTTGGAGCGTCATTTGATCCCCGTCCCCGGACGGCGCCTTAACTTCTAGGAAGTCCCGCTTCAGAACCGCTCTCGCTGGCGAGGCCGGTAGAATTTTGATGGTAGCCTTGATAGAACCTGCGTCCGTTGCCGGGGGTTCTTCCACCGGTTCATACTCCTGCCGATCCTCGAAGATGAGCTTGCGATGGGGAACTACCCTTGAAATCGGGGGCCACGTGCGCGGGTGGGGCGTGGTGGGGCAGGGTTCCGTACAGATCGATCCCGGGTCAGGTACTGCGGGAGGGGGATTGACAGCACGTTCTCGAATAGCCGCGTGGAGGCAGGCCAGGAAG
>MBAA01000194.1:8984-13608 GCA_001940655.1 Promethearchaeota archaeon CR_4
GCCAGCTCGGTTGGTCGGGCGAGAATGGGAAGGTTGGCGGTTGTCGTTGGGAGTACCATTCTGTCATTCCCCGTGTCCCGGGTATTATTTCTATTTCAGCGGGTCGTCCCACAATCTCCGGCTGGTAGCATTCGCTATTGGGGGTTTTCGCGCCAATTACTACGAATTGGGAGAATCAGGAGGAAGGTTCTGCCCTGTTATTGGTTCGATTACTTATCGTGGATTCATATTCTTGCTTTTATGCTTTCATTGGATTCATTCTTGGGAGATTTGACGATCTCGCTCGACTGATCGCCAGTTCGCCCGCCCCTTCGCTGGTCGCCACTCGCATCTTGCGACATTTCGCGGATTTTCGGCGCCAACGTGGGGTGGTGGTTTTGCATTTTATTCGCCTCTTCTTTCGTTGGATGGAAATATAAACCTTTCGTTCGCGACACGCGTCATTGTGGGAAAATTTGACGTGCCTCCCGCTGCCAGGAGGGCGTGGAAACGCCGAACGGATATATTTAAAGGAGAATTTTCTCGCAACGCTGCAAATACAGGGGGTTCTTTTCGTGTCCTTCCGATTTTGCTCCGATAATCTGCAATAGGAAGAATTACCGTCCTTTCTCGATGTTCTGGCAATTTATCATAAGATGTTTTTCGCAGCTGGTCGACGCGTCCGATCCGAATAATTCGCAACAGTATACGAGGCATATACGGGGTGATGATTCTCTGGTATATAAGTTTAATGTATGAATTGCATACATATCATATATACTCAAGGCACGTTTATTACGGCACCCCGGTTCGTTCCCCCATGGCAGACCACGCGTTAGGATCTCCCATCACCATGACCGGGCGCATCGTCAAGTCCGGCCCCCGCTTCAGCATCACCATCCCGCCCGAGTACCTCCGGGAGGAGTTGCTCGCCATCGACGTGTTCTACGAGATCACGCTCCGCCCCGTCAAAAAAGTGACCCGCCCCCCGAGTTCATGAGGGGTGGATTATTCGTCACATTCCCCAGATAAGTCGGCGATATCTCCCCTCACTCCAGTTTCGTTCCCATACGATTGAACAAGTCCTCGCAAATCCTCTTGGGCTCATTCTTCCTTATTGAATGTGAGGTGAATAGACAACCATCAGATTGGCCAACCGGACGAATCTTTGAACACGTAGGTGCATTGGAGCAATGCGTGCTCGACAGTAGCCCGCTGCGTTGCGGGAATCGGGTTGCCGTGCAGACCCACCCGTCGAAGCTCGGTTCCCGGGTCAATCCTGGGTGGGATGATCTCCGTGATGTCCGTGATCTGATTGCCGTCGAGATATAGGTATGTCAGTCGCGGCAATCCCGCGAGGTTCTCGACGTGGGTGAGGGCGTTGTAACGGAGATCCAAGTCCGTCAAGTCTTGGAAGTGAGCGATGCCCGTGATATGCGAGATACAATTGCGGGGGAGGTAGAGATTGGCGAGCGGGGCATCGAGGTGGGCGAGGGGACTCAGATCATCAATAAAATTCTGAGACAAGTTGAGTAATTTTAAATGATGACATCCTACTAATCCCTCGATGTGGGAAATCTGGTTTTGGTTTAGGTAAAGCGTCTCGAGGGAAGTCAAGTATTCCAATCCTTCGATGTGGGTGATCAAATTGTGGTCGAGTTCGAGCTTCTTCAGATGCGGGAGATGCTCGAGTCCTTCAATCCGCGTGATCTGGTTCAGCGAGAGGTGCAGTCCCTCTAGCGCAGACAAGTGCTCGAGGCCCTCGATCCGCGTGATCTGGTTCTTCTCCAAGTGCAACACCTTCAACTTCTGCAGGTGCTCGAGGCCCTCGATTTTGGTCAGTTTGCACCCTTCGATCGTCAGTTCCTCGAGGTCATGCAAGGCGTCTAATCCCTCGATTTTGGTCAGGTTGTTCCCCCCGAGGTGAAGTCTCTTCAAGTGGGGCAAGTGATCGATGCCTTCGACGCGGGTGATACCCGTCTTGTCGAGCGAGAGTCCTTCGAGGGTTTGTAGGTGCTCTAATCCCTCGATCTTGGCGATGGGGTTATATGAGAGATTGAGTTTCGTCAGATGAGGGAGGTTTTCGAGCCCTTCGATCCGCGTGATCTGGTTGTTCGCGAGGTTGAGGTCCTCCAGACTCGGCACGCGGTCGAGTCCCTCGATCTTCGCGATCCGGTTGTCAAACAACCACAATGCCCCCAATTTCGGCAAATCTTCGAGGTCCTCGATGCGGGTGATTTGATTCTTCCCGAGGTCGAGCCAGTCCAGGGCTGGGAGGTTCGCCAACCCCGCCATCCGCGCTATCGTGTTCTCGCTCAGGAAGAGCTGCCTCACGGGGGGCGTGGCGGCGTGGAGTCCCTTGATCTCCGCGATGGTGGTGACGTTCAGTTCCTCAGCATTGAATTCTGGAGTGTCATCGAGGGAGAGGATCCCACCTACTTCTACCCGGACTCGCTTGCCGTGCACGGTCACGAAACGCGTCATAGTCTTGTCACTATCAGGTGTGAGGCGCGTTCTCTTTAAAAACTTGCCGGGGAATGAAGGTTCTTTTGAGAGGAAAGTTGTTACTCTTCGTCTCTTCTTGGCCATTTCGTTTCGCTCGGTAGTTACCTCTGGCTTTTCATCCTCGTGAACTTTCTTGGGGGTGCCTTTACGTGGCGGAATATTGCTGAAAGGAGGAATTGGAAACGAACCAGGACGGATTATGGTGGCAATTTCGCCCATAAAAACAGAATTCTTTTTGCGCCATTCTTTTCGGGATTATCCGAGTCTGGAGTTAGGTCGATGATGCAGGAAAAACATAGCGCTTGGTTCGGCTCCGCCATTTTTTATCCTTAACCGCGGCGGAGGTGGGTAAAAGAAAAAGAAAAATTACTTCTATGCGTCCTTTCGTTGTGATCGTTGCCGAATTTACATGTACTTGATCGCGAGGAGCATGTCGTCTTTCGTGATCTTCTTGCGCTTCGCGTGCTCGGCAAAACTGAGAGCTTGCTTGGTCAAAGCTGTCGCTTCTTCCTCGAGCTGGGCGATCAAGACGTCTACGGCGTCCCGCGCAACGATGTTCGCGCCTTGTCTCTTCATCAACGCCCGGAGTGGGCTCCAGGCGAATGAGCGTTTTTTCTTGGCCATGTTTGATTCCTTCCGCAATTGTTAGTTTTTCGAGGTACCTTTACCTCTGACTTACAGATTCTCCGCACGATTATATAAATATTTCGGGGGCGAGGGACGAATCTTCAGGCGATGGGCCCTCACTCGACAAAAATCCTCGACCCATATGGACCCCGATTTTGCCAAATAACCCGGTAAAAATTTGAGAAGATCGCGGGACGCATCATAACCTTTCGCTCAATTAACTATTTACCACGAAAATCTGGTTCTTTCGTCCGATTATCAGTCCAAATCGCAATGACCACTAATTTTACGGCAAAAATATCAACACAAATTTAACTGATTTAAGTAGGATCAACCCGCGTAAATGTGTTGTCCACAAGTTCCCGGAATCCAATATTGAACCGTTAGAGCGTGATATAAAAACAATTTCAACAATTCGACTAAAATCCCGCAGTAATTAAGATAAAATTAGACGTCTTTTCTATGTTTGTGCCCATTTCGATGTGTTGTTGACACGAGTCTCTTAACCTTTATCAACCCGGTAGCACCACTAGTCGTGGTGATATCGATGGTATTAGGCTTGACGAAATTTATCTCGGAGCATCTTATCAACAACCCCGTAGAGGTATATTGTGGCGTGGCGGAAAAATTCCACGGAGTGGTCATCTCCTGCGCTGATGACGTCGTCATCTTGAAGGACAACGAGACCCACACGCTCACCTACCTGAATGCTGAGAAAATCATTGCAATCTGGGGCGTTTCGGCGAAGAAAAAAGATAAGGACTCGCCTTAATCCCCACAGTGGGCGGTTTGTGGGTATCAAGGAGGTCGACCTTTTAAAAAGCGCAATTCTTATATCCTCTTTCTCGTAAGTTTTGACATCTTACGCCAATACAGAATACCGTATCATTCCGTATTGTAATGGTGCTTTTCCTCTGAAGATCTCGAAGTCAAGTGTGAAATGCAACGACAGCGGTAATTCGATAAATGGGGTGTGAATCATATAGGGTCATATCGATTTAAAATCATTCTCGCAGGAGATGAAGCGGTTGGAAAGACGAGCGCTCTCGTGCGATTCGTCCACGATACTTACTCGAAATTATACAAACCAACCCTCGGGTTCCAAATCTCAGTCAAAGTTTTACACTATCTGAGCTCTACCAACGAGGAACGCTCCGTAATTCTCTCCATTTGGGATATTGCTGGGCAAAAGGAGTTTGAAAGCGTGAGGAAGGGGTATTATCAAGGGGCGGATGGGATCTTACTCCTCTTCGACCTGACCCGTCACAAGACGTTCGACAATGCGAAACTCTGGGCGGATGAAATTCGAATGGTTGCACCTGACGCTCGAATCGTGCTCGTTGGTAATAAAGCCGATTTACCAAATCAGGTCATCTTACGCCAAGAAGTGATGGATCTTAGTTCCCAATACAAATTTGCCAGCTATGTTATCAGCTCAGCGGCCACCGGCCAAGGGATCGAAGAGATGTTTCATCAGTTGTCTGAAGCCATCATCGATGGTATTTCTACCCCC
>MBAA01000194.1:13821-13948 GCA_001940655.1 Promethearchaeota archaeon CR_4
GATCCTAAACGCTCTACAACCTCTGTGGGAAATAATTCGTCTGCTGCGGACGAGTCACAAAAATATTTAGCAGAAATGCGGACTACCCTGCAACAGCGGTTAGATGGCATCGAGCGGCACATTTTCG
>MBAA01000194.1:14074-15908 GCA_001940655.1 Promethearchaeota archaeon CR_4
AGACACGGAGTATACCCCGCAAAAACCCCTGACCGCTGAGGAGTTCAAGGTGGTCATGGACCGCATCTGGTTCGAGGCCCAGGCGCCCTCGCTGAATTTCACGGGCGGGGAACCTACCCTCTCGCGAGACCTCCCGGCTCTCCTTCAACACGCTGCGAGCCTTGGGTTCAAAACAGTGGTGATCACGAACGGCCGGCGTCTCGCCGATGACGCCTATTTGGGGGAATTAATCGCGGCTGGAGTGAATGGATTTCAAGTCTCCATAGAGGCCGCCGATCCCGTGGTTCACGACACAATGGTGGGCGTGGAGGGGGCGTGGGCGGAGACGGTTCAAGGCATCAAGAATTGTAACGCACGTATGAAAACAGATGCGGTCACGGGGTCGCCCGAGTTTTGGGTGTCCACCAACACGACGATCTCGAAAATCAACCGGGACATTCTTCACCTACTCCCTGCTTTTGTGAAGGAGATCGGAGCCAAGTCGATGAGCGCCAATATGATCATCTGGTCCGGACTCGCCCTGAAGCACGCCGCGGTCATCGGTACCTATTATACGGACATTGGACCCTTCATCCGGCAAATTCAAGCGGCAGCTCAGGAGGTGGGCATCAAGTTCACGTGGTTGTCCCCCACGGGGTATTGTTTTTTCAACCCAGTTATCGAAGGGTACGGGTACAAGGGATGCTCGTGCTGCGGGGGGATGGTTGCGGTGGATTGCCAGGGGTGGGTTATCCCGTGCTCGTCAACACCGCCGGACTGGGGCAGGGTCGGGAATCTCGTCACGACCCCCTTCAAGGACGTGTGGGGGTCGGAGCTCGCGTGGCGCTTCCGCAACAAGGAGTTCGCCCCCGATGTCTGCAAAACCAAGTGTGCAGACTACGACGTGTGCGGAGGGGCGTGTCCCCTTTACTGGCACTTCGTGGGCACCAAGGAGCTTGACGAGGAACTGGCGAAAGTGGGCGGGAGCTTTAAATAAAGGAAAGTGAATCGTTAAGTAAAGTCTTAATTTTGACATCCTCCTCAATTATGAGTGGTTTCTTGATCTCAACCAATTTCCCCTAAATCAAATGCAACATAAATTTGTGCGAAAGCTACTTATTTCCATTCATTGCAGTCAGACCTAACAACAATTTTCTCTTTTTGAGATGATCTTCTCTATGGAAAATACTGGTAAAGACCACACATCCCCGGTTCCAACTGAACCGATGGATGGTCAGACTATAAAATTGAGATATGGGAGAACTCTTCTTATCGGTCTCGGTTTTATGACAACTGCTATCGCGTGGGCATTTTATAACTTTCAGATTCCCTTGATTCTGAAGGATTTCCTAGGAGATGGCCCAGTCGAAAAGCTAATAATTGGATTTTTGATGACATTGGACAATATCATTGCAGTACCCATCCAACCGTTTTTTGGGGCTCTTTCAGATCGATTACAGAGTCGATTTGGGCGCCGTATGCCCCTCATCACGATTGGTATTATCGGGGCGGCTGTTTTTTTCATCATCGCACCATTTATGGCGGAAATTATCCCCTTTCTTGCCGTCATCATTTGCTTTAATGTTATGATGGCACTATATCGCGCTCCTGTTGTTGCGCTTATGCCAGATATAACCCCAGCACCCGTGCGCAGTAAAGGTAACGCCCTCATCAATTTAATGGGTGGCATCGGATTCATACTTGGGTTCGCAGTGCGATATACCGGAAAAACCGCGGGTTTCATTTCCGTTTCGATCCTGATGCTTTTTTCGCTTCTAATCCTATTCTTAACTATCAAGGAAACACCTACTGGCAAGGAATTCTTCCATGTGGGGAAGGAGATCATTCATGTGGA
>MBAA01000194.1:15920-16101 GCA_001940655.1 Promethearchaeota archaeon CR_4
GCAAATTATTCCCCAAGAAATCGTGCAGAAAGAGAATACCGGTCGTTCAAAAAGTCGGTGGGGAGATTTACGGGACATAATTCGGGAGAAAGATAAAAGCGGAATTTGGATGTTACTCTCCATCTTTATGTTGATCTTCGGGTACAACGCCCTAGATACCTTCTATTCTACACTCGTGAAG
>MBAA01000194.1:16196-17418 GCA_001940655.1 Promethearchaeota archaeon CR_4
AACGTAAACACCATTGTAGTCATTTGGCAAATGGCCCCTATGGGGCGGATTGGGTCTTACACTGGAGTGTACTATCTGTTCTCTATTTTAGCGGCTATTGTAAGTCCCACCCTTATGGGCGGAATATTTGGTCTTGTAACGCTTGCAGGGTACCCAGAAGTCACGGTCTATATGTCAATATTCCCCTACATCATAGTTTGTATTATCCTGGCCTTCATTTTCATTATGAGAGTCAAGCGGGGAGAAGCCAAATTGACGAAAGAAGAGGTTGCCACCCTCCGGTTGAAATTTGAGGAAGAAAAATAAAAATCTCTATAATATATTCTTTATTTTTCCTTTTTCTTCATTCTTCTCAATTGAGCCTTAGAGAATGTTTTAATATCTATCCTCCTTCAATTTTCTCTGTACTTTGGAGAATGAATATTCTAAATTCGAATTCTGAATATTTTTTAAAGCTCCGGGAGTAATGTTGAATAAGATGCAAGGTGGTGATGTGTCGTGGTCGTGCTGAAACGGGTTAATCGGACGAAAATTTCATGCTCAATATGTCTCGTAGGGTTAATTACCATCGTGGTCTGGGCTGCCATCATTGGATTTAGTGCCGCATCGGTCTCTTCGTACGAGAGCAACGAAAACGTGGATATGGACTTGACCCACGTGACGGGGACGGTGGTCGTTTGGGGAACCGGCCAAGCAAGCATCACCCAACGATTCTATTTCGTCCTAGCCCCCTATCCATCCTATTATGGAGATTACTCGTTAAACGGGATTTACTGGCAAACCAACGAGCGGGTTTTAGCCAATTCCACGAAAGTCAGCATTTACACGCAGACCGGTGACTCATCTGGCCCCGAGTATTGGTTCTCCTACACGAAAGACACTACGAAGACTCCCTCTGCGGCAGTAGTGGAAGGAGGGAAGCAGATCAACGTAAACGGCCTCGCTTTTTCCGGCTCCGCGACCGTGTACTGGTGCCTCGAAGTTTCTTATAACACAGAAAATATGATTATGTTCTACGATGACGGGCGCACCTTGCCGGAAGGACAAACGCTCCCGGGCACCCTCGTGGGCGATCAAAAGACCCAGTTCGTATTCTTCCCGCCCACTTTTTCCCAAGATATCGACGGGTTTGCGAATTACACCTATGACATCATCCTCGCAAACCGGACGCTCGTTGCCCCTCAGGAGTTTAATGAAACTTCCCTTGGGATAGATCCCACAT
>MBAA01000194.1:17448-18019 GCA_001940655.1 Promethearchaeota archaeon CR_4
ATTACCGGGCCGATGGAGCACCCGAATCAGTCATTCAACACGGGTCTCCCCTACTTGTCTTCTGATGCTCAACTCTTGCTGATTATTTTAGGCGGGGGGGGATTGACGCTCTTTATTGCTCTTATTGCCCCAAACCTATACGTTAAAATCGCTGGCGGCGTTCAGCGGGGGCGCGAGCGTTCAAAATTGCAGAAGGAGCGAAAGACGATCCTCCAGCGACTCGGGGGGAAAGGGTTTGTCGTCCCCAAGAAATCCCAAGGCAACATCATTTACCTCCGCGAGCTGGAGGAGACCATCTACTCGGATCACTTCCAAGAGCTGTTCCAACGAGCGGAGATCACCCGCGAGGACCTGATGACCGACCAGAACAAGGACGGCAAGGTGGACGAGAAGGACGTTGAGATGATCATTGAAAAACAGATGCGTGTGATTTTTGAGAAAGACATCCTCGAGGAACTCCAGAAAGGAGGTTTGGTGGAATAATATGGCCAGCAAACAAGAGCGACCTAACCCTGAAAATTTTGAATTCCAACGGACTGATACTCAACGGGTTAAGGCATTGATGCAACAA
>MBAA01000194.1:18086-18217 GCA_001940655.1 Promethearchaeota archaeon CR_4
TTGTCGGGTACGAGACACTCGAACGGGTTATCGCCCACCCTCGATCTGTTGAAGGTTGGGCCACTGCATATGTCGAGTTGAAGAACCTGCGGAAAGTGTTGCCCGAGGACTTGCAGGAAACACCCATCCCT
>MBAA01000194.1:18251-19331 GCA_001940655.1 Promethearchaeota archaeon CR_4
GAGTCCGTCATTCAAGTATCTTGTGGATAATAAGGTCATCGAGCCGAACGACGTGTGGCAATACAAGATGGATGAGCTCGAGTACATGGCCGGATTCACGAAGAAGACCGGAACCACCGATGCTCCCATGATCTTGTTCGAGCGCAAGATCAACACCCAACCCCCCGAACTTGACCCCGTGGAATACGCGGTCTTCAAAGCAGGGCGGTACAAGGAAGGGCACAAGGTAGAAGTGGATAAAACCGCGGTTTCTGTGGGGGCAGGATTGAAAGATAAAAAAGCTGGCGAGGAGATCAAGGTACTCAGCGCCGGCGAGATCGTCACCCTGATGCTCACAGCGATGGTTCGGCGACAGATGCTAGAATTTCAAGCAGTCGAGAAGGAAAAATTCCTCGTGAACGTCCGGGATCACAAATGTACCAAATGCGGGAAGGATATACCATACGCCAACGTGCCTCACTTCTGCCTCAACTGCGAGTTAGTGGGACACAAGGATCACATCGTGGATGCTCAAGGGAAGTGCGTCCAATGTGGCATGAAAGCGGAACTCATGGCGATCGTGCCCACGTATTACGAGGAGGAGATGATCAAACTCTCGCGGGACGGCGTGATCGACCAACAAGATATTAACGCGGTACTCGACCTTATCGCCCGCGAGGTGCAACGCCGCGTGTGGAAGTCGAATTTTGACGACATAGAAAAGAAACACGAGCAAATCGTGAATGACGCCGTCCAGAATTTTGATCAGAGCCACTCTACTCCCATTTACTATTACAATGCCTATTATTATCACCCGTGGCGCACGTACTATTATCCATATCCTTACTGGGGTTGGTGTTGGCACTACTACGGCCATTGGGCGTGGTATGACGGCATGTACTCCCGCTTCGGGCGGACGGGGGCGTGGCGGACTCCCCCTTCGTTAACGCGTTTCGGGCAGCACCTCGGGGGTAATATGAAGGACTTCGGATCCGGAATCACGTCCGCGTTCAAGAACATCGGGGATAATATGAAGGCATCTTGGAGCGCCTTCGGGCAGAAAATGACACAAGCTATCAAAGGTTGCGTCACACATAGTGA
>MBAA01000194.1:19368-21026 GCA_001940655.1 Promethearchaeota archaeon CR_4
TGCCATTCCGCGTGTCATGATGCTTGTCATAGCGCCTGTCACTCTGCTTGCGTGTCCTGCGCGTGCGCTTGTGCATGTGCTGGTGGCGGGTGGTAACCCCGGAAAAGAATTGAGGAAATCTCTCATTTACCTAAGGTAATTTCTCCATTAAGAGGTTTCAAGGATTGATATGAATCCAGAAGAAGCACAGGCTCTCGAGGATCTAGAGCAAATGGTTGGGGTATCGTTGCCAAAAATTCAGTTACTGTCGACATTTTCCCTTGGAATCATCGAACAAAAGGATCATATTATTGGTTTGGGCATTCCGGAGCGAGATCTAACCATTTTACCAGATTCGATGGGAAATCTCAGATCCTTACGCGATTTGGGATTGTTTGGTAATCAGCTTGAGACACTACCCCAATCTTTTGGGAATCTCAAATCACTCCAATTTCTCAACCTCGTGCGAAACCGGTTAATTGACCTCCCCACGACTTTTGGGCAACTATCCTCATTAGAACTCCTTTTTATGAATAATAATAATCTCCTCTCCCTCCCCGCTTCTTTCGGGGAACTATCATCACTACGCAGATTAAATCTCCGGAACAACCAACTCGAAACCCTGCCAGCTTCTTTTGGGAAGCTGAAAACGCTAGAATTCCTGTGGATTGAAAACAATAAATTAGACAAGGATGCCCAGCAAATTCTCCTCCAATTGAAAATGGCCGGTGTTGTATTAGACGTTTAAGACATTTAAGTAGCTTTTTTTTGTTAGAAAGATAAATCGAGTTAAATAATACTTGCACCCAAGGAAAGTTGACGAAAATGTTGCCCCCGTGGGAAGACCAAGGCACTATCGGGATCTTCTGGGATTATGAAAACGTGCCCTTGCGCCAGACCGATAACCGCCGCTTTCTGAAAGGATTACAAAATTTTATCCGAGAGAATTCCGTAGTTTTTGCTCGCGCGTATAGTCGGCAACAAACTCTCCCTCTCAAGTGCAAGAAACAGATACGTGCACTCCTGCCTTTTGACATCAAACTGACCTCTATGAGGGGTGAAGACGCGGTAGATCTGTCGCTCATCAAGTCTTGCTTGCGAATACTTGACGACCGCCGTGAAATCGATCACGTACTGATTCTGACAGGTGATAAGGACTTTCGAGAATTCATTAACCAACTGAAGAAAGCAAAAGTGCGGGTGACCCTCATTTGCCAGGAGGGTAATCATAGTCCTTATCTCACGGATGAAGCTCATCGAGCGTATAGTGTTTCGTTTGTGGCGGAATTTCCCCAGAATTGGTGGAAACAGGCCCCTCGAGCAGAAATTTCCACAATTCTTGAGATGCGGTACTCTTCAGATACCGAGAAACTCGCAGAGTTAGTGAAGCAACTAGATCACGCTAGACCGTTTCATTCTGCTGCCATCTTGGTAGTCATAGAATCCCGTTTCGACCTCACGACAGATAATTATGCCGAATTTGAAAAATTAAAAGCAATCGTTTTACCAGCATTAAAACGCTTCGACAATCAAGTATGTGAAATATCTGATCGCCAGGCGATCGCCCGCGTGGATCGGGTTTGGGAGAAAATCCGAGATCTTGACCTCCACTACCTCCACCACCTCGGGATGGACAAGGAACTTGGTGCTTTCGATAAACTCCTCCCTATGCTCGATCA
>MBAA01000194.1:21038-24864 GCA_001940655.1 Promethearchaeota archaeon CR_4
TTATAAGATAGCTGCCATCAGATCCCTCGGTACCCTAGGCGATCCCCGAGCTCGCGTTCCACTCGAACGGCTGAAAGATACCATACTAAAAACCATCGATCCCCGGCAGCAACAACCCCTACAAGCTAAGGAAGAAGAAACCTTAGAATACATTGAAATCGCCCTCCGGCAGCTGGTTAAGGAGGGTTGACCAACTTTTCTTTAAATCTTAAATAACCCGTTATGATTGTCCTATCCATTTATGATACTTCCGTTCTCTTCTTCCTCCAATTGCAAAATGATTGTACAGCAGAATCGCAACATTTCTGGTCTTTTTGAATTCCTTTCCTGCGTGTTTGACAATAATATTACGTTGAATTTGTCGAATTATCCCTCAATATTTTCTATCTTTTTCAACCCTACATCCATATCAGACCTTATCCGCGAGTTTGTCGCTCTTCTGAAACCGATCTATTGCATAGGGTATCGCAGTACTCTACCCATTAATACTACACATTAAATCGGGCGATGGAAAGGTGGGATGTTAGGGATGCAAAAAGATTTTTGTCGGCAACTAACGGTAGTTAGGATGATTTTTTTTTCCATAAGACCATAAAAGGAGACTATGCTCTATTATCATAAGGAATTTGATCGAAGGCAATATGCAATGAAGCGTCTCGTCGATGTAGATATTATCCTCCGCGCAACGACCAACACGGACGAGGAACGGGCATTATTGAAAAATATGTTGGAATTTTACAATCGGCATTTCCCAAAGATCGGCATTGATCTTTACCTCGAACCGACTTTTGATGGCATGCTAATGTTCTACTCTACCTTCGAGGATTTCTTCTCCTCGTTCTACATCCCGAACCAGTGCATAACACTCGCCAAAGAGAAAAGATCCAAGCGCTTTGTCGTTACTGCCGGGACGCCGGTCAAGTGGCATATTCAGGCGGAAAAGTTACCCGCAGGGCATTCCTTCCAAGATTTAATGCGAACTATAGAGAAATTCTATGAGAAATTCATCCCGGGGACTTCTCTCCAAGTATTGAGCGAGCGACAAGCAGTTCTGACGTTCCCTGACGAGGATGCGTTCAAATTGGGTATCCATTTTGTTGAGATGTGCATAGGATCCGCAGATGCAACAAAAAATTCTAATTAATTGGTAAACTCTCATTTTTTAAAATTGGATTAAAGAGCCGCAAGCGATTCCTCGATGATTCGCTGGTACACCAAGTGACCGAGGATTTTTCCCGGGTCAAAAAACCGAAATACCGTCACATTTCCCCTGTAATTCTCGATCTGTCGCTCATAAATACTCAAGAATTCCCGCTCGATGTCCTCGAGAAAAATCGCCGCAGATTGGGGATTGTCAGTCTTTTCGATGATGCCCGCGAGCACGATCTTACTCCCATCGTGCAAGACTACGATCTTATTTTCCGCAACAATGGAATGGATTGTACTATGGAATTGGTCTTTACAAAATTCGAGAGCGGCAAGGAAAAATGCAGACAAAATGTCACCACTTTGTGTTTGCTTCACAATCTCATAACTCGCTAAGCAAATTCCACTAGACTTATCGAGTACGTAGATTGCTTCGAGCATGCTTCCTCACGCGAGAAATTCGATTCTTCCTCAAAACAAGAGTTAAGGAATATACATCCAACAACCATTTTTAAATTTCCCAAGAAAGTTTTATGTTATTCGATAGATCGTTCGGTTCCGGATAGTTCGGAACCCTTAAATATCTTGTATATCTTTTGGATCACGATAGTCGCGAACCAAATCAAGTTCAAGAAGATACATGATCTCAAACAAGTTGAAAGAAATTTATTGTCTTTTAATGTGGAAAGAGGTGTTGTCAGTATCCAGAAAAACCTCCCAAATAAAATCAATAATTGAGATGCATATGTTGCTGTCTTAAATTGGATAACTTCAATGATGATAATTTGATCTCACAATTAGCCGCGACTATCAAAACAAAATCGAGGAATGTGAACATGCTCTTGGATACGAATAGACTGGAATTAATGCGAGAGAAGACGAAAAAGATGAGTGCAGAACTGCAGAAATCCGCGCCTGAACAGGCATTTCTCCGTCAAATGCACGTCAATGTAAGGCAGGTAAAGAATCTACAAGTGCACGTAGTAATCGGAAAGCACACGGTTAATGTTGATGAAGTTTTGGACGATGGCGGAGATGGCACCGCGCAGACTCCCGAGGACACGTTGTTGGTCGCCCTTGGATCATGCATCGAGATGAATTGGATCATTTTCAGCTCAAATCTCGATTTCCGTGAAGTGTTGGTGGACGTGGAGAGTACGATCGATGAACGTTTTATGTTGAGTGGGGCAAATAGTGTGCCTGCACGCTTAAAAGCAGTGAAAGTCATCTCCCATGTAGTGACAAATGCTCCCCGGGAGAAAGTCGAACGGGTATACCAGAAAGTACAGCAATTCTGCCCTATAAACGGGTCATTGCACCCGGATATTAAAAAAGAGTATTCGCTCGAAATTCTACCCCCGAAAGACTAACCTTTTTCCTATTGGTGGGATAAAAATTCGCGAAAAGGAGGAGAGAATGAGATTTCCAGTCATCCAGCATTCTTCAGTATAAGGGAAATCCGTTTTTTCCTCAAAAAAGGAATTCAGATTTCCACATCTAATACCTTTTTTTTAATTTTTTTAGGAATAGAGGCAGTACTTCTCGAAAATGTAATGAAATGTCCAATCCTTATTGTGAAACAAGGAATTTCGCATTGTCGGTAACTTTTTAGAACACAATCGAGGAAGCTAGCATATGCTCTTGGAAACAAAACGATTGGAAATTATGCGGGAGAAGACGAAGAAATTGGTTGCAGCCCTGAAAACATCTGTCCCGGAGCAGGCATTTCTCCGTCCCATTCATACTCGTGCTCAACAGGTAAAGAATTTAAAAATTCGGGTGGTGGTCGGGAAACACATCGTTAATATCGATGAACCCTTAGACGGGGGTGGGGACGATACGGCGCAGTCTCCCTTAGACACGTTGTTGGTTGCCCTCGCGGCCTGTATCGAGGTGAATTGGATCACTTACAGTTCGGCATTTAACCTCGACATCCGTGAAGTGGTAGTAGAGGTTGAGGGTATGATTGACCGGCGTTTCGTGCTTAGTGGCGCAAATAGCGTGCCTGCTCGCTTGAATGCCGTGAAAATCATTTCCCGTGTAGTAACAAGCGCCCCCCGGGAAAATGTCGAGCGAATTCACCAAAAAGTGCAGCAATTTTGCCCAGTAAGCGAGTCGTTACACCCAGATATAACAAAAGTATACCTCCTAGAAATTCAACCGGTTCCAATATGAGGAGAATCATTTTTCACAATAAAAGCACTAGATGTCCTCTGGTGATGGTCTTCGGCGGAAGGGTTTCTATTGACTTTCGGATATTCTCTGAAGATCCTATTTTTGTAGGACTGTTTTTTCCTAAATTGCGAAGCATAATTCTAAAAAAATGAGAGAAAGGGATTTTTTAGCGGGTTCCGAACTTTTTATACAGGATGACGCCGAGAGCGATGATTCCGATGGCAAACGCACAAACGATGCCGAAATCTGCCCAGATGACTGAATCCGTGACTGAAGCTCCGCGAATGAAAAGGGAGTTCAGGGCATCTGTAGCGTAATAACTCGGCACGAACATCGACACCTCTTGCGGAACCGGTACAAATGTCCCCAAAAACATTTCGAGGAGGATGAAGATCATTGAATATCCCGTGGCTGCACCGGAGTTTTTCGCTATGCTGGCAACGATGAGGCCAAATCCCACGTTGCAGACTGCGAAGACTGCCATTATTAGAAACGCGAAGAGTAC
>MBAA01000194.1:24885-25167 GCA_001940655.1 Promethearchaeota archaeon CR_4
TCGAAATCCCATGAGTGTCGCGATTAGAAACACGAGCCCGACCTGTATCATAGCCATAGTGGTGCTCGATATCAAGTGACTGGTAATCACGTCTCCAGAGGTCGTGGGGGTGACGCTGATCCGGCGGAGTAACCTTTGCTCTCGTTCGCCAACGACTGCAGTTGCTACGGTCATTCCTATGAAAATAATCGCGAAAGCAAAGAGTCCGGGAACCATATTGTCAAAGTCGGTTAAGTGTAATGCTGCAACGAGGTTAGGATCGCTAATCACGATGGAGGTGGG
>MBAA01000194.1:25197-25777 GCA_001940655.1 Promethearchaeota archaeon CR_4
GCGGAATTGTTGTCGGGAAATTCTTGGATGTTCAAAACTTCCGTTGCAGAGAGATTCCCCATAAATCGCGCGGACCACGTGGAATTATCATAATCAATGACACCGACTTCGTATGTTTGATTGCCATTGCCCGCTCCCAATCCCCCAAAGGCTGCCCCAAAGGCGATGCTTAGAACCACGGGGAAGATAATTAATATGAATAACATGGCTGGTTCCCGGGTGACCAATTTGAAGTTCTTCTTCACCAATGCTTTGATACGTTGCATCTTCATACAATCACACATCCTCCCGAATTTGGCGCCCCGTGAGTTTGATGAACACCTCTTCGAGGTTCGCCACTTGGTGCTTTTCTATCAGTTTTTGGGGCGTGTCCAACGCGATCAGCTTCCCTTGGTCGATGATGCCTACCCGGTCGCAGAGCGCTTGCGCCTCCTCGATGTAATGTGTTGTCAGGATGACGGTTTTCCCGCGGGCTTTGAGATCTTTGATGAAATCCCATACTGCCCGGCGGGACTGGGGATCCATTGCAGCCGTAGGCTCATCGAGGAACGCGATTTCAGGGTCCTGAATCAGTGCCATG
>MBAA01000194.1:25883-27296 GCA_001940655.1 Promethearchaeota archaeon CR_4
TCGTGTCTTTAGACATACCCGCCAATGCGCCAAAGAGCTCCACGTTCTCCCGCCCCGTTAGAAATGTAAAGACTGCGGGTTCCTGCGGGCACACTCCGATGAGGGCTTTCACTTTTTCGGGGGATTTTTGTATGTCCATCTCTCCCACGGATACGTTCCCGCTGGTAGGTTTGACGATCCCACACAGGACATTGATAGTTGTCGATTTCCCCGCGCCATTCGGGCCCAACAAACCGAAGAGCTCCCCTCGCGGGACTCGGAGGGTGAGGTTATCCACTGCGACCACGTCTTGGTATTCTTTCCGCAGATTTTCAATAATAATTGCTTCGGTAAATGACATCATACCACAACTGATTGTCTTTCAGTTCCTATTCAGGATATATTTCTTTTTTCCCGAAACGACATTTATGTCTTGTGTAGACCAATGTTACGCCCTTCCCCAGAAAAAAACCATTATGTTGTGTGAAATGAAAAATTACTTGAATAGTGTAAAATCTAAATCCGGCCAAGGGGAGTCCAGGTCTTCCATCTCTCGCAGGTCTTTCTCGTTCACCCGGGCTGATTCGGCCAAGTTTTTTGCCGCCCACGCGAGTTTTTGGAACCGCTGGTGGTGGTTGTGGAATCGCTGGTTAGAATATTCTTTAGCTTGTTTCGTGTAGAGGAGAAACGGCCAGTCGGAACCTTCCATGAGGAGTAGTTCCCGACCTAATTGCCTGAGAACTCGCTTGCCCTTTTGATCTGTAGTATAACTCGTCTTGGTCAATCCCGCCAATATCTGCTCAAAATCCCGGCAGGACGCATTGACGTAGGGCCAAATCCACCCGTGCTCCTTATTTTGCCAAACGGTAAAATCCCCGTTGAGACCCCACGTACTCGGTTTCATCTTGATCGTGGAGAAGGAATCCTGATTGGCATCCATGTATTCGCTGAGAGTGGCACACATGATCTTTTCCCCGCTATTAGAAGATAATTTACGATACACCGCGTCAATCCAGTCTACTCCCTCATGCCACCAGTGACCGAATAATTCCCAGTCGTAGGGTGACACGATGATCGGCCCTTGCTCCGTCACTGAGGGAGCCATCGTGGCGAGCTCCGAGGATAATAATGCCGTGAAATGGTCTGCATGTGCTTTCAATTGCTCTACCGCTTTTTGGGGGTTATAGATTGCTTTCTCTGCTGCACCCGTCACGCGCCAGTAGTGCAACCCGGACTGGGCGTCTTTCTGGTGGAACTCCTGATACCATTTGTCTCCGGGGTACCCTTTGTCTGGAGACCACACTTGCTGCCCCGTGGCTTGATTGCGCCCGAAGACGCATACGCCCGATTCCAGTTTATATCCCCGGTACGTGGTCGGGTGCGTCTCGCCTGCGCGATTCGTAACAAATTCGGCGCGGGTGATACCGATGTCCT
>MBAA01000194.1:27352-27527 GCA_001940655.1 Promethearchaeota archaeon CR_4
ATCGTGCCCTCGTCTTGCAACCACCGCAAAGTCCCCAAAATGTCCTGGTAAAAATCCTGCTGGAACGCCTTGAGGTGGGTTTGAAACCGGTGCAACCAGTATTCCGCGACCGCGCGTTTGTCCGGAGTCGTTTGAAACCGCTGGCAATCCACTTCAGCCCGCTTGATCAGGCTTT
>MBAA01000194.1:27621-29059 GCA_001940655.1 Promethearchaeota archaeon CR_4
CTCCTGCAGGAGCTGTCGCAACTTGAGCAGCAGGGGAATATAGGTTTCGTTCATCGCCTCGAACAACCACTCTTCTCCTGCCGGCCACACGCCGGACTTGCGGCAATAGGGGATGTGCCCGTGGAGCATGAGCGAAAACACAGATTGCTTATTCAACATTGTTTATCGAAACCCCTGAAAAAATCATTTGCTGGTCATTGTAATTGAATAAATGAATGTAAATTAGGTATGTCATGATTCGGATCTCCATTCATCGGACTTTCTTCCGCCTTCTTCTGACCTCGTGGATGAAAATGGTGGGGTTTTGATTTAACAACCCACCTATCATCATAGTTATCAAAAAGAATACGGTCGAGTGGAGCTTGGGAATAAGTCAACTGGTACGAATATTCCCCAAAATCGTTATATCGAATAGAAAGATTCAATCCACCGTAAAAAAGGATGATACACACAGGTCGTTTTGTATCCATAATGAGTGTTTGAATTTGGGCAGAATATGCTTGAACCAACAAGTTACGCGCAATATTGCGCTTTTCATAACCAGATAAAGGCGGCATGGGAAACGTGATCAGATTTTTTTGAGGAGATCTCTCAGTAACTTTTCATCCGCCAAAAGCTGGTGCAAGTCTATTGCATCATTTTCGGCCTCTTCAATTATTCCATTTCGAGCCTTCTCTAAAAATCCAGATGCGGATGTTTCGTTCCATCGTCCTAGGATGTGGTGAATTTCTTCGGTAATCGAGTGAAGTTTGTACCGGATTAATTCTTCTGCCACAGTTTTCTCTAGTACGACTGTTGTCATATCAAGTCAGAAGGGCGTAATTAGAAAAAAAAGTTTTGTATTTCCAGCAAGTAAACATAATGCAGGTAAGTTTTATTGAACCTGGGTTTTCAATCCGATGGTGATTTAGTCGGATTAGACAGGAAGCAGAACTAAGTCCGTCCAGTATCAAAGAATTGTGCATGTAACATAAATGACAACCAAGGGTTGGACTTGCAACAATAGGGGATGTGCCCGTAGAGTATGAGTGAAAAAATGGATGCAAACTAAACACCTCGTAGGAGATGTGTAGCCGGTAACTAAGAATGCTCCACATGTGAGTTAATATCTTCGATGTATGTAGCTTTATATCAGGTTAACTCATATTTTCAAAGGAAAAAAGGAGAAAATTAATGCAAAGACTTAATCGAGGGTTAAATGCCTTGCCCGCCGCCAGAGGAACAGTATATTGACGCCGGCGACAGCTAAGAGCAAAACCAAGGAGAAACTAGGAATTGTACCTTTGGGGATTTTGAATTCGTTCTCGCAAATTGTGTACTGGTAAGTTCCGGCGTTGTCGAACACCTGCACACGGTTGTTGTCGTTATCTGCCACGTACAGGTATCCGGTGATATTTACCGCCACCCCCCGGGGATAATTAAAATGGTTATTGTCATG
>MBAA01000124.1:0-124 GCA_001940655.1 Promethearchaeota archaeon CR_4
AAGTTGGGAACAAAAATGAATGCAAAAACGTACTACAAACTATTGCTGAGTGTAGCGGTGCTGTCCATGGTCGTTGCCGGTTTTTTGAGAGTGAGCCAGCCGGAGACTTCCCTCGATGATCCCC
>MBAA01000124.1:153-280 GCA_001940655.1 Promethearchaeota archaeon CR_4
ATTACCGCGACGCCAGCGTCGTTTGCTTCGAAAACGACGGTTAGTCTTCAATGGCAACCAATCTCGAAACCGAGTAATGGGGAAGTCGGTTACAGCGACTACGCTTTCGACCTGTACCTCTCGGCAG
>MBAA01000124.1:286-1127 GCA_001940655.1 Promethearchaeota archaeon CR_4
GCGTGAGTTGGCAATTACAAAGGACGGTCTCCTTATCTAGTCTTAGCTCGCGCACGGACAAAATCACGATCAGCAGCGTGGGAAAGTACACCTTCAAGATCGTGGAATACGCAACGAAGTATCATTTCCGCCAATATTCCGGCACAGGGAAATACGTCGCGAAAACCTTTTACAGCAATCCGGTGACCTACAGGGAAAATGTCCCGCCGACGTGGGACGTATGTCCTTGGGATCAATCTATTGATAATGGAACCATACTGAATTACGATGTCAGTGCCTCGGATCAAAGCGGAATCGCCCACTACTGGGTCAGCGACACGGTACATTTTGCAATCAACGCAAACGGATTGATCAGGAGCGTGGGATTCCTTCCCCCTGGGTCGTATCCACTTAGCATCAGGGCGTATGATATTTTTGACAACTATTGCCAAGCCAGCATCGTGGTCAAGGTCGTCACTGCGGACCCCGCCAATTACGACATTACCGCGACACCGGCGTCATTTACTGCGAAAACGACGGTCAGTCTTCAATGGCAGCCAATTCCGAAACCGAGTGATGTTACTGGAATCGGTTATAGCGACCACGATTTTGAGCTGTACCTCTCGGTAGACGGCGGCGCGAGTTGGCAATACCAAAAAACGGTCGACTTGGTAAATTTTAACGCCCGCGCGGACAAAATCACGATCAGTAGCGTGGGAAAGTACACCTTCAAGATTGTCGAATACGCCCGAATGTATCATTATGGACAATATTCCGGGCCAGGAAATTTCCTCGTGAAAACCTTTTACAGCAATCCGGTGACCTACAGGGAAAATGTCGCTCCGACGTGGGACATATTTCC
>MBAA01000124.1:1135-3694 GCA_001940655.1 Promethearchaeota archaeon CR_4
AACTCATATGTACGGGAAACATGCTGAATTACGATGTCAGTGCCTCGGATCAAAGCGGAATCGTCCACTACTGGGTCAGCGATACGACACATTTTGCAATCGATGCTAACGGACTGATCACGAGCGTGGGAATCCTTCCCGTTGGGTTGTATCCTTTTACCGTCAGCGCGTATGATGTTTGGGACAACTATTGCCAAGCTAATGTAATGCTGCTCGTAGCTCCTGATCTTGTCGATTCCGATGGGGACGGCATCACGGATTACGAGGAAACCACGATCTACGAGTCGAACCCCTACGACACGAACTCCCCCAGGAGGATAGCAGTGTTCTTCTGGGCGTCCGATGCGGGTACTCAGGCTGTAATTAACAGGTACAAGACCATTGCGCAAAATCGCCATTTTACCAAGATCTTCGAGTTTTCAGATACTACAAATTTTCAATCGAACTTCAATACTGTCGCGAGTTACGAGAACGCAGGAGCCCTCATCTTCTTTTTCCTCTTCGGGCACGGCAATAACGATGGTTCGCATTCCTACACGAATTTTAGGGATGGGGAATATGGCACGACTATCGTGTATTCTAATACGTTCCGCACACTGATGGATGGACTTGATACCACCTTCAAGACTTTCTTCATCGAGTCGTGTCATTCCGGCGACTGGGTTGACGATTTCGAAGGGGGATCATACCTGGCGATGTCATCATCTGACGAAACGCATTATGCATATGCAGTTAATCCCGTTCCCGCAGAAGGAATCCTGTCGATGTACTTTTGGGATCATCTCAGTGCCGGTTACAATGTAGTGGACTCTTTCAATTATGCCCTAACGCAGCTGCGAACATGGACGTACCCTTCGGGTATGGACCCGGATGGTTCTCAATCAAAAGCAGCAAGAGCCGCCAATCCCAAAATGTACAGCAACTGCTGGTTTGTTTAGGATCCAAGAACCTTTCTATCCTTTTCCATCCCTTTTTTTTTGTTGAACGCCGCCCTCGAAGAATCGCTCGCGAGAGATCTTCCTGCCTACCCTCGCGGCAGCCCGCGTGGTTCTCTTGGCCTGTAACCTCGACGAAACGGCGATCAAAGCGGAACTGGCGTGGACGCGGTTCTTAACTCGTGCAATTGGGCAAAGCTCGCAAAATGGCACGAACTTGGACGGCGAGTTCGTGATCCGGTCGCTGGGCGCGTTCCCGGAGTGGCCGTTCGACCGCGAGGAATCTAAGGTTTTGTGCGAGTCCTTCCACCCCGGCGCGTGGCACGACCTCGACGAGCGATCACTCCAGAAGAAAGTGAACGAACTGACCGCGTTCCACGAGGCGTTCCAGCTGCGGGGGGCGGGTATCCAGACGTAATTCCGTCCTTTCGTGTTTCAATTCGCGTTTTACCTGATTTTTTACTTCTCGACAACATTCTAAACAGAGAAGAAAAATTATGGTTGGTAAATGGGCGAAGAAATGAATTGGGAGGAGTTACAAACCGCGGTAAACCTAGTCTCATCCAACAAGCAAAGTCGCGAAGATTTGGTGAATTAAATAGAAATTGATATAATTCGAGGTGAATGCGAGAACCGAGAATCTTCCCCACCTCTTCCAGCACCGCGTAATGCTGGAAAAGAAGGTTCCGATGAGGACTTGCCCAATGCATCGTCCGCGAGCAAAACTAGGAGAACCTCTAGAGATCGTGCCAGAACGGGGTGAATAATAATTCATTCTTTCTATTTCATCTTCAACGGGGGCGTCCGCCAGTCAATCCCGGGACGGGTTTAAATTTATAAAACCGAGAATCTTTCGAGATCTTCGGGTTGTTTTTGTTTGGATTTGCAGGAATAAATGGTTCCTCATATCCGCACTTCATACACTTCATTACTTTAACCTGCAAGTCGGAGCTAGACCGGGCAAGCTGGAGGGGTTCATCAGGACACTTGGGACAAAAATTCGCAATGTTTGAGGTGAGTCGGCGGGACTTCTTACGGGGTTCTAGAGATACATCGAAAACATTTCGGATCTCGTTGCTCCCAATTCCAAATAGCAATCGGGTATCACCAAGGAAAATCCCAGATCCCGGTGTCGTAGGTTCCGTAGCTAGAGGATGTTTACTATCTTCATCTCGTTCCTGTTGTTTCAATTTCTCTTTTATTTCATCCTTTTCCCTCGCCTTTTGTTCTTCATCTCTTATTAACGTTAAACTCTCTGGGGTCACGATTGATAAGGATATGTCGCCGGTTTGACCCTTGGTAAATCGCAGCATTGATTGGGGGGGAAAAAATTCCCCCGTAGGAAACAACTTCTTTATATTTTTGAACAATCCCCATTGGTTATACCAAAATGCATATTTTGTGACGATTCGTTTCCCGCGGAAATCAAGATAGAAGTAACTTATGTCAAAATAATGAAATGCTTCCGGTGGAAGGGGAATAAATCTTCTTTCCTGCCAAAGCTTGGAACTCGGGAGTCGAAAGCATAGGTTTATTTCGTCAAGCTCAATCAATTCACAAGGTGACATTATCTTGCAACCTCCTTTTTCATCAGTTCTTGCTCCCGCAAACGGGACAGGTGATT
>MBAA01000124.1:3750-3915 GCA_001940655.1 Promethearchaeota archaeon CR_4
TTACACGTGTCGCTTCTATTCATAAATGTCTATATAAATGAACTGACTGACAAACAATCTCGCCGTTCGCTTGCTTCAAGGATCTAGCAGGGGGTCAACGAACTCACTGCGATCCAAGAACACTACAAATTTCGGGGTGCGGATATCCAAACATAATTTTCTTCC
>MBAA01000124.1:3933-7101 GCA_001940655.1 Promethearchaeota archaeon CR_4
AAATATTTCTCCCGAATTGGTCACGACCCGGCAGTTGAATGTTTATTAGGTTTAAATTCATAAGAAGACAATCGCCAAGGTATAAAGGAAGTTAAAAAACGACTGTTGACATGGTATCGGGTGATTAAAACGTGAAACCTTGGGTAACGAAAGAATGGAAGCAAAAACGCCAAATAGCCCTCAAAGACCTTTGCGAACAATGCAGCACGAAGGAGGGCATTCTAGTTCTCCATCACTTGGAGCAACCTCCCAGTTCTAATGATATTCGTTATAAAGTGACGTGTACGATGTTGGACGAAGCACTCAAAGCGGGGAAGGTGACATACCAAACAACGAAACGTGACGCGTGCCCAAACTGTCAACTCTTGAGCATCACCTACCGGAAAACCATGAACCCCCCTTGGAGGTGTGTCCGTTGTGAATATACATTTTTTACCCCTATACAAATTGACTATGTATCCCCGCAAAGCAGGAAGGATACTTTCAAGGCATTTCGAGAACAAAATCTGGAACAAATTAACGCGCGTGCCGAGCAAATTATAGGAGAATATAACGAGAAATACATGACGATGGAGGGGACGGTCACGTTCTGTAAAAAATGCGCGTTCTTGTGGGACAAGAAACACCTCAAGTTATGCCCCGAATGTCGGATCCACTACACGAAGATAGGCAGACAGAGGTGTTTTGATTGCCACGAACTGGCAACCGGCTCAAATGTCGCGATTACCAAAGAGCAAACTGAGGAGATTAAAGATCTTTCAAGTTTCGAAGAATCGAGAAAGGAAGATCACGAGTGTCTTGCCAAGTTCTTGGCCGGGCGGGCCCTCGAAAACTTGTCGAAGTATGACGCGGGTTGCCTCATCAGAGAATTGTCCAAGATTCCTGTCCCGCAAAAACAATTGTGTGGGTTAATTGCCCTTATGGAGAAGGAGCTTCTCATCGAGGAATCTATTATGGGGGAAATCGATGACGGGGAATGTTGGTATTGTGGAGAAGCGGGATTCCCAACAGAAAATCGGGCGAGATGTGAACAGGAGTTTAAGAAATCCCTCATAGATACCGCATACGAGGATTAATGATTTTATTAGGCAACGAAATGCGTTCGAGCACCCGGGTTTCTTTAAGAAAGTCAAGTAGCGGAGTATGTCCCAAGAAGCGTTCCAAGCTGTTATGTGGTTGGAGGTTGCACCATCTAAGTATGGTAATATTTATAACCTCAACCTTTGAAAATTTAGATGGACATTTGAAAGTTCGAGGGCATAAGCAATGCGACAGACAATAAAAATGAAGGATTCGGTAGAATTTGACGACCACCCAGTCTTCTTGATCGGTTCCGGAATATCTACAGATGCACCAAGTAATTTACCCACGGGTGGTAAATTTCAGGAATATTTAATCGATTGGTTGATTCCCGATGAATTTAAGCAAAAAATTCTTGAATATTGCAACCCATTTCTGCCGCAAGCGAGTGGTGGGCGGGGATTCCTGCGGTTTGAAATGCTGGTGGGATTAATCCAAAAATCGCTGGACAAGTCCCTTGCAATCTTGAATGTATTTGGGGATGCCGACCGACCGAACTTTAACCACATATTTGTTGCCGAAATGCTGGGGCGGGAGTGTCCCGTGTTCACCACAAACTTTGACTCGTTGATAGAATACGCGATGAAGCAATTTCACTCCATCAACGCCAAGATTCCAGTAGTCATCAAAGACGAGGATTGGGAAGTACAGAAACAGGCGGCATTGTACAAGCTCCATGGATCGATTTGGGACATTTCTGACAAGGAAAAACGGGATGCTCGGGGATCCCTCCAAGCAACGATTGACCAAATTGCCAAAGAACATCCATCAAATCGGTATATCTTAGGTAAGAAAAAATACGATGTTTTCAAGAAGATTTTGCAGAAATCCGACTTAATTGTACTGGGATATTCCGGGTTGGACGACCTCGATATCATCCCGAGTTTAGAGAGGATCCGCAGCGAGCGAAGGATCATCTGGGTGGTTCACGACCACGTGAAAACCCTCGCAGAGGCTGATGTTTACGATGGGGTGATGGCAGAAACCACCAAAATTCTCCAGAAGAATCAAAATATTGTCCACGTTTTGGCGCTCTTCCACAAGTTAGTAAACAGCGGTCGCCGTAAAGCTGATTCACTCCTGGTCATACACGTAAACACGCGAGATTTTGTGATTAAACTGCGATCGTCCTTCGGATTTTCCGGTGAATCTCCCTTGCCGGGAATTGGCACTAAATCGCCTACCTTGAACTGGGCCCCTCCATTTGACGTCGATGGATGGCAAAAAGCATTCCTTGCAGGCGAGATCTTCACCTATGTGGGAAATGAAGCGTTGACAAATGCAGCCCTCAAGACGGCAGTTGAAACTGCAAGCATCCCCGAGAAATACACCGTCATACCCGATTGGGTCATGCAGAATATGAGCGATTGGGGATACGATAAATCGGTCGGATGCATAAACGACATCTTGGGTAACGCCTCCATTACAATAGATCCCTTGACCCGAGCAAAAAATGTGAGGGTATTGGGACTAATTAACGAGCATTATCAGCGCTATGACGAAGCGGAAACGAATTACCAGCAGGCACTTCCGTTATACACGCAAGAAAACGACCTCGAAAATGCCGCCCGGTGTTATATGGACTTAGGTGACATCAAGAGAAGAACTGGCGACCTCAAATCTTCTAACGCCTATTACAAAAAAGCTTTGACTATTGCCGAGGAAAACGGGTTTTTATCGCTAAAAACACAGATCTTGAACTCTATTGCGGTATTATACCACAATATTGCGGACGCGGGATTGAATCCGGGATGGTTCATGCTATACTTAGACAAGGGCAGAGATCGCCTGTTCCTCGCATTACAAAATTGTGACCTCCTCGGAGATACCATTGGAAAATCGATGATTTTTGCCAATTTAGCCCTCAATCGCCAAAATTTGATCCAATTGGACGAGTTTCTCGTCACGGGTTCTAAACTTCAGGAAATATTTACTTATTTGTTGAGCGCCCTCGACTGCGAACTGTTCAATACAAATCCCACTTGGCAACGAGAACGAATCGAGAAAATTCTCGAATTTATCGACATGTACCACTTGGAAGAGCGGATCAATTACGACCAGATCATCGAAGTGCTGGAGGGCGCCGAG
>MBAA01000124.1:7504-7699 GCA_001940655.1 Promethearchaeota archaeon CR_4
TCCGGGAAGAAGGCGGTTAGAAGAAAAGCGAAAGGAAATCCTCGAGAAATTGGACGAATTAAATACCACGCCTCCTTTTTGTTTGAATCATAAGTATTTCGTCAACTTCATCGAGGAAGAAATCACGGTGGATACCCATTTATTGACACCCGTCCGCGTGCAAGATGATGTATCCCCGGTCTATTCGGTTGATTA
>MBAA01000124.1:7734-8872 GCA_001940655.1 Promethearchaeota archaeon CR_4
AACCTTGATCTTGCATTGAAGGACGGCGATACGTTCAAAGAGCTCCCGCGGGGGACGTGGGAAGGCGAACTCTTCAAGTTATTTGATTCCCAGACAACAAGGAGTGTCTGCCGGAAATTACGACTTGCGCTCCATGTCGTGGATTATCGGAACCGGGTGGTAGACCTCCGTGACCCGCGAACCCCATTTCTCCAAACCCGAGATGCCCCCTACTTCACGCTCCTCGAGGAAGGAAAATACCCCCTCGCAGGCATGGACTTTCGATTGCACCGGTGGGCAGGTCACCTTCGCGGAGTGGTGTTACGCGTGTTCCCTGCCCGTGCACCGCCCAAAGGATTCAGGTAATACCTTCCTAAGATACGTTTCTTAGCAGGTATCTAATATGGATTGGATTCCTTGGGCACCCTATCTCATTTCATTAGGATTCTTTCACGCAACATTACAGTTCTCTTGAAAAAATCCAAGACGCTAGAGAAAAATACCAAGACCAAGTTCTACTGTAAATATGCCAGAACTTGGTCGCCCCCGTTTTCCCCTGATAAAGCAAATTAAATTCATCCCGATAGATGAGAAGTGGTTGTTTAAATATACCGGTAGCATCAGGGAGCATGTCTTGCCTCACTTGTATCCGGGATGTTATCTCGGGGATCACGCGCAAGTACTGAAAAACCATCCGGCGATGGAGTGCGAACATAAATGAAGCTCCATTATACTCCGAAATCCAATCGCCGATGGTGCGGCACCATCATCGTGATCTTGGTAATAGCCGCCATCGCGTGGGCGTGGCTGGCGGGAGCGTCTCGCCAAATCCATTTTGAGAGACCGCCTGACCCGTCCCCTCCCGCCGCCATCCGGTGGAATGAGACGGTCACGATCCCGGACGCGTGAAACATCCACACGGAACACCCGGCCCCCCTATTGTGGCGAGGCGTGGCAGGTGTCCCGACCGGGGGTGCTCGTGATCCGCGTGCAATTTGCCAACTTCGAGACCGAGGCCAACTACGACCGCGTGAACGTGTACAACGCGACCAGAGGATTCCAAACGAGCTATTCGGACGATTTAGGCATGTTCTGGATAGGATGGGTGGCGGGGGATACTTTCGAGGTGCGGTTCATCTCGGACGGCGATGGCAACTAC
>MBAA01000069.1:0-6429 GCA_001940655.1 Promethearchaeota archaeon CR_4
GATGATGAAAATAATCTCCACGAATCTCTGCCACGGTTTCTGCTTGATGTGGTTGAACATCTCCCGAAACCGAAGGTGGCTTTGGAGGATGCCGGCCACCACGAAGACCAACAAGAAGGTGCCCACCATAACGAAAACCAAAAGGATTGACCACATAATGTCCCCCGTAGTACGATCTGACCACAGAATTACGGTGAGGAAGCGAATGGTTGAAATGAGCATGAAGGTAGAAGCAACGAGCGCAAACACAAGTTCGACTTTCCCCAACCATTTCGGGAATTTCACGTCTTGAAGAACTCTGGGAATGCTTCGCTCGATCTCAGGTAATAGGTGTCCCGCACGTTGTTTGTGCCGTAACATACGAATAGCGTCTCGCGTGACTTGCCGCACTTCCACGGACTCATCTTCGAGACAGGGTTGCAGAGCTGGAATGACAACGGGCGTGTTGTGCTTTGCGAGACTTCTCACCGCTTCCACACGAACCTGCCACGCGGGATCTCCGAGGGCGTCAAGTAATACCGGCGCGAGGGATCCATCCGTAATTTCACCAAGCTCCTGGATCGCCACGGCACGCACCCGGGGATTGGCATCGTTCGCGAGCTTTAATAACTCCTCTTTCTTGGACACAGGTAAAATTAACACAAGACCTTTTATGAAGCAGATGGACACACCTTGGTATCAAGTGCTAACAATTGGTGCCCGAACTTTATTCATAGTAGTAAGGACATCTGGTAGGTAAGAAGATAATTATCGATGGAATGTCGATGGAAAGGCAATAGAAAGCCAATAAAAAAGCAATGGAAAGGCAAGTGAGAACAATATGAGTGATACGCGCCGCGAGAGGATTTATTGCAGCGAATGTGGGCACGAAATAGATGCAGAGTTCGTGGAGAGACTTCGACAAGGCGAAACGGTGTTTTGTGAAGCGTGCGGGAGTCGAATCACGGTCAAAATTCAAAAAAGGGTCGGATTGCCACGGGCAGAAAAAACGCAACCACAAACTACCTATACTCCTCCAAGAACCCCTGAACCCCCCATAAAAAATACTCGAGTCGCTCCTGAACCAACTATGGACGATATTTTGGGGGCACAACGGGGCAAGGGTGGAGCGGGTTCTGAAGCTTCTGCATCGAAGGACAACATCCCGGACTGGCGTACGTCGTGGAGTAAGTCAGACCAAAGTAAAATTGACCGAGCCATCCAACGGTTGAACAAACTGTCCCGCAGCATCGGCATCCTGATATTTGTGATAATGGTGTTAGTTAACTTAACAGCACTCATTACTTCAGTGCGCACGGCCAGTTTTTCCTGGCAGGTCGCATCCGGACACATTGCGGCCCTTGCGTGTGCGTTGGGATCACTAACAGTTGATGCTCGATTCCGAAATATGATCAAGAAAAAAGATTACAGTTTCCGAGGTATTGACCTGATTGTTTGGGGCTTCGTAGGGTGCTTTGGATATGGCGTGGGGGCACTCGTACTCGCCAAGGGCATAACTATCTTTGTTTATTCCCTTCACCCGAAGAGCGGGTTTCCTCACCTCACGCGGACTCAAAAATTCCACGTGATAATTTCCCGATTAAATGCCAACTCTGCCTCGGTTGGGTTTCTTATCTGGTTTGGAACCTTCCCACTTGCAATCACCACTGCCATAGCGATGCATGCTCCGGGGTTGATTAGTTTTGTTGTCATGGGATTTATCGCGCTCCTCTTGGACAAGTTCCTCTTTACCCCGAAATTGAAAGGGAGCCTGAAAGGTCGCAGGAATGTCGGACTTGGGGTTGGGATGATCGTGGTAGGTATTCTCGGGGCAATGGACTGCGGCATGGGTGTGGTATTGATCCTAAAGGGTGTCGCGGTCATCGTGATTAGTAGTATTTCCGATCGACAACCAAAACCACAGGTTCCCAGTTCACAACCCAAACCACTTCCTAAACCAGAAAAAGGGGAGGAGATCATCCCAGCGGCGAAGGTAACGAAAGTGGCCTCACTACCGTCTCCAATTCCTTTTCCAATTCCAAAGACGGAAATTCCCGACTTCATACCTCAAAAACCAATCACGCCACAAAGCACGCCCACGGTGGTACCGATTAAAAAAATACCCCCAAGCATAAAAACAACCGAACATTCCGTTCAGGAGCAAAGTGTGCCTCCGATATCAGGAGATTTCGAGAAACAAGCGGCAATTCAGGGTTATTTAAATCACGTATACACCGTAATCTCCTCGAAAATCCGAGACCGGATTCAGAAGCTCGACATCCCGGAAAATGAAAAGCGGGAAGTGATCGATGGCTTGTTGAATCTAACGCCCCAGGAACAAGAACAGTTTCTCACCGAATTGGAAGAACTTGCGCGACGCTTAATGCCGGAAATCGTGGGGCGAATCCTGCGTCTCAATTTAACGAAAGAGCAAAATGAAGTCCTCCTACGCCAGCTGGAATACCTATCCGACCAGGAGCAACTAGAATTCGTGGCAGAATTAGAACGGGCCAAGTCCGGAGCCGTATAAAGGGGGAACATAAAGTGTCCGTCCAAGAAAAACTGCGGCCGAAAAAGGAAAAAGACGAGGAAGTCGAGGAAGACCTCAAGGAAGAGATCGCCGGTTATGCTGAGGAAACCGAGACAACCACAAAGGTTGCAGGCACGCCCATCGAAGATTTCGACGTTTCTACCGCAGACCTCACGAATCTCGAACGTGATGTAATATCCGTCGCCCAAGATGTATTGAAATTAAAGCGGTACGAGGCAAAATTACTGGTAGATCGCGTGGAAAATATGAACCCCCTCGTAGACAAGCTGTTCGCGACCTGTATCGCTCGGTTCAGTTATTCAAAGGGATACTCCAAGAGCGAGATCTTCCTCACCATCAAAGAACTGGAGCGAAAGAACTGGATCGTCACGGGGCAACGACGCACGCGCCAAGAAATACTCGAAAATGAAATTATGAAAGGCATCCTCAAGCTTATCGAGGAGGCCCCTGGTATTCATGCGCGGGATCCGATCATCTTAGAACGCTTAGGGATCACACGCAATCCGTTCACCAAGCACGTGATGACCCTATCCTCCTTCGACCTCATTCGGATCGGCAAGATCGGGAAAACCCAGAATTATTTCCCTCTCTCAAGTCCGGTAGAACTCGATGAACTCTTCGTTGTGCTTCAAAATGACTTGTGTCTCCAAATGGTTCAATTACTCCTCGACAAACCGGGCATTGGGGTACTTGACCTCGCGCGGGAACTGAACGTCTTCCACGGGGCAATTCAATATCATGCCAAGAAGCTTAAGGCCCTGGGATTCCTTAACGAAAATTTAGAAGTGAACCACCAGATCGCGGTGCGTTACAATCAATTTGCGAAAATCTATCAACTAAATTTAAAAAATTAGGAATATTTCATTTGCACTTCATTTTTTTCTACAGATTTTTGATTTTTGGCAACGCTTTTGCAACAACATCGATGGCTGACTTCAACGAGCTCACCAAGTTCTCGTGAATCTTGTTGGAATGGAATAAGTCATATTCCGACCCTGGTTTGTCGCTGATGGCGAGGATCGCCCCCGTCAGTATGGAAAAAAGATCCCCGAGGCAATAGAGCGCAGAAGTTTCCATGTCCACCGCATCGGCTCCTGCGGTTTGCCAGGCTGCAATCTTGTCCGTTGTCTCGCGGAAGAGGGCATCGGTTGAGACAATTTTCACTTTATGGCAAGTACATCCCAGTTCTTTGGCAGAAGTCAAGAGGTCGGTGGTGATCGCTTGTGATCCGTTAAAAGTGGAGGGTTTTCCTGCCGGTTCACTCGGAGTGATGTAATTGGGGGTGGTGCCTTCGGCACCTATAGCCTGTTCGGGAACGATTAAATCCCCGAGATTCACGCGATCGGAGAGACTACCCGCGTAGTCGCAGCGAATCACTTTTTTGACGCCCGCACGCTTCAGGCACTCCATCACAATCGCCGCATAAGGGGCGCCCATTTGACAGCGGATTGTCGAGACCGGGACTCCGTTAATCAAACCGTTATGGACGAGTCCATGTTGCTGGTGGGATTTCCCCATTCGAGTGACGAACTCTTTCATTGTAGTTTTGGATACGGGCAAAATGACAATTTCATGGAGGTCTTTTGGCACTGTTTCCAAAAACAACCTAACAAGTTTGTCGTCAACGGAGACAAACTTCAAGCCAAAATTCAGGAGGTCGATTTTCGCTTTGTTCAGCATAGGGGCACGTCCGTTCGCGGAGGGACTAACGCTTGCGATCTTATGGAATGTTATCCAAAAAAATATTAACTTTGCGCCTCTGTTCTCCCCTAAGATTATGGAAATAATTCATGTCAGCGAGAGTGCTCGTGATAGGCGCTCAAAAAGGCACGGCATCCTCTTGATGGCAAATTGAGTAAAAAAGAATATGGAAGAAGGAAATGAGACGTGCAAATTCCTAATTCATTCGTGCAAAATTACCTGAAATCCCATTATCGGATTGTCGGGAAACACCTCCATTCTGCCATCAAACCATGTCATTGGTTCGAGCAGCGTCTCCTGACAGGACGGGACAACCGAAATTGTTACAAGGGATATTTCGGCATTAAATCCCACCTATGCTTGCAAAATACGCCCGCCCTCCCTTTCTGTAACCAATCCTGCGTCTTCTGCTGGCGAGACATCGAACATGGAACCATCGGGGCGGAATTTTCAACGACTCCTGATGATCCCCGGCAGATCATCGATGAAATGATTCGCCACCAGCGAGACATGCTGGACAACCACATAACGTTAGAAAAGAGTCTCCTGAATCTCCAGTCGATGCGGTCAATCGCCAACTTATTACTAGACCGTAATCCGAGAACCTTGCCAGAGATTGCTCAAAAATTACATTTCAGTTCCCATCAGACAGGGCGAGCAGTCAATGTTTTGAAAAACACCCAGATCCTGCGAATCACCGAGGATTTAAAGCATTTAGTCTTGCACCCGACAACAATCACTCGACTCGAAGAAGGAGTATCGATGGAGTTGATCATCGAACAGTCGGTAACCACGGAGCAAGAGATCCGTGAAGCCCATAAGAAAGCATATAATCCGGGGCATGCTGCGATTTCGCTTGGCGGGGAACCGATTCTCTATCCGTTCATTTCAGAATTCGTTGCCGAGTTTCGCCGGCGGCGTTTCACAACATTTATCGTGACGAACGGAACCCGCCCTGACCTTATCAAGAAGATGGACTCTCTCCCGACTCAATTATACGTGTCGATGCCTGTCGATTCTCCCGAAAATTACAAGCGAATTTGCCGTCCGGTGAACCCAACACAGTGGGATCAGTTCTTGGAAACGCTGGATTTACTCTCCACGTTGTCAAGTAGAACGTGTATTCGGGTGACGGCGATCCAGTCTTTGAATATGCAAAAAATCGCAGAATATGCGCGTCTCATTGAGCGCGCGAATCCGAATTTCATCGACGTAAAGGCATTTGCCTTGGAAGCCGCCGCTCGTTTAATCGGGAATCGCTTGAAAGGGAATGCTCCAGTAAAATCTTTTCAACCCACATTTAGAGAGCTACAAATCTTTGCCCAGCGTCTTAGCGAAGCAGGCAACTTTCCCATTTTGGAACAAGTGAAAAAAAGTGGGGACATCCTTTTGGGATGCAACTGGCCCGAGGGAAAATCAATCCTTATTAACCAATTATAGAGTTTTCACGCCCCAAATTTGGGAGTCTTTTGCATCACGCCGAGGAGGAGGGGCACTACATCTTGTCCAACCACCGAGTGAAGTGATCCCTTGAAGAATTCCCGTTCATTGTAACCTTTTAGACCGTCTGGGCGATATAATCGGGACTTTGACCAGATCGTGATTCCCGTTGGTTCGGCGATGTGGTCTCCTTGTATGGAAGAAGTAGTGTGGTCCGATAACACACAGAGGACGAGGTTATCGTCCACGGCATCCACGAGTTTTTTCACTAGTCGCTCGGACGCGTCCTCGATAGCTTTGATTTTCGCCTCCACGTTCTTGTCGTGCGCTACCTCGTCTATGCCTTCCACGTGAGTTAATACCAAGTCACACCCTTCCCCAAGGAGTTGCAATGCCGCGGCCGCCTTTCCTTCGTAGTTCGTGTCGATATACCCCGTTGCCCCCGGAACTGAGGCGATCTGCATGCCAGCGAGTCGACAGATGCCCTTGATGAGGCCTGTCCCACACACGCACCCGCCCTTAATGCCCCACTTTTGCTCGAAATTCTCGATTGTAGGGGTCGCTCCCGGCCCGCGTGGCATCAATCCATTCACGACGAGTTGTCCCTTCGACCGCCGATCTTTGTTGAAGGGATGGGCATCCAAGACCTTGTGTGCTTTCGTGACATACTCGTTGAGTAAATCTGCCATGTGCTTCGCGGCACTGTCTTTTGTCAGGGGTTTAGCGGTGACGATCTTCATCTCGCCCGGTTTTAATTT
>MBAA01000069.1:6445-6839 GCA_001940655.1 Promethearchaeota archaeon CR_4
TCTTGAACGATCGCGTTGTAACTTGGATCACAGTCCGAGATCTCGGCCGAGATATTAAGCCCCCGGAAGTGGAGCACGCAACGGTAATCTTGGGAATTTTTAAATTTCACTTTCACCTTGGAGTCCGAGAGCGTGATTTTATTCAAGGCTTCCTCGAGAGCTTCCGTTCCCTCACGTGGATACCCCGCGGTGCGACTGACGAGTTTGAAACCGTCATCTATCGTTACGTAGTTGCAGCGAATTGACACATCGCCTGGTTTCAAGTCAATGCCAACCCCCGCTGCCTCAATTGGCCCTCGTCCTGTATATATAGTAAAGGGATCATACCCAAGGATCGCGAGGTGAGCGGTATCCGACCCCGGAATGTTAAATCGGCCAATGGGGTACAACACAC
>MBAA01000069.1:6851-6976 GCA_001940655.1 Promethearchaeota archaeon CR_4
CGCGCGCCAACAGGTCGAGCGTGGGGATGTTTGCAGTTTCGAGGGGGGTCTTGTTGTCGAGGGCGGGGATGGAAACGTCCGTTGCGCCGTCGAGGGACACGATGACGCACTTGTAGGGACTTTTT
>MBAA01000069.1:7065-7975 GCA_001940655.1 Promethearchaeota archaeon CR_4
TCTCCTTGAATGGAATGGAATATACGACTCGATAATTACGTAGAGGATTCTAGTAATGGAAAATAGAAAAGAAATTACTCAAAACATTTTTACTTACGCCTTTAAAAGTGAGATATTCTTTCTTTTTCGAGAATGAATTACTCATGCGAGATTGAAGATACGAACCGCGTCCCGACCCTAAATGATCGGGGGTAAAACGACTATTCAACTTGATGTAAGAAAAACAAGTGGTAACTGATAAATATGGATGATGGAATAAAAATGAAAAATGCAGCATTTTCGCTTTTTTTCGTAACTCTTTTACTGTCGAGTTTATCCATACTTGCAGGGGTCAACCGTACAATTGGTGCCAATTATTCTATTGCTGGAAAGAGGCCGTCCCCATCTGAGAATATCGCGTGGACTCCCAACGGGACTGTCGTTTGCATAGCTCCGGGTTTTCAAAATGTTCCTCAAATCGTAAGCGATGGAGTCGGAGGTGCGATTATTGCCTGGTTCGATAATAGAACTGGCACGGACATTGACATTTATGCCCAACACCTCAATTCCGCCGGAGTTGCCCAGTGGGGCGGCGACTATGGGATCCCCATTTGCAAGGAGTTACACGATCAAAGTGACGTTAAAGTCATAAGTGATGGGGTAGGGGGCGCGATTATTGTTTGGCAAGATTATCGAAATGGGGATAATTGGGATATTTATGCTCAGCGGATCAACGCCCTTGGGCAAATCCAGTGGGACGTCAATGGAAACGCCATTTGCACTTCGCCATATCACCAAGGAGCTCTCGAACTCATAAGTGATGGAGCTGGCGGCGCGATCATCACTTGGACTGAGAGTAAGTCAAGTGTTACATATGTGGATGTTTATGCCCAGCGGGTCAATGCTACGGGGGACATCCAATGGCCTGCCG
>MBAA01000069.1:8007-8143 GCA_001940655.1 Promethearchaeota archaeon CR_4
CAATCTTCCCCTAGACTTGTGACAGATGGGTTTGAGGGTGCGATCATAGTGTGGGAAGATAATCGAAGTGATGTGAGTTGGCAAGTCTACGCCCAACGGGTCAATTCCACGGGGGACGTCCAATGGAATGACAATG
>MBAA01000144.1:0-4153 GCA_001940655.1 Promethearchaeota archaeon CR_4
GGTGGTTCTCGCGATCTTGGGCATTGTCAGTTGTGTGAAAAGCGTATCATTTCTTAACAGGAATGCCCCCCGCACGACAATGATTAAACCTGGGGTAACAACACCAACGCCAGGACAGGTCAAATACTGCTCATCCTGCGGAACCCCAAATGAAACCAACGCCAAATTCTGCAAGAATTGTGCCAAACCATTCTAAATATTTTTAAATTTTTGACTTTTTCCCTATTTTTTTACTATTCGAGGAAAGAGGATGTTCTTCATCTTATGACACATTTCCCTTGGAATACGGCAAGGTAACGACATTAGATAAAGGAGCATTATGAAAAAAACTCGTCATAGATCTGCTTTTTTAAACGAGGTTACAAAAAACAAGTTTGAAGAAGGGTAACTCGAGGACGTTATGGATCTGATCCTTAGCTCCCTTTATGGATTCTGTGGTACTTTTGATCCCTCAGTCATAACTAATCATTTTTTCAAATTTATTTTTTGAATGATGTAATGACTTGTTAGATAACACGTAAGGATCGTAAGTAAAAAGACAAAGGCTAGTTTTAAAATAGGCGATAGAGCTAAGGATGAAAGTACAAGAGCGATGGAGAGCGCAACAGGCGGATGCAGGAGGTACATGTGATATGCACTAGCGGAGAGGTTTCGCAGTATTGGTTCTTGCGTGTTGAATTTGGCATAGAACACCTTAACCATTACGAAAATCATCCCTATGCAAATAACATTATCTACCACGGCAAATAGAAACGCGTGAAAATTTGCCCCGCCTGAAAAATCATTCAGATTCCCATACGTTCCTACAACAAAGAGAAGATCCAGAAAAACTAATACCACTACGCTCAGTATTGTGATTACCCAGATTTTGACCTGTTTTTTCGACATCTTTTCAAACCAACGGTGCCGGATACAAATAACACCCACGCTGAACAGCAAAAAATATTGAATGAGTTGGCCCAATGGTATTTCGAGAGGGCGGTTGTCTATATTATAGAATATACGAACGAGAAATGTAAGGCATCCTAATCCAATCGCTAACAAGAGTAAATGGGTATACCTTGGGATGGAAATTTCCCGGGGAATTTTTCGCTGGATTGCGCCTAGCTTTATGAACTGTCGCCCGAGAGTATAAATCGCGGTAAATATTAGCAAAACCTTCAGAAACCACATGGGTCTCGCCATTTCGAAAAAGTGAATGCTGAAATAATAATCTAAAAAAGAACCCTGAAGCATTGGATTAGTTTCCGGTGTGGGAAGTCCTAATCGAGAAACAGCGTAAATCAGGAGTGGATTAATAAACACGCTATAGATAAGCAATGGAATGCCGATCCGAACAAGTCGTTCTTTCCAGAACGCACGGGCGCCTTTTCGATCATAACTATTCGGCGTGAAATACCCCCCCAACAAAAAGAATAATCCCAAGAGTGAGGTCTGAAAAATTCCCCCGACTGCGAAGATAATGAAAAAAGCAACCTCCGTGATAGGATCAATTACATTCGATTCTTTATAGTACCACCACCCCCCCTCCATGTAAGTGTTCGTTGTGTGCCAGAAAATTACTAGAATTGTAAAAAGGACTTTGATATTATCGAGGAAGAGATATCGTGTTTTCTTAGATTCTATGATCAGAGAACGGCTCACCTTTGATTAAACACGTTATTTGGTACCTTTGGTACTACACCAACGACCAATATTCTATAATCGTTTATAATGATTGTATTGCAGTTTAAGCATTAGAAGATTTTCCCCATTAGTCGGAAGTGAAAGTTACGCCCGCAGAATTGCACAACAATAGATCAGATGAAAAACGTTTTAGTAAAAACAATCTCAAGGGAATCATTAACCTCCTAGGAATCACTAAACTCTGCGAAATTTTTCTGTTTTAGATCAATTTAATTATTTTATTTCTTCACGGGATTCTCGATCTTCAAATATCTAGGTTATCCAGATGATACCACAGTATAGGAAATGCGGCGCGAGCTCCCCCGTGATGGACTCCACGATGCTCCCGCTCGGAAGGAATCCCATAAATTAATGAGCAAGAATTTCCAGCTAAAATGCTGATATTGGTCGAGAGGTAACACATAGTGCCGTCTCTATATATTTCTGCGAAATTGAAAGGGTTACTCGACAAACTCAAGGGTAAACTCTCGGAATCCCGCAAAGTCGCTTGGAGTGAAGTAATTGAAGAATTAATCGTTTTTTATGCGCGGAAAGATGAGATAGAACAGGAGCTCGACCGACTGCAGAAGATCGTAGAAGATATTGCCATCAAGAACGCCACGTTCTTAGCTGGCGGGGGCGTTGCCGGTCGTCCCGTGGCATATGCGAATCCTGCCATACCTTTCCCTTCTTACGGGGGAATGAGGGGGATGATCCCCACCGTTCCCCCGCCCCCACCGGGACTCATGAAACCACCTGGCGCGCCGAACTCCCCACAAGACGATCTGAGAACGCAAATGGTTCAGGAGCTCAACCAATTATTTGATGCGGGAGTTAAACTCCAACCAGTGGATGCCGCGGTTAGGGAAGAGGAAGAGAAGAAGACCGTGGAACTAACCAAAAAAGCCATCGAAATAATCGGGGAAGAACTTGCAGATCGGTTGCCCGCGGCCAAGAATGCCATCCTGGCCATCCTCCGAGACAAGACGGAGGATACTGGCACTCTGTTCGTCATGGCTAAGAACGTGATTCAAGAGCTCAAGAAAGCGCTCAAGATGGGTACAGACGAAATCCTGACTGAGTTCGACTCGCTCTTACTCATGGCCAAACAAGATCCAACGTTCATCAAACAAGAGCTGGAAAGCAAGCGGGGTAGTCCCGAGTTCCGCGAGGCACTGGAGAAGGTGAAGGAACCCCTCGCCAGCGTCCTAAAGCAGATTGCCCGCATTCGCATGTTAATGCAATAAAACTGATGCCTATTTTTGTATTGAACCTTAAATTAAAGGAGAAAATAATAATCTCTGAATAGGAACTTTAAGAATTATGATCTCCTGTTGAAGAAGTGACTGAGAACTAAATGTATTAACGCGTTTTCTGAGAAATACATTATAATGACATAATTGAAATATGTTGGTTTAGATTTCCTATATGCTATCTGGGTTGGGCATAAGTTATTTTGGCGTGGCCCCCGTTATAAGATGTGGGATAAGACAAGATCGTCGGTGTTAAGAATGACCACAAAACTCCCCTTCACCCAAGGTTATGAGGTCGAATTGCAGTTAGTCAATTTAAAGGGGGAGATCTTGGCTGGTGAAAAGCTCCTCGACTCGTGGGAGAAGATGTTCAATAAAGCAGCAGATTTACTCAAAGATATCAAAAACAAAGCACCCGGCGATGTTGCCCAAAAAATTCGCACGATCGAGGTCAAAACAAAGGATCGCCATGGCAAACAGATCAAATACGTGACGATAGGGTACGATCTTGGCGGGAAAACGATTGAAGTGGATGCGTTTGGGCCGGATCCGAACATCTCCCAAATCACTTGGATATTAGAGATTGTGACGCCACCGTGCGAGGCGATGGAGGAATTGGGATGGTGGCTCACCGCGCTCTATACTACTGCAGTGCATTCCGTGCCAGGTGATGTTAAAATCCACTCCATCGGTTTCAACGGGATGGAAACCGAGTATCGTTCTGGGGTCACTTTTGGCGACCATATTCACATAGGAGTACCTGATCAAGGACGACGTCTGAAAGTCTACAATATATTACGTGCATTCGTGCCGCACTTGATTGCCTTGACGGTAAACTCCCCTTTCATCAAAGAGATGCCGATAGGGACTGTCATCGTAAAAAAGGAGGCACAACTGCAAGTCCTCCCTAAAGAGAGCACCCGGTCGATTCGCTTGCACTATAATAAAGGACAGATGGGTCCTCCCGACAAGAATCACTATATCCCTTACCTTGATAGTTACGATCAGAAAACCTTCGATCGCGTGGTGGTGCGGGAACCGCCGGATGACCGCTACGTTGACATGTTTCCCTTCACGAATTATGGTACCATCGAGATGCGTTTCTTCGATGCGCAATTCTCTGTCGCGCGGCGCCTAGCCATCACTGCTTTGATTCAATCACTCGCCTATTATGCTACCCAAAAATCTTCTACCATTCCTAACATAAAACCAGAAATTCTGATAAATAATCGCGA
>MBAA01000144.1:4306-4925 GCA_001940655.1 Promethearchaeota archaeon CR_4
AGATCCAATTGTTGAGGAATTTGGAAGGGTAGACCCCCAGAGTGTCTTGACTGAAGTTTCAAGCGGATTGACAAATACTCAAGAAATTGTTGCTGATTCAGCTAGTATAACCCAACCAGCGACACCTGTGCGATCAGCCGTCACTTATTCGGGGAACTTAAAGCTCGGCACTAAAGAGTTATACCCCGACCAATCGCTCCCGTTCGAAGCAAACTTTGTAATTCCTGGGGATTTGGGTGGGGAAGGAACCGTTGTTTTAAAGATCCTCGAGGTTGTTAATGGCACAGAACGCGTTGTGCAAACCGCGATTAAAAATGTCCCTCTTGAACCTAGTATTTCCCTTACGGCTCGAAATCTTAGTCTCGCGCTGCCTTATGGGGTATTCCAGGGCAATAAACGCTGTCAAGTATCTTTGGAATTAAAAGACGGGAATGGCATCCCCCTCTTTAAAACCCAAGCTGGCTCACTGCAGGTATGGGGGACTCCTGATCTCAATATTAAAATGGTGAGCGGATTACACAAACAGATTGAACCAGATAGCGAACAAGAATTTACAGTGAATGTGACTAATAAAACGCCCAAGTTTGGGGGAAAGCATAAACTCAAATTACTGGTTCTT
>MBAA01000144.1:4966-6741 GCA_001940655.1 Promethearchaeota archaeon CR_4
CAACCTATCCTCCCAGAGTACCCATAAATTCGTCATACATTTTGATCACCAAGTCGCCCGTGCAGATTTCGTTACAGTCCGCGTCCAAGTACTCAACGCGGATAAGATTCTCTCAGAATATGAATCACCTAATATTGAGGTCTTGAGAGAAACTGAGGAAATTCAACCAAAAACTCAAAAACCTAAAGTACAAGTCATCGTCCCGAAACCAATTGCTGCAACAACAGCCTCAGGGATCGTAACCACCATTTCAAATAAAATTGGGGTACCTCAACCAAGAGCTTCCCTCCCACAGGTAACGATCAAATCTAAAGGAAAAAATAAGGCAAATACCCCCCCCCAACTATCTTCACAAGGACGTTCGAAACAGCAAATACAGGTTAAAAATAAGACTTCAAAAGGTCAAAATATTACTCCCCAACTCAAAGAAAAAAATAAACAAAAAACAAACCTCTCGTACTCTCAACCTCCACGACCGGTAACAACACCACCTATAAAGGGAAAAATTTCTCCCCAAGTGATACAAAAACCCTCCTCGCCAATCCCTTCTGCGCCTAAGAAAAAAGATAACGTCAAACCAAAGATCCCAGAACCAAAACAATCTAAGACCCAAAACATCCAACCTAAAAAACAAGAAAAAAGAAAGCATTTACCTAAACCAACGCCTTCCCAGCGGTACTCTGCGACTATGAAAGGAAGTACTACACCCCTCACAACTAAATCGGTGGTTCAAAAACTCACCCTTTCTGCAGAAGGTGGAAAAAGCTCGTATTATTTAGGGGACAGCGTGAAACTAGCCTTTAACCTCGACAAACCGGGTTCTGGAGAATCCCTTCGGAACCTATCTTACCGCACCTATTTCATTGCCAATAATGGGAAAAATTATCTCGTGAAATCGGGAACCTTAACTCTTAATAGTGCGAAAAAAGTCAACATAGGATTCAAAATCACCAAACCCCTCCCTCTCACTGACGTATTCAAAGTAGGAATCATTGTGGAGCATAAAGACCAAGTAATCGGACAATTCACCACAGATCCAATGACGGTAGAAAATAAAAACATTGAGTCCCTTATTCGAGTCACTAGTGTTGGGAACTTAACAAGTCAAACCTATTCCAACGGGCCGATCGTCCCAATTTTTACCTTTCAGACATTCAATGTGGTGAATCCGACCCCCGTTGTGGTTCGGTTATCAATAGAAGATAATCGTGGGAAGGTTTTCAGCAATTCTTCAACGACCGTTGAACTACAGGAAACCAACACGTTTTACGTTCCAGCCTCCATCAAATGCGAGAATGTACTCCCAAATATCTCCTACGTCACCCTCCGAGTACAAGCGGAAATCCAAGGGGGACATGCGCTTTATGATAAGAAATTCAAGATTACCTATTCCCCACTCGAAAGTGATCTAACCTTCCTTCAGCTCGGGCCTAAAACCTCCGAGGTGACGGTAGGAGGGGAAATTGTTTCATTTTGTAGTAGCCGCAATCCTTCAGAATATGAATATCGAGGAAGGATTGACCTCTGGTTTTACCCGCGAAAATTTCCCCCGATTAAATTCTATTCCCGTAAATTGCGTGTGTTGTCTAAAGATCGGTATGATTTCGTGGAACGCCTACCTGCACCCCCGTCCATATTAGGCAATGCCGTCCAAGTCCTCGCGGATATGCAGGTGTCGGCAAAAGGAAAAAAGGCATCATTTCGCCAATTTTACCTTGGAGAAACGGTGTTTCGGGTCACTGTCCCCCAACATCTACCGCTCAATGTCGCGATCC
>MBAA01000144.1:6753-9146 GCA_001940655.1 Promethearchaeota archaeon CR_4
TAAATAGTAGAGCGACACCGGGAGAAGTCCTTCCTGTGCAGGTAGAAGTGAAGGCCAATCTGGACCTCCCAACGATGAAATTCAACCTTCTTGAATCCTTTGAAAATATTGAAGTCAAGAAAATTGGCGGTGGGACAGTGAAGAAAAATCAACCGATTCAAGTGTATAATTTCCACTGGAAAGTCCCAAAGAAGTATGGTTCCTGTGGGTTAGATTTAGAAATGTTTCAGAATAATAAACCGGTTGACCCTCGTCTCATTAATTTCAAAAACGTTTCATACATCATTGCAAAATAAAGACGGTAAAATGAGGGTAAGGGTAAAGACAATATTTTATTCCTTAGTTTTCGTTTCTTCATCCGCTTTGTCGGTTGAGGCGTCTTTCGCACTTTCCCCTGACTTTGCAGATTCCGTGTGCGAGCTGGTTTTCTTACGTGCAGCTTTTTTCGCGGGTTTCTTCTCTGCTTTCTCAGTTTTGTGATCATGCTCGTGTCCGTGGTCGGAATCACTTTTTGTTTCGGGAATTTTTTCGATGGTTTCGATGAAGCGCACGCGTTCCACGTTCGGTAGATATCGTGTCATTTCAAGGCCCACGTTTAGCTTGAAGTACATTAGATTACTCCACATGTAGGCCTGTGGAATCTCAATTTCGATATCCTTGTCTTTGCGGGTTATTTTAAATAACTCTGGATTAATCCCGGGACCGTTTTTGACGAGGAATGAGTTGAGGATCTCCTTCTCCTCGGTCATTTTGTCCACCACCTTTACAACATAGGTGATTTCCTTCCCTGCGAGGGGATGGTTGAGATCAATGAGGGCTCGCCCTTGGTTCAAGCGGATGACATAACCCCGCTCCCCACTTTTCGCGTCACGATACTCTTCCCCAAGCTTTGCATCTTTTCCTGTCTTTTTCTTGAACTCACGCACACCCATCTGGCGAAGTTTTGAACCATCACGTTTGCCAAATGCTTGTTCGGCGGTCAGGTCGAAGGTTTTTTGATCGCCTACCTTCCAAGTTCCTTTCTCCATATCTTCGGTAATTGTGTCAAAAAGAAAACCCTTTTCCCCAATTACAACGAGCTCCGGAGTATATTGCTTCTTTTCCTCGTATATCTTTTCCCGGATGGCATCCATTTTATTGGTGGCATAAAAGGCTCTCCCATTCTTGACTTTTCCAAATACATCTGCAAGAACGAATTCCCCTTTCTTCACTAATTCGCCGAGGTGTTTAGAAACTTCTTCCTTTTTTGGTGTAGCGGTGGTTTCCTCTGCTTTGGCAACTTTTACCTCGTCAGCTTTCACTTCTTGCGATCCTTCTACTGGTTTCGCAGCGGGTTTCTTAACCATAAATCAGGACTATCTCCAAATCTATTGCGCTCTTGACTTATCTCATGCGGCGTAATTTTTTAGTTTTTCTAAAAAGAAAGATGTGACTTCAATGCCTGCTGCCGTGATTTCGAGATAAATCTTTACAAGTTCTTGCGAATTTCCTTGTGGGGTATCTTAAGTCGGTTGTTTTCCCGCACGTCCTCTAATTGGGGCAATTCTCGGTGGGATTTTTGTAACCGTTCGGAATGTAAGTCCATCGAACCCCCTAAAATGCCAACTCCTGCCCCATTGCGTGTTAATGGTTGGGGAGCATGTTCAAATGCCAGCACACCAGATGTGCGAAGATTGTCCTCAAGAGTTTTCACCTGCAAATTTAATTTCAGATCCGGCATCGGAGTCTGGATCTTCGATTGACCTACGTTCGACATCTCGAGTGGGGAACGACTTTGACTAGAAATTCGGCAGATTGGGCAATTCACGTCGAAATTTCCGTGAGGACAAAGAACCATAAGTAATGCAAAGCAACACTGGTTAAAAAAATATTTTTCCAGACGTGAAAGTATCTTAAGTTAAAAACATATTACCATTTTAATGCACATAACGTAACTAAAATCTCACCGAGGGAAACAAGATTTGAGGTCATTCGAGGTTGAAGTGTCCCAGCAACCCGCGGCACTCGAAAGAACGCTTGATTTCTACATTAACGAGTCAAATGTTTTGGAACAGGCCCGCAAGAGTTTTCACGTCAAGGGATTTAACCATATCACGTTGACGGGAATGGGATCGAGTCTTTTTACTTGTTATTTAACACAAAATTTCATTTCCAAGCGAGGTTATGAAACGGACATTCGGGAAACGGGGGAACTCCTCGAAAACCAGTTATTAACGAAATATCCCCCCACATCTCTTTTCATTTTAATCTCCCAGTCAGGAGAAACAGGAGAGATCGTGCGATTAGTTGAGAAACTCCAAAAAATGCGGAATCCCCCCGAAGTTTGGGCAATTACCAATACTCCCAAATCCACCCTTGGACGAAAAGCAGGTCTTATTTTCCCAACTTTAGCA
>MBAA01000144.1:9153-9747 GCA_001940655.1 Promethearchaeota archaeon CR_4
AAGACTTCGTTACTTCGAAGACGTATCTTGTAACCCTCCTAGTTCAATATTTTCTGAGTTCAGCCCTCCTCTCGCCAATTTTAGATTTACAAGCTTTAAAAACCGTAGTCACCCCGGTAATTGACAAATCTCGGGAGATCCTCTCAAGGAAAGATGATTTCATCGACAAAATGATGGCACACCTCGGCACAAATTTCTCTCATTTGTATTTCATAGCAAGAGGGAGCTCATTGGCAACAGCCCACCAAGCGGCCCTAAATTTCCAGGAAGTATGTCACGTGCCCGCCCAAGGCATTTCTGCAGGTCAATTCCGGCATGGGCCGATTGAGGTGATTGATCAGAATTTTCGTGCAATACTCCTCAATTCGAATCGTGACCTCGCCCCATTAATGGACGAAATGGCTCAAAACATTTCACAGAGGTGGGGGAATGGGAAAGTGACATACTTTTCCAATTCCACAGCACCCGGTTCCCAAGACCCGAATATTTTATTTGCTCCCCAACCTATTAATAATGAATACTTGGCGTCCATTGGAGAAATAATCCCCCTCCAACTATTTACGATTGCACAAGCCAAGGCGCGGGGAATAGAAA
>MBAA01000144.1:9766-10964 GCA_001940655.1 Promethearchaeota archaeon CR_4
GGGCCAAAAAGTTACCAAGGAAGGCTAATATATGGTGAAAGCAGTTATACTCTCGGGGGGGTTCGGTACCCGCCTCCGCCCGCTGACGTGTTCCCGCCCCAAACCACTATTCCCAATCTTAAATAAAACCCTCTTGGAAACCCAGATTATGAAACTGGTCAAAGCGGGAGTTTCAGAGGTTATTCTTGCCATCAATTATATGGCAGAGGTTGTGCAAGCAGTTATCGGGGATGGGTCAAAGTATGGTATTAAAGTCACATATTCTGAAGAAATTGAACCGCTAGGCACAGGAGGGGCTGTCAAGAACGCGGAGAAATTCATTGACGGTGATACTTTTTTCCAATTGAATGGTGATATCGTTTCCACCTTCGATTTTGCCCAACTGCTAAAATATCACAAAGACAAAAAAGCAGAATTGACACTTGCGGGTTACATAGTCGAAGATCCAAGTCGATTTGGGGTGATGAAGTTAGATGGTCAAAATAAAGTTCAGCAGTTCGTTGAAAAACCAAAAGACGTGAAAAAGGAAGATGCTTTCCAATTACCGATAAATGCCGGAGTCAATATATTTGAATCATCCATACTGAATTTAATTCCTCCGGGAAAGAAAATCTCAATGGAACGGGAGATATTCCCCCAACTCGTTGATCGTGGGAAAGTGTATTGCCTGCCCTTTTCTGGCCTTTGGTTTGATGTGGGCCTTCCTAAAGACTTTATGCTTGCGAATAAAATGCTCCTCGAATATTACAAATCAAAAGGCGAAGATCAAACCTTAGTTTCCCCCAATTGTACCATCGGGAAAAATACGACAGTCGAAACGCCCGTGGCTATAGAAAGCGGGGTTACCATCGGATCCAACTGCCATATTGGTCCCTATACGATTATTGGAAAGAACGCGAAGATCGGGGATGGTGTACAGATCTCCCAGTCCGTGTTATTTGAGAATGTGCGTGTGGGAAATTTTACTTCCATTAAAGAGGCCATCCTCGGGACGGGAGTCTCGGTGGGTCAATGGGTTAAAATGGAGGGGGATAGCGAAGGGATGATCATTCTTGCGGATCATGTCTATGTCCAGAATAAATTGACGCTTCTTGCATGGGGCACGCCTCTGAGTCGCTGCCCGTGGGAAGAAGTGAAGGAAAATATCTTCCCGAATATGTGATAAACCAAAAAATTATTCGTTATCAACGAGCTCCAA
>MBAA01000144.1:10995-11115 GCA_001940655.1 Promethearchaeota archaeon CR_4
ACTTCCTGTGCAGCCATTTCATCCATGACCTCAATGGCGCACCCCGCGTGCACGATGACAAATTTCCCGACTTCTACACCGGGGCATAGCGCGATGGTAATTTTCTGCTTCACCCCTTCA
>MBAA01000144.1:11130-12313 GCA_001940655.1 Promethearchaeota archaeon CR_4
TCTAACAAATGGCACGAAAGTGAAATCCAGAATTGAAGCGTTCATACAAAAATTAGCGTTCCTCGCGCCATTTTACTTCCTGCACGGGAACGCGGATCATCTGGCATTGATCGAGATACCCTTCTCTCATCCAGATGTGAATGTTTTCCATAAAAAAGTAATTTCTGTGGGCGAATATGAAATCATCGGTGCGGGTGGAGCCACAGGTCTCATTAATAATCCTGCATTCAGCGAAACTCAACTTGAAGAAAACCTCCGTGAAGTATATGCTTCCGTGGGGGTGACTCCAGATCACCAGATATTAGTTACACACGAACCTCCCTATAATACTGCGTTGGATTTTAATTTACGACACGAACACGTGGGATCTCGATCTGTGCGATGGATAATCGAAGAAAAGCAACCTTTGCTGGCACTATGCGGACACATTCACGAGGCTCGGGGAGTTGAAAATATTGGTATTACTAAATGCGTTAATGCAGGCGCTGTTATGCTCGGAAAGGGAGTAGAAATTACGATCGATGGTACGGCAATTGAGGTGCATTGGCTTGATTTCTAAAGAGCAAATACAATACATTCAAGATTTTGCGAAAAATCTAATGTCCCCGGACGATGTCCACGGTTGGGGACATATTTTACGCGTTGTGGAACTTTGCATACAAATCTCTCAGCAAGAATCCTGTAACAAAGACATCTTGCTCGCAGCGGCATATCTACACGACATCGGACGCGCGTTTGAGAATCTACCTGAAAAAAAGGGGATAAATCACGCAATTCTCTCGGCTGAAAAAGCTATGCCTTTTATGTTAAAAACAGATATAATCCCCGCAGATGCTGCCCTAATTAACAATTGCATCCGCTCGCATTGTTTTTCCGCTGGGGTGAAACCTGAGAGCATCGAGGCTAAGATTCTATCCGATTCAGATAAGTTAGACGCCATGGGAACCATCGGCATTTACCGGATGATCGTCTTCCAAGAACCATCGAACAAAGGTATTGCAGGTCTCGCACAACATTTGGATGAAAAATTATTACGCTTGAAAGACCAACTACATACAAAAACTGCCAAGAATATGGCCCAACCCCGTCATCAACTTCTCGTGGTTTTCCGGGATGAAATTCGGCGAGAGTTTAAAATTTGACATTCATTTTTTTCATAGTTTTTGAGCTTAATAACGCTTGA
>MBAA01000024.1:0-3004 GCA_001940655.1 Promethearchaeota archaeon CR_4
ACCTCTTTTACAGGATGTTGGAGACCGGCTGCCAATTCTTGGGCTGATAACACTCGCCCTGTGGGGTCCCACTTCGATAAAAGTTCGAGTAGAAGTTTTTGGTTTTTTTCACTTTTACTCTGGAAGAGTGGAGTGAGACTACCGTTCGGGACGTTCAGTTTAAATTCAAATAACAGGAACGTGATCGCCTCCAGAGGGACATCCCCCTCTGCTACGAGTTTGAGGAATTCCCGCGCCACGTCATCTTGAATCGCCCTTACCTGTTGGGCGTTTTTCTGGCATAGCTCTCTCACTCGGACAGTGGGCTTGGTGAGTACCATTGCTAAGTTCCGGGGTGTCCACTTGATCTTGTTTGCCGTCAAGAGGTCGACCACCAAGTCCCACGCTTTAACCGAGTCGAGTCGAACCAGTAACTCGAATGTCTCCTGAGATACCTCGGGTAAGTCCTGCAAGCGTTTTATGACGAGTGGGAGGAAGATCTCCTGTGTGTGAAGATGTTGTGTCCTGAGGGCAATTATTAATTGTCCAAGTTCTTGTTGTGTGAGAAATTTCTGCCCTTTAGATGACTGGGAGAGCACCCGCAAACAAAAATCCCTAATTACGATATTCTGTGCATGTAGGAGGATTGTCCACAAGGCCTCTGGATGGTCTTCCCAAACCTCGGGGAAGATCTCTTCCCGAGTCCGCCACGCTTCCTCGGCTAGAATGGACGTACAACCCAAACGAATCCGTTTGTATCGATTTTCGAGCCGTTTCGAGTTCCCCAAGAGAAATCTCACTAGAATGTAGTTCCCTGGGAGTTCTGGGACGCCTACTTTAAGCTTATCGTCTTTTGCCATCCCTTGGAGAGGATCTCGGGGTTGCACCTTCTGTTTTGGCCAATTTTCGAAGGAGATTTTGGGGATATCTTCTGATGGTTGGGGTAGGGCATGCTGGACCTTTTCAATGCAATACTGTGCCTCGGGGAATCGCTTTTCATCTACGTAACGAAGAGAGAGTAGACTCCATGCCTTCAAATCATTGGGATTGAGAAGGAGTGCGTGCTTGAGGGCTTCCTCTGCCTCGGCAAATTGCTCGTCCTTTTGGAGCATCTCACCCAATTCCGTGAGGTATTCGCTGTTCATTGGGGCAAGTTCGATCGCTTTTTTGAAGTAAGTTACTGCTCTCTTCCTCATCCCTTCGCGATACCTAGACCGCTTCTTTAATGCCATCCCAAACGCGAAATAAATGGCAGGGTTGTCTGGTTCTCGTTCTAACGCTCCAATGAGATATTTGAACTTGTTCCAAACGCGATCTGCAGCAACCAACCACAATTGAATATTGTTGGGATCCAATGAAATGGCTTTTTGTAGGAACATTTCGGCCTCCACATCGGAAGGGGTAGCTTTTGCTATGAGCAGGAGGGCTTCTACAGTGTCGCCACAATTCAATGCTTGCCGCAAAATTTCAAGTTGTTCCTGTCTGCTAGGGTCATCGTCCGGGATTTCATCTGGGATTGATTTGACCTTGCCGAGGAGATCCTTCACATTTGCCATCAATTCTGGCGGGGGTGGTGTAACTTTCACTAATTCAAAAGGTATAACCTTGAACCTCGCCTTATCTTTGACGAACATTGGTTCTAAGGGGGGATAGAAGGCCAAGAACGGGGCCAAGGCCCGCACGAAGGCATCTGGGTTCTCTTTCCCCCATGCTTTCCACGTTCTGACGATGCGGCGCGCTAGATACCCCGTGCCTTTAATCCCTACGAAGTATTTGTCCAGGACGACCGCGTATAATCCGAGTACTTCGGGGACTTTTAGAAGCTCAGCGAGCTTGGTAACAACCCGGAACGCGCCCCCGAGGAGGGGTGCCACCGGGACTTTACTTTCCTTTAAGAGCGCCAACAAACGTGAGAGATATTTCTGCAAGAATTCCGCTTTCGGGGCATCATCTAACTGCTGCACCACCCATGGCAGCAATTCTTGATGTGGTAGTATGTTATTCCGGCGACTTCCAGTTAATTTAAGCCCTTCCCCAAGGAAGAATTCAACAAGGATGTCCGTCCCAGATAACTGGGGAAATAGGTGGGTGACAGATTGCTCTGGCTCCCCGCGATGACCCTTTCCTGCCATATATTTGGCCGGACCTTTTTCCCGTCGAGAATCTCCCCCCTCACTCTCTTCCTCGTCCTTATCTTTGTTTTCTTCTTCCTCCTCCTCATTATCGTCCTCGTCTTCATCGTTGTCGCTGTCTTCTTCGTCTTCCTCCTCACGGTCGTCTTCGTCCTCATCTGTATCTAAGTCCTCGTCAAAGTCATTATTGTCTTCGTCCTCATCATCGATGTCAACCCGAGATTCAGATTCTTCCCCTTTCCCGTACTTTTGGTTGCGAATTGCCTCGAGAGTGTCTAAATCTGCTTTAGCGTAACCCATTCGTTCGGCATTTGTCTCACATGCGACTACCAGTTGTTCAACCATTTCTTTGGTTTGTCCTGGAACCATTGTATATTTGCAGGATTCACCCAAGAGTTTCCATATGAGGCCATCTTCGACTCCTGCTTGTAATGCTCCAATGCACCAACACTTCAAGGCTGCATAACGTTCTTGCGCGTAGAGGACTTTAGCTACCTCGCGAGCCCGCGCTGGAGTGCCAGTCGCAAATTCCTTTTCCTTGTCCGGGGAATTTGATACTCTGTAAAAAAATTGGAGAAGATCCCAGAAAAATCGCGCTTGTGGAGGGAATATATTTCGATCTTGTTGCCCTACCCGCTCGAGATAAGCCGCGGCATAGAATTGGATTGCATCGGTATACTTTAACCAAGGGATATTCGTTTGACCTGAGGTCAACGCCATCTGAGCAAAGTTCTCCAAACCCCGCACGTTCCAGCGCAAACCATAAATGAGGTTGCTAAAAGCTACAGCAGATTTCTGCACCCGTTGGCACATTGCGATGGCAGGTTCCGCCTTGTCCCCCCACACCCGGAAAATCGCCTCCAATGCTTGGCTCCGGATATACCTGTCCGGGT
>MBAA01000024.1:3069-3839 GCA_001940655.1 Promethearchaeota archaeon CR_4
CCCGCTGGGGGTGGTATGTTTGGAATACTCTCGAAAATTTTTGCCCACTTCTTCTCGTCTACAACTCGCGTGTTGGGAATTCCCAAAATCTCGAGCCATTTCTTTGGTGAGGATGGTTTCGCGTGGGCATAATCTTTTTTCTCCTCGAACGAGAATAAGCGGAGCGTTGGGAGCTTTTCAAAATTCCCCCCGGCATACTTCCATCCTTTGCGTTCTGCGTATTTCGTGTAATATCCTGATTCAACTATGAGTACTTGGTATTGGGCTCCATCGTGCCCCTCCAAATACATGGTTTCGAGAGGACTAGCAGTTTTCATGCGGAAAATGCTCCCGTGCTTTGTAATAAGAATAATGTCTTTGCGTGGATGGCTAATTGTACCATTGCTAACGGGATGGGTGGAAGACTGAGGCCAGCTTCTTGGAAAGCTCCTATAATAGGTTGCTGGCCGCTTGCTACTGCCCAGTGCAATGGAGTGTCCCCGTCCCGATCTGCTATCGTACTCTTTGCTCCACGCGATAGTAGGAATTTAATAATTGCTGGGTTGCCCCCTGCAACACACCAATGCAAGGGTGTGTGGCCTTCACTATTTTGAAGGTTTGGGTTTGCTTGGTGGTCTAATAGGAACTCCGTTAGTTCCGCATTTTCCTTCACGGCAACCCAGTGCAAGGCAGATGCGCCAGTTGGGTCTTGTTGTTGGAGATTTGCCCCACGAGTGGTCATAAGTTTTACAACATCAAGGAATCCCTTCATTGCGGCTAGAATGAAGGAA
>MBAA01000024.1:3855-6927 GCA_001940655.1 Promethearchaeota archaeon CR_4
CCTGCGCGGGATCATACCCGCCCCGTTCGATGATCTCGACCGCTACTTTGGGGAGGTCGTGTTCGATCGCTAGATCAAGCGGAGTTTTCGCGTTTGGGCCAGGATCCTTGACATTTGCGCCTCGGGCAAGAATCTGCATTGCGAGACTTTCCTGCTTTGTCGCGAGGGCCGCGTAGAGTGGGGCGTCTCCTTCTTTACTCCGTGTCAGGAAATCCCCTCCCTTGGCAAAGATTGTCTGCGCTATGGTATCCCATCTACGTCGAAGTGCGACGAGGAGAGGGGTTCGCCCCGCATTATCTTGCTTCGTGAGGTCAGCACCGTGATTCATGATCAATTCTGCGATCTCCTTCCATGGGAGCTGCAGTGCCTTGTGCAGTAGGGGCATTTTTTGGCCTTCTTGATTCACGTTTGCACCATGAGATATGCAGGCCTCTACAAAATCCCTATTACCATTCTCAATCCCCATTTCAAGAAGACTCTTCCCACTTGGGGTTATAACATTCACATTCGCCCCTTTATTAATGAGGATTGTCGCATGACCCCACCTGCGCTTAGTTATTGCAATTCCAAGCGCAGTTACTTTGTTCGTTTCTATGTTCGGGTCTGCCCCCGCATCAAGCAGGGCAACTATGACATCTTGATTCCACGAGTCGACTGCTTCCATCAAGGGCGTTTGTCCCTCTGCATTCCGAGCATTCACATTCGCCCCAGCCTTCACCAAGATCGGGATTGCCTCGGCAACGCGATTTTTCACGGCGGAAAATAGGATAGGATCAGGGTCAGGCAACTTTCCCCCTTTTTTCAGGAGCAATTCCATGATTTCCATGCGCCTGTGCTTGAGAGCATAGACTAAGGGAGTGTTATTTTTTTCATCTCGCGCATTTGGGTCGGCTTTATAGTCTAAGAGGACTTTCACGACATCTAAATGTCCTTGGTCAGCGGCATCATGGAGGGGTGTGGTGTCATCTTTTGCTCGAACGTTGACTTTTTCGCCCATCTTGAGGAGTGCTACACATGTTTGCACCTGTCCGTAGTATGCCGCAGTATGGAGAGGGGTAGCCCCACGATCATTCGGTGCCCGCACGTCGAAGTGTCGGTTAGCAATTTCTTGGAGGATGTTCACTAACCCGTGCTGGGCGGCCATTTCGGCGAGTGTACGGCGGATCCTTCCCACGCGGGTTGATAAATCGCACCTTTGCCGGATAAGGTACACGGCTACTTCCGTTTTCTTCAAGTCAATGGCATGTGCCACCGCGGTCCATCCATTTTCGTCTATCTGGTTGATATTTTCCCCCGCTCTAAGACAAGCTTTCACTTGCTTTAGGTCGCCTCTCTTAGCTGCATCGATCAACGTCATATACTTCCCTCGTTCTGACTGCAACGGGATCACTCGGCTGTTTCGCCCCTACGATTCCATTTCAATCGAGGTTTTACGCGCGAATATTTTACCCTTTGCTTTACCCCCTTATAAAATCATTCGCACGCCGCTTTATCTACCAATTGGGCGATGAAGGTGTTTAACAAAGCATCCCGGTTATCAGATGTGAGGACAAACATTTCGACACGCGGGTGGGCTCGAATTTCTTCTTGGATGGCTGGGTCGGTGCCGTCCGCGAGGGTAATGAAGCAAGAAGTGGGAGCTTTCAAGAGGTTGCGTAGGGTATCGAGGAACGGGGGATGCCTGAGATACATAGGCCCCACCTCGTCAAGGAAGACCAGTGAAATGGTTCCGGTATGCAGTATCGCTTGGAGCGGGGTGACGACCATCTCTCCGACAACGCGGGGATTCACGTCATAGCGGCCAACACGGTTGGGAATATCGAGAGATGGGGAAAGATTTCCCGCTTGATGGATGAGATGCACGAATGGTGTCAGGTGCGTTATTTTTGTCGCCTTTTTCCTTTCTTTTACAGGAGTACTTTCAGTCTGGGGATTGAAAGTGACACTTTCAATAGCAAATCCTGCTCGCCGTTTCCCTTTCCGCACCTCTGGCATAAATATTGCCGCGTAAGCCAATCCCAAGTCTTCTGCGAATAGCGCGAGGCCCCGGAGGAGCGAACTCTTGCCCGTTCCTGGACGACCGGTGATGACGAACTTGTCCGCTGTCACAAGTCCCTTCTCCGTGAGTCTCATGTAAATGTTTCGGTCGAGATTCCAAAGCTCTTTGAAACCGCGTTGGGAGATTGTTTGGTATCAAACCAGCTAACGGTGTCTAAAAAAGGATTTTTTAGAGTTTTGTCCCGATACTCCTTTACGAGTTATGGTTTACTCTTCAACGTCCCACGCCCGCCGGATGTAGAGGCCGTAACAAATTCCATTGCCGTTGTATGGTCCCTGGGTCTTGAAACGCGAGCGAACGATGGTAACGATCTTCACGTTGTCGGGATTGACCCGCTGTGCCACGAGTGCCTGTTTTCGTTCCTCGGCTGCGATCTTGTCGGGGAATACCTCCAAGCAATCAAAGCGTGACGTAAAAAGTAACCGGAAGGGTTTGACCTCCCATGGTGTGAGGTCTGACATGGCAATCTCTTCTTCCCATACTGCCAGTTGCGCGAGTCTGTGCTCACAGAACGTGGCGGTAAGATCATCCTTCATGTTCCGTGCCATGCGCAGCACTTCGTCATATTCCTTGCGTGCCTCTTCGAATTTCAGTTGACGTTCCCAGATGAGGGCGACGCGTTTCTGGCGCTCGATGGCTTCGGCCATCGCAGGGTTCAGCATTGTCATCTCGTGTTTGTCAGGTAAGCGGTCTCTGATGATCTGCCGGAGGTGAAGGTAGAGTTCTCGCCTGACGATGTCACAGAGCTCCTCGGACAAACTAACGAGGAGCGAGAGGATGTCCACACACGCCTCGTAATGCCCGTCAATGAACTCATTCTGGAAAATCTCTTCTGCCCGTCTCAGATGTATGACTTTGTCTTCCAGCTTTTTGCGATCTATTTGGGTTATTACGGTGCTTACCGCAGTGGGAGTATCCCCTTCGTTCGGGGTTTGTGTCCCTTTTTTTACCGTTATTTGTGTGGTAGGTGAATTAGGCGAATTCGCTGAGGAGATTTTCTCCTGGGATTCTTC
>MBAA01000024.1:7037-8056 GCA_001940655.1 Promethearchaeota archaeon CR_4
CTTCGGCGTCTCGGAGCTTCCGCGCGAGGAAGTCGATGTTAAACTGCCGGCTGTCCACGACGTTACTATATCGCTATTGGCATTTATGATTGACTCCTTTTCTTGCCCTCACTTTTTCCTTCGCTTATATTCGATAAATACCCCCAAATCATTTATTTGCATCATTACCTGCCTTTTTTGATCTAGGATAATGAAATTGTTTGTTTTTAAGTGAAAATACGATGAATTGCACGTTTCTGAGATTTGTGCGGATGACAGGGAAGATCAGAATTAACCTTGAAACCAAAAAGATTTTAGATTTAATACCATGTTAAATTAAACGCTTTGTAAAATCGACTTATCTCTGGCTTGTTTTTCCCGTTGACTGTAAAATAATGGAGAATTTCTTGGAAGATTATTCGCTCGCTTTTTGCTCATTCCAATTTAGTGAGATCTTCATATTGTTACGTTGCCTATCTCTTGCGTATTGCTCTGGATCAATAACAATTTAATGTTCTTTTCGCAGGTTTTAAGGGGAGCACGGTATTAATTGTTGTGCCAATTAAGTAATCCCTAGATTTGGTTTTCCTTGATAAGTAAAATATCCGAGAGTCTAGAAAAGCTGAATGCTCGTGGGGAAAACCGCCACTTTCGGACTTGGGCCTACTTTTCCTTCTAGCGCCTGAAGTAGGTCACTGAAGTTCGGGTGGAACATCGTGCTTTTGGGATAGAAATGGAGGACGTCCGTGCGAGTCACGTTAGGGCAGAACACGCCGAAAGGCCGGCCCGACACGAGGTTATTGAAGGGGGGATTGTTTCCTGCATTAGTATACAGCTTCGCGCCGGTTTCCCAGAGGAGGGAATGATACCCCCGCCCTTCCGTGCCCGCGGACATGATAATGACCGCGGCCTTTTCCTTGAAGATGGACAGGGATCCCGAAAATGCATTCGTGCATTTGTAGACTCCTTGCGAAAATTCAGTATCCTCGGGGTAGGCGTTGAAAAACCCAACATCAAACGTGTCTTTAATCTCTAACTTT
>MBAA01000184.1:0-1876 GCA_001940655.1 Promethearchaeota archaeon CR_4
CTGGGATCAATTGCCTTGGCTAATTAAACATAAAAAGATGAAACCTAACACCTGCAGATCGGGAAATTCCCTTGAGCTTTAAAGGGGAACGACAAGGTTTCATAGGGATTCAAACTTGCACACGTTTACTTGGGACTAACTTTTTCTTTTGTTTCGCACTTTTTTTAGTTTTTTTCCGGGCTTTTTTCACTGCAAGTTTAGCCCGAATTTCGGTCGAGGATAACTTTTCCCCATCTCCGTTCGGAAAAAGAGGGATGACGACTAGGACCACTGGTGGTAATTTTCTTTCCGCGCGAAGTTGGTTGATTTTCTCTGCGTTGGGTAAGGTTTCTGCGGATATAACGAGTGCTTCTATCTCATCACTCGTGATAGCGGGACCAAAAGGATCATTCAAAGGCACGAATGAAACCCGAGCGGGATTTGTGAAGGTACTTACGAAATCAATAATCTTTTGCTGGCGCACCTCGTAGGATTGTAATTGTTCTGCATACGCTTTATTCGTCAACATCACGTCGATAGTTAACCCGATGATAACTTTCTCTGCAACTTTAAATGCAGTCTTCAATAGGGAATAATGTCCTTTGTGGAGATGGTCAAACGTACCACCTAACCCGGCGACAGCAAAGCGATCCATTTTCAATTAAGGTCACGTTCTAGGAACGATCTCAATTTTCTTTTTCTCTTGCCGAGGTTTTTTTGCTTGTTTCGGATTTTTCAATTTTACGGAATAGATCTCTTCAATTCGCTGGACACTGTCACACGCCGCACATCTGCCCTCTTCCTTGTATACATAATCTCCATCTTGGTAATCCCTCACTCTTTTACCCTTACATCTCGGATCGGTGCACCCCAGAATGGTGAGGGTCTGCCGCTGAGTCTTCTTCTTCGCAGGTCGGAGGGACATCAAAGAAGAGAGTCCACATATTAACAAGAATCCAAGGATCGTGTAACTCATCCCTTGTTCGCCCCCCGCGAAACCCAGCTGTATGAGGAAGTAAGCTCCGACAAATGCTACTACGATCACGATTGCTTTCAGCAATGACTTCAATGATTTTTTTCGATTTTTCTTCAGGTATTCCGCGTATTCATCCTCTTCTTCGTCAATCAGCACGTAATTGTCCTCGCAATGATAATATGGTTTTAGAATTCAAAGTAAAGTTGCATAAAAAAGATATGCGAATTTCCGTGAAAAGGCATCATTTTAAACCTTAATTTCCTTTTTTCATAATATTCGCACAGAATTCTATAATCATAGAGGCCAAAAAATATGTGGCAAATTGGAACCACAACCGCCGATCCGCTTTCTTATATTTTCCAAATTGCTTTCCTCGCGTTTCTCGTCATCAGCATGTTCTACGGCACTAAGATCCAATCATACCGATCCCTAAAGACCGTAGAAGGTTCCCTGGAGAAGCTTAAAAAGTGGAACTTGAAAGTGAAGAATATTCTTGTTATGAAAATCCAGAAATTGTCTCAGGGGTCGAAGACGCCCAAGGAGATTGAGGCAATGCTGGAAGAGTTCATGGGATTTGTGGAAATTATGCCCACTTCTCTTGATCCAGCAGGAATTGTGCCCAAGATAGACCACCTCTTAGACGTGAGAGACGAACGGTTCAAGGAGGAAACAAAAACCCTTACCCCACAAGCAACCCGGGAACAACAGATGAGTCTCGAAAATCTCATCGAAGCGGGGATGGCTGTCGACCAAATTTACCGTCTCATCCGCCACTACTTTCTACTTGCAAAAAAAACGAAGTCCTACATTCTGGCTATGCAAGTGGAAATGCAGCTCGGGTTAATCATGAACCTCGCCCGAGCCTACAAAGATGCAGCAAAGGCCTTCGAAGAAGCTTCTCCAATCGGGGATGGTCTCGGC
>MBAA01000184.1:1889-2609 GCA_001940655.1 Promethearchaeota archaeon CR_4
CGTATTTCATCCGGGATGTAAACAATCAAACAGGGGTTCCTGCAGAAGAATTGGTTCAAGAAACCACCCTCCAACGGGTGAATTTCGAGAATCGGGAAGTGCTAGTGGTTCGTGCCAGAGGCCCCGGCGGGTGTGTTGGCAAACCAGGGGAACTGATTAAACAGTTAGTCCAAAAAGAGGGGGACAACATCTCACGAATCTTCATGATTGACGCGGGATTGAAAATGGAAGGAGATACAACGGGTTCGATTGCGGTTGGTGTAGGAGCCGCAATAGGGGGTATCGGCAATGAAAAGTTCAAGATCGAGGCCGCGAGCACGGAGAAGGAGATTCCCGTTGACGCTTTCGTTTGCCGCGAATCTCTGGAGGATGCAATCACCACGATGAAGAAACCAATTGCAAAAGCCGTCCCGAATATCGTCAATTCGATCAAGCAATCAATTCGCCTGCGAACACGCGAGGGTTCCAAGGTCATTTTGGCTGGAATTGGGAATACGATCGGTGTGGGCTTGTGAACACCTATCCTTTCTTTTCTTAAATCATTATCAATCAGTTTTTATCTTTCTTTCGAGCAAGGAGGGGGACGAAAAAGCATCGATATTCCCTATTTTGGGATATTAACCATTTTTCAATTTATATCAGGGAACCCTTCCTAAAACTTAGCACAATCAAAGCAACTCGTAAAATTTTCAATTCTTGAACAAAGAGAGAAAGGTAAAA
>MBAA01000184.1:2637-6342 GCA_001940655.1 Promethearchaeota archaeon CR_4
AAACAAATTGCGTGTCTGTGGCAATGATCGTGTTAACAAGTTCTTGCGCCGCTTTCACGGCACGCATAACTTTGCCCATGTTGCCTTTGAGTTTGAATTTCCCCGTCATAAGGCCTTGAATCGGGTCAATCTTCTTCTGGGCGAGTAGTTTATAGTTCCCATAGGGACCCTCGTAAACAAATTCAGCCTTTTTGGCGTCCGGCGAGGAAATGAGCTCCCACGAGCGAGCCTTGCCGTGCCAGAGGTCAATGTAGAAGTACATGTCCTGCTTCTGGTTACCATCAGCTCTAATCACAAAAACAAAGTCCCCTTCCCACGTCTTCGCGGCATCTTCATACGCCTTGGACGCATTCAGGTTATTATAATAGGCTTCACACCATTCCTTGCTTCCGAACAATGCCATATGCTTGGTCTCCAATATTCGTAACTCGATCTATCTTCTGTCTTTCGCGTTAAAAACTTTAATCCTTATTCAGGATTAAATAAGAAACTCCTTGGCCTATTTTGGGGGCACATTCACTCATTTTTCGATGTTTGAGATCGCGCCTGCAATTGCTGCAGCGCAATTTGTTTCACTAAATTAGAAGAGTGTGTTGCGGCGATTTGCTCCAAAAATTCCCGTGAACAGGCAGGATTTTCGAGAACTGCTTGTTGAATTTGCATTCCACTATTTTCTAAGATGATTGCTAAGGCTTCAACGGGTGCAGCTGGGTTTCTGGCGATTGACTCCCGCATAAGAATGTGGCGATAACGAGCGAACTCGAGCAATAGATCTGGAGGGGTATGGGGGTTACGTGCTAGGGCATAACGTACGTCCATAAAAGGGTCTCTTGCCAATTGACGAGCGGCAGATGGTGGAATCCCACGATTGGTAGCGACACCATTCCGAACGCGGGGTTCAACGGATTGAGCGAGTAATTCTAACAATGCGGGTGGGGAGTATGGATCGCGGGCGGGATTAAGGAGTACTTCAGGACTGACTTTTTGGATAAACTCCGAGTGGTCCAACCACCACATACCGGGCAATAATGATCCATAGCGCTCCACCACGACAGGCTGCCGGTTTGGTGGTGTTCGAATGACAATATCTTCTACTAGAAAAGCAAGGCGGTTAGCAAATTGGGAATCCCGCCCCGCGAACGCGTTCAAGATGGGAACGCTCAAATTTGATGCCAAGCCTTCCGGTGGCATGCCTGTTTCGATCCAATATTGTATGTTCGAGCAATGTGCCCAAAAAAGGTCTTCATCAGAAATAAATCCCCCTTTGGCGGGTTCACTGCCAATTTTATGTTCACGGGGGAGGTTTATCACGTCATCCACGCTTTGTGCCTGCTCCAGCTGACTTACTTGTGTTTCCACGACAACATGTACACAAGGAATTTCTAAGATCTCTTCCTCATTATCAAACACGTGCAGCGTGCTCCGGTGGGTACTTGGATCCTGGCGCACCTCAATGCTGAATCGCCCGTCAGGGTGTAGAAATTTTCTTGCTGGAATTGCGACACACCACAACAATCGAGAACTTAATTGATAAGAAGGGTAGGGAAGTAGGTTATATGTGTATATAGCTTAGTTTAAGTCACACAACAATTCGAAGGGAAAAGAATGCCAGATTACGTGAAAATCACAATTGACGGAACAGAAATCCCGATTAAGGATTTCGTGCAAGACATCATCGGCCAAGGAATCGAGGGCATGATAAAAACCCTGAATATGGTGCCGAGTCAATATAAAGAACTGAAAGTTGTCATCAACCCAGCTTCACGCCCGAAAAAGTAACAGCAAGTCGATTCTGCAGTTATCGATCCCCAAGGCGTTAAACTTTTTATGATTCACTCACAATTTTCGTGTCGATTCATCTATGCTCCTCATCAACGCGATTGGTTTTTCTAATTCAGGAAAGACAACGTTGCTAGAAGCCATGGTTAAGCATTTTGTCACGCAAGGGAAAAACGTAGTCGTTATCAAGGACATCCACAATGAGAATTACCAACCCGACATGGAAGGATCTGACACGTGGCGATATTCTCAAACAGGCGCACGACTTATCGTGGGCCGAGGACTGAAAGATACGGTCTACCACTGGCACCAGTCGCAAAAACTTCTCGAGATTCTCGGAAGAATCACCTCGGACATCTTGATTGTGGAAGGATTCAAGGACGAACGTATGCCGCGCATCGTGTGTGCCGCAGAAACTGCTCAATTGGCAAAGTTAGTTGACACCAACACGTATTGCATTTCGGGGGCAATCTCGGAAGAATTGCACGAATTTCGTGGCATTCCCGTCTATAACGTCCATCGAGACTTACCAAAAATTATCGCCCTCGCAGAACAAAAATCCACCCGGGTGGAATAATTGGCGGAAGTTGGGAGCAATGTCCCTCCTTTCGAGTGCTTTTCCACTAGCGGTAAGATTTTTAGGTTCCCTTCTGACCTTTCAATGCCTCTCGCGGTGCTCGTTGTCTATCGAAAAAATCAGTGTACACCATGTAAGGCACAATTAGAGTTTTTACGGGAGAAATTTGAAGAATTTAATGCAAAGAGAGTTCAACTCCTGACCATAAGCTACCCCCCTTTGGAAGAATCTCTTGACGTGGTGAAAGAGCTTAACCTCCCCTTTCCCATCCTCAGCGATCCGGAAGGGAAAATTCTGACTTTACTCGGGGCAATAAATGGGGAACAGTTACAATCAGGGGGAAAAATTCATTCTGGACTGGTGTATCCCACGATCTTGATCTTAAACGGTGTTGGGAAGGTTTTATACAAGTTAGTGACGAAAAAGACGGCATCCAGGGACGAGATGGGACAGATTTTTCGATTTATTGAGGAGATCCAGAATACGGGAACAGGAAAACTAAGTTATCTCTGATCTTCTTTTCCAGACATAAAATCTTGCACTAAAATTTTATCCCTTCCAAATTTACCATTTGTAACGTCTCGGGTTTCGGAATTCCGTTGTCGTCCCACCCGCGGGCCTTATAGTACATTTTAAATAACGTCCTCCAGTCTGGGGATTTGCCCTCCGCGCCACCATCTGGTGTCGCTGTGGTTAGAATGGCAGGGAGGCGATCGCACGCACCCGTGAGGCCCATTTTCAAGTTAAACAGGCGTTTTAATTCAAATATCCGCTTACCAGTGGTCTTGATGGTAGGGACGTCATACACGTTCCCCGTTGCTAATTCAATGAGCTTGCCCATCTTGGTCTCCCCAAATAGACAGAAGGAGCAGTAGATGGCCGAATTCGTGAAGGCCCGAAAATCGTGGGCGAGTGCCATCGTCTCCGCGAGCACATCGCTGATCTCGAACTTGTCAACAACATTCACGCCAATTTCCGGGAAAGGTTGTCCGAGTTGAATGTTATAGGCATCTAACGCGTTGTGTTGACTTGGCCCGTTGCAGCTAAACCCGTATGCGATGGCCATCCCATAGCACGAACGAAGGTCGTGATAGGTGACCTCGATACCGTTGATGGTTGGAATTTGCTCCTGATCCACATTAAACTTCTTTCCCAAGGCATCTGACCCGTCTGCGAGGACATTCCCGATCCCCTCTCGCTTGGCAATTTTTTCGAGGAGTTGCTGAACGATGACCGGATCGCCCCATTTCGCTTCCATTCCATCCAAATCCTTGGTGGTAACTTTCCCTTGCTCGAACATGTCCATAAGCATTGCAATGACTGTGCTTCCGGATATCGTGTCAATCCCA
>MBAA01000184.1:6402-11654 GCA_001940655.1 Promethearchaeota archaeon CR_4
GACCCGAATCCGGCGATGGTTTCATATTCGGGGCCCTCAGTCACGGGCGTTTTCCAAGGGCCTTCTTCTTTCACCTCTACCACCCTCCCACATCCAATAGGACATGAATAACAATGGCGATTTTTCACCAAGATGGTCTCCTTCATCGTTGCCCCAGATATGTCATAGAAACCATCAAAGGCTCCCTTGCGGTAGAATTTAACCGGTAATTCGCCATAGATGTTATAAAGATCCACCGGGCCCGCAGTACCGAGATCCTTCATCATATTCGTGGTGAACGGTTCCATCGCGAGCACGTGAGCTTCCTTGGCGGATTCCTTGAATTCTTCTGGTTTTGCAAGGGGAACCTTAGTTTTCCCTCGAACCACGATTGCCTTCAATTTCTTTGCTCCCATCACCGCACCCATCCCAGAACGGCCCGCAGCTCGCTCTTCCGAGGCCACGATGGCAAATTTCACGAGCTTCTCCCCAGCTGGTCCGATGCAGGCAACCTTTGCCATCTTATCTGCCACCTTTTCCTTCAAACGGGTATGGGTCTCGAATGCGCCGAGTCCCCACAGGTCGTTAGCATCGTTGAGCTCGCCTTTACCATTATTAATAGACAAGAAGGTCGGTTTCGCAGCATATCCCGTGATGACAATCCCATCATATCCCGTCATTTTAAGTTGTGCGCCAAATTCTCCCCCGCAATTTGACTCGCCCCACAATCCCGTAAGAGGAGACTTAGAACACACAACCCATCGACCAGATGTCGGTGCTGTGGTACCCGTAATCGGCCCCGTCATAATCAGAAGGATGTTCGCAGCTCCCAGAGGGTCCGTGTCTTTCCCCACTTTATCAATCAAGTACCGGCAAGCGTAACCAGACCCACCTACAAAGAGCTTGCACCACTCATTATCGAGAGGTTCATCATTTATCTTACCCGATGTTAGATCCACGGCTAGGAGTTTACCAAAATAACCTGTCACGGAGGGCATCCCCTTGAAGCTTATCTCTACCCTCACTTACTTTAATGACAAAATATAATCGTATTGGTAGTGTGTGTTTCCGTTATTACCTTACATACATCTCGGTTCACGTATATTTCAGTGCCACATCCTTTATTGGTTTGAAGTGGGCAGTAAGGGATAGTGAGTGCTGAGCTATGGAGCCAGAATGGTATAAATCGCTGAAATCTCATTTCAAGCATAAGGACACCAAGAAAGAAGACTCCAAATCAGCAGATAAGGGCAACCAGAAACCAATGCTCTCGCCAGAAGACATCCAAAGAATCTTCAAGATCATTAAGAAGTATAATCAGTAATTGTGCCCGAAAGCCGCTTCTAGCAACATAAACCCTTGATACCTCATATTACCCTTTCTTATTTAGAAATAGACAAACGAAATAGAATTATTTTAAAAAAAATAAAGTAAGGTCTAATCAACGCCGAGCATAACACTCGATGCCTTGATGATAGCATACGCCGGCTTCCCTACACTAAGACCGAGTTTCTTAGCCGATTCTTTCGTGATAATCGCGACCACTTCCTGACCACCGGGCAATTCAATCACCACTTCGGAATTGACCGCGCCATCAGTGATCTTTTTCACTTTTCCCTTCAACTGGTTTCTCGCACTTATTTTCATATTTGCATCACCAATTATTTCCAATTTCAGGCAGTAGTTCGGATAGCAAATTAATAGATTTGGGTTGTATAAAACAAAGGAAAGTCAAGAACTTCAAGGATTGAGAAAAAAGGATCAATAGATCAATTCCCCATTGATGAATGACTTTGTGAGTGGATTTTGGGGGTGTTCAAAAACGATTTGGGGGTTCCCTACTTCAATAAATCGTCCATTGAAGAGAACTGCAACGTGGTCTGCGATCCGCTTAGCTTGGAACATATTATGGGTCGCGACGAGGATTGTAGTCCCGAAAGTGTCACGCACATCCTTCACGACTTTTTCAATCTTAGCGGTATTACTTGGATCCAAGTTCGCTGTCAGTTCATCCAATAGAAGCAGGTCGGGTTCATATGCTAGGACACGGGCAATGGCAATCCGCTGGGTTTCCCCCCCCGAGAGGGTTTTCGCGTGTCTGTATTTTAGGTCCTCCAATCCAACGACTTTTAACGCTTTAGAGACTTTTTCGTCTATTTCATTCTTCGGTACTTCCCGGATCTTTAGTCCATATGCCACATTTGCATAAACGGATTCATTAAAGAGGATTGTTGACTGAAAAACCATCCCTTGTTTCCGTCGGAGTTCCAATCGTTGCTTTTGAGTTAAAGGCGTTGTATCAATCCCTTTAATCATAAGAGAACCAGCACTTGGAAATTCCAACAGGTTGATTAAACGTAGTAGCGTGGTTTTTCCAACGCCGCTTGGCCCAATGATTACAAAGATTTCCCCTTTCGAGACTTGGAAAGATATATTTTCGAGGACGTTCGTGGTTCCATCAAAGGTCTTTGAAAAGTCCTTGATGTCAAGTATGGATGTCCACTCTGCAGCAGGAATAGCCATTATCTCTTCACCCTGTTTTTCAGTAAATTGAGGTTCTTCTTCTGGAGTCGCAAGAGGGGATAGTTAATTACGAAGACTAAAATCAGAAGGATCATACCGAGGGCAAGTGCAACTCCCCAATAACCCTGTTCCGCTTCTAGCACTGTGGCGGTGCTCAACACTCTTGTCTCGAATTGGATGTTCCCACCGACCATCATCGCGGCCCCTACTTCTGAGAGACAGGTTGAAAATCCTGTAATGATGCCAGTGATCAAGCCCATTTTCGCTTCACCTAGTATTTTAGAAATGCATTGCCAGTTATCCGCTCCCAATGAGATCGCAGCATCCCGGATCTCGTTTGGGACACTGGCCACCGCAGAGATACTTATCCCTGCTACAACAGGTAAGGCTAATACAAATTGGGCGAGAATGATTGCAAAGGGTGTATAGAGCAACCCTAACATACCGAAAGGTCCACTACGAGAGAGGAGTAGGAAAATAATCAAACCAGCAACCACAGAGGGTAATCCCATCATCGTGTAAGTCACGTTTCTCAATATTTCTTTCCCGCGGAATTTTTTTATGGCAATAACCGCACCTAAGGGTACCCCGATCACCGTTGCAAGGAGTGTGGCCATCCCGGACACGTATAATGACATAAACATTATTTGGTAAATCTCGGGATCAAAAGTAAAAAGAAGGTAAAGGGCTTCTAAGAAGCCATCCAAGATTGAACTCATATTTCATTCGACTTTATGCATTGTTGTATTAATAAAATACCCGTTCTAACCCGTATATACGTATGACGTAACTCGTTTTGAAGCATCGACAAGAGAGCTCGTGGCGGGACAGAAGGGCATATCAGGGAACCATGCGTGCAATTCGCCATTCTCGACCATACACTTGGCACTACCACACGTGCAGTTGCATTGCACGAGCTTCGTAAAAACAGCTTCACCATCGATCTTGAAGTCAGCCATTACCTTCAATCCACCGGTGTTCTCGTTCAGTAACCACGCGTAGAATCTCTTCACGAGCTCAAACTTTACGGAGGGGAAGAGGTCAGGGTCGATCGAGATGACAGAGTATGTATTCTTGAAGTCACCGGCATTTCCCATAAGTAGTGCTAAATTCGTGCAGCTAGATCGCTTGCTCAACCACGTGCCATAATCCGTCAGCGTATAGGCGCCTTCTTCGTTGGCGTAGACCAACGTGTCACCCATACCTTTCCCAAGACTCTTGTACCAGGTTGAATTGAAAGACGCGTCCATGTAGGTATAGCTTCCATTATATTTGCCTGCAGCTACCCACGTGGAATTTTCCTTGTTGTGGGTGCCGGATTGATCCCCCCGGGAGGCAAAGATCACGTCTCCCACGTCACGAACCCGCATCCAAATTTTGTTGAATGCCTTCGTTCCATTTGTCCGGGAGTCGGTTGCGTTCACGCCTGCAGGATCGGCAGTGGGGCCAACAACAACGAAGTAATTGTAGGCAAAATTCACCCGGGCGATCCCTTTTCCACTATAGCTTTCTTTCGTGCTCGAGTGGTTGATGAATTCTTTCTCCGCAGTGGCGGAATGCACAATCACGAGGTCACCATTACCTTCACCTGCGGCTGCAAGGGCAGCACCTGTCCCTGCCGATATCCAGCGCAACCGGATTCCTGTCGCGTCTTGGAAGGGTTGTCGAATTTCTTGCAAAAATCCCGTATCATTCATACTCGTGGTGGTCTGCAACGTGAGAGTATTCGACGAGTCAACATACCATACTGCAATCAGGGCAGAGACCACGGTAGCGCCGACTACTATTACAATCAAACCAATCAGTTTTTTATTCAACTTGCATCCCTTCGATTTAATTATCGATATAGACACAAAGTAATAACGATCATAAAGAGCTTAGAACCTATTATTTTTAAAGTTGGTAGATGTGATCAAGAATCCACCATTCAACAGGATAATATGACGAGAAAAGTTAATAGTTACAGCAATTATAGTGAGATTTGCGATCATCCGCCACCAAGCGCGATGGCTACCTGCAACAGGTCGCCGTTGTGGAGTGCTGTATCAAATCCTTCCTTCCGCCGGATGTCTTCGTGATTCAAAAAAAAGAGTAAATACGATTTTGGCATTTGCGAATCTGGTTCGAAATAGACGTTCCGCATCTCTACTGGAAAAGTCGCGTGCAGGATAGAGACAACTTGCTGCAGAGAGTCGACCTCAAATTCTCGCTTGCGCCATTTAATTTGAATAGAAAGGGGGGATGCTAACTCAACCAATATCTTTGGCATTGGACTCCTCTGCATGCTGGAATTTTTCGAGGATGATTCTCCCCCACGGAGTGAGCGTTACTCGCCCTCCGCCACCAAGCCCGCCCTTGTGGGAATCAACCACTGGCAGTCCCGTGCGCTCGTGCAGCTTTTTCAGGCGCATCCACGCATACTTGTAAGAATATCCGAGTTGTTCCGCCGCGATCGTGAGGGATTGGGTGTCGGCAATAGCCTGTAACAGACTTGCACCTCCCTCACCCAACAGGTTTTTCCCCTCGAATTCCAACCAGGCTTTTTTCTTGACTTTCAACTTGTGGGTCGGGAACGCGTCTCCTGCCATATAAAATATCTCCTGCCCTCCCAAAGGAAGGTATCAAGAGGTCACCATATGTTGAAGATTATAGTAGGTTAAATAAGATGATAAATCCTACGATCAAAATTCCTGCAATTATTGCTATCCAAATCTTATTTTCGTGAGGTATCGGGGCGAGATCCGATGATT
>MBAA01000184.1:11687-12020 GCA_001940655.1 Promethearchaeota archaeon CR_4
TCATCCACGAAACGGATATTTTTTTCAATTTAGAATTTCTTAAGTTTAATGCAACATCTATAAAAAAGATATCAAGAGAAAGTTAGAAATCCACATCCTTACCAATCCACGCATATTGGTAGAGTTTTTTGAACTCTTCACTGCCGATTGATCGGGGAGACATTACCCCAACGGAGGACTCCATACATTGGGACACCATAATGTCTAATTTTTGATCATATTCTCCTTTATCAATGTGAAGATCAGCGACTTTCGTTGGAAAATTCGTTTCTTTCTGAAGTTTTTTGATCCTATTGACCAATGCGGTGGCGGCTGTCTTGGAGTCGTCCGTCC
>MBAA01000184.1:12032-12350 GCA_001940655.1 Promethearchaeota archaeon CR_4
CGATTCGTTTGGCAGCGCCGCCCAAAGTATCCACAGAAAATGTAGTGTTGGTGTCATTGATGCAATATTGACAGATGTAGGGGAGGAACAAGCCTACACCAATACCATGCGTGACGTGGAAGAATGCGCCCAGCACGTGTGCCATGGAATGCCCGATAATAGCTTGCGAGTTACCAAAATCCAACCCCCCCATAGTAGCAGCGTTATGCATTTTTTCCCGGGCTTCTTTATCCTGACCATTTTTTACCGCACGCGGGAGATATTTGAAGATGAGATCCATCGCGTGGAAACCCATCGCGTCCGAGAAGTCGTTGTGCC
>MBAA01000184.1:12356-16378 GCA_001940655.1 Promethearchaeota archaeon CR_4
CTAGCAAACCTTCCACGGAATGCCCGAGGGCGTCAAATCCAGTAGCGGCGGTAAGTTTGGGTGGCATACCGCCTGGGAAGATAGGATCTACGATTGCAATTGTGGGAATGCACTCTTTGTTGGCCTGCTCGAGCTTCATAAAAACCCCGTCTGCACGGCGGCGTGTGATTACGATTGCCCACGTGGCTTCAGCCCCAGTTCCGCTGGTGGTGGGAATCGCGATGAGTTTGGCTTTCGTTCCAAGGCCCATCTTCTGGAAGGGATGCATATCATCAATTACGAGATCTGGCCGCTCGTACATGACCCAAGCCGCTTTGGCGGTATCGATCGATGACCCACCGCCTAACGCAATGATGAGTTGGGGAGCGTAGGTTTGGCACTGTTTCGCCGCTTTCAAGCACGTCTCTTCGCTCGGGTCGGGTTCGACATCCTTAAAAACTTCATACTTCTTCCCATACTGGTCTAATTTGTCGGTCAGAAGCTTCAACATCCCAAGTTTCACGATGTCTGGGTCAGTGACGATGAAACACTTCTCCCCAGGCACGTTTTCAATGTGGTCGAGAGCTCCTTCGCCGAAGGCCAAGATTGGACAATACCAGAACCACATAATACGCTTCACTTCCTTGCACATGTATTTACTAATCCAATAACGTTGCTCCTCCAAACTATAAAATTCTTACCATATAATCCTTGACAAAAAACTACTTTATCATAAAGGAGATTTCTAAAATCACTATCTAGTGAGGGACTCTATTCGCTTTTTCCATAAACTTCTTTTTCAATTGTCTACATTTCTTTTGACAGAACTAAATTTTTTAATGCATACATGTAAGAGAACCTTGACTAATGTGCACAATATAAGCCAACTCGGCGCGGGTTCTGTCGTGATGGCTGGTGGTGTTTCATAAATTATGCTAAAAATCCAATTTATGCAGAATTCTTACATCGAGATATTCTGGAAGGGGAGTCTTAGCGAATGGTAGACAAGCGTACTGTGACAGATTGTACTTGCGCCTTTTGCGGGGCAAATTGCGATGACTTAGAAGTTGACCTCGAAGGGGAAACTATTGTCGAGGTTCGTAATGCGTGTAAGATTGGCTCGGCGAACTACATAACGGCGCCTGGTTCGCACAGACTAACCAAACCATTATGGCGTGCAAACAAGCTTGATGAATTCAAGGAAATAAGCTGGGAAGAAGCCTACGAAAAAGCAGCCGACATCCTCGTTAATGCAAAGCACCCGCTACTGTATGGGTGGGCAGAAACGTCTATCGAAGCGATGCGGGAAGGTTTGAAAATGGCGGAGGCAGTTGGAGGTATTTGGGACGGTCAGGTAACGCATTGCCACGGCCCCTCTGTTAATGCAATTCAACAAGTGGGTTTTCCAACATGCACGCTCGGCGAAGTTAAGAACAGGGCAGATGTAATCGTTTATTGGGGGTGCAACCCAATTCATGGTCATCCCAGACACATGGCCCGGTATGCCCCTTTCGCCCGAGGTTTCTTCCGCGTGGATGGTCGGTCCGAGCGTACTCTCGTGGTTATTGATCCTCGGAAGACAGATACAGCCAAGATCGCGGATTTCCACCTCCAAGTGAATCTCGGAGAGGATTACGAGTTATTCAATGCATTCCGAGCATACCTGAACGGGTGCGAGCTCACGGGGGATAAAATTGCCGGTGTTCCTGTTGATATGATTAAAAAAGTTGCCGAAAGGATGCGGACGGCGAATTGGGGAATGATCTTTTTTGGTATGGGCCTTACTCATAGTTACGGAAAAACCCAGAATGTTGCCACTGCTATTGAGTTGACAGCGCTTCTTAACAGCGAGACTAAGTGGAGCATTATGCCACTCATGGGGCACTTTAACGTGAAGGGTGTTACTGAGGTCGCTTCTTGGATTACGGGATACCCTTTCGCGATTGACTTCGCCCGGGGATACCCACGATATAACGTAGGAGAGTTTTCAACAGTGGAGGTTTTACGGGACAAGCAAGTCGATGCGATGCTTGCGATTGCGGCAGATCCAGGTTCCCATCTTCCCCAAGCCTGCGTGGAAAGAATGGCTGAGATTCCCCTCATTGCAGTAGAGATCTACAAGACTTCGACAACAGAGCTGGCAAATTTAGTCCTACCTGATACTCATACTGGCATCGAGGCAGAAGCCAGCGTATATCGTATGGATGGTGTACCCATCCTTATGCGGAAGGTGAAAGACCCGTTACCTGGCATGAAACTATCCAGCGCGGTGATGATGGAAGAATTATACCGAGCTGTCGAAAGAAAACTCGCGAATCGGGCGGGTAAAAAAGAATAAAATATTTATCTCATTTCTTATCTAATTTTTGGGAAAAGCTCGATTTCTTATCATGTATCGATATTTTTCATTAGTTCTATTACATTGAGCAAACTCTAAGTAATCAGAAAAACCTATTCTAAAAAGTCAACCCAAACAATCTAATGTTGTTTCAATTTTGAAAAAAAGCGCATGTTTTGCACAAATATTTCCCATCTTGCTGAACTATAGTTAATCGGGTCGTTCGTTCACCACATCCGGGACAATCCACAGCCCCCTTACCCGTGAGGTTTGTTTTGACTTTTTTCGTAAATTGTTTTATTAAAAATCCATTTTCGAGATCGATGTTCTATATGGTTTCGGTAATCTGTTTTGCAGGTAACTTGCAAGGATTTCCTAAATTAACCCAGGCATCTAATGTGGCATTATTCTGGACATAATCGTTGTTTAGGATGATCCGGAAGAGATCCTCGTGATCCTGGCTTACTTGGATGGCGAGTTTCCCGACATCGTAAGTTCTGTGATACACATGATATCCCCCATTCAATAACAAGTACCGACTCAAACTCTGGAGTCCGTCTGGAATGCATCGAGTTGTTTCCGATGTGAGTATTATTATATCCTCTTTTTCCGGTTGTAGTTCCTTTAATGCACGCAATACTAACTTGAATCCCACGATAATACCGGGCGCGAGGTGTCCGTGCATTTTCACTGCTTCGTTGATGATTTCGGGTGGAAAAACGTGTATCATTTCATCAATCAATTAATTTCTCCTCGAATCATAAGTGGGTACTATACTTGGTTTCACGCTTCATAATTGAAGTTATTTTTGATATAGATTTAAACTGTGTTCTGAGTCTATTATGAGTAAAATCCTATATCTGGATGTTCTCTTTAAACGTAACTTTATCGCTCTCCAATCAAATCTTATTGTAGTGGCTAAAAAAGAGATACGTGAGGATCATTTATGAAAAAGCAAAATTCTCCCCGAAAAAAGGATGTTGCAAATATATTTCCAGACGAAAGTACCATCCCCCCCGATATGAAATTCGTGTTCCCGGTCAACCAGAAAGATTGGTTAGTCAATGGACGAATTCGGAAGTGGATTGGGGATTTTCAGACAGTATTGTCCCCGGTTTGCTTGAAAGATGTTGAAGGACGAGTACTTCAACAAGTATTAGGGACGTATCCCTTACTCTCTAAAAAAGAAGCCGTAGAAGCATTAGACGCCGCAGTTGCAGCATTTGATAATGGGAGGGGAAGTTGGCCGATGATGTCGGTAGAGGGGAGGATTCAATACATCCAAAAGTTTGTGATGGCGATGAAAGTCGTGCGAGGGGAGGTGGTTAAATGGATAATGTGGGAAATCGGGAAAAGTACGGAAGACGCGGAAAAGGAATTCGACCGCACAGTGGCCTATATCCTCGACACGATTGAAGCACTGAAAGATGTCGATCGTATTTCCTCCCGATTTGACATCCAACAAAATATCATAGCGCAAGTACGGCGATCTCCTTTGGGTGTGGTCCTTTGTATGGGCCCATTTAACTACCCCCTCAATGAAACCTTCACCACTATGATTCCTGCACTATTAATGGGTAATACCGTGATTTTCAAACCAGCGAAATTTGGAGTGTTGCTCCACTATCCTCTCCTGAAAGCATACCAAGAATCGTTCCCGAAGGGCGTTATTAATATCATCTATGGGAATGGACCCGAATTGATG
>MBAA01000184.1:16428-17608 GCA_001940655.1 Promethearchaeota archaeon CR_4
GAGTCGTGTTGCAGATATCCTCAAGAAACAACATCCGATGCCACACAGGCTCCGATCGTGTTTGGGGCTTGAAGCGAAAAATCCTGCGATAATTTTACCCGATGCAGACTTGAATTTGACTGTTAGTGAATGCGTCTTGGGAACGTTATCATATAATGGGCAACGATGTACCGCCCTCAAGGTGTTGTTTGTACACGCGAGCATTGTGGACGACTTTCTCACATCATTCTGTGCAGAAGTGGAAAAGCTCCCTATAGGTATGCCGTGGAAACCTAATGTAAAAATAACCCCTCTTCCAGAGGATAACAAGACAAATTATTTGACAGAATTAGTAGAAGATGCAAAATCGAAAGGAGCTTCGGTAGTAAATCCTTCTGGGGGATTTACAAACAATACATTCTTCTTCCCTGCAGTGTTATACCCCGTCTCGCCCCAGATGCGGATATTCTCAGAGGAACAATTCGGACCAGTGATTCCCGTTGTCCCCTATTCAAATATTGAAGAAGTTATCATGGCGATCATCAATTCCAAATATGGCCAGCAATGTAGTATCTTCGGGAAGAATGCTGAAGACATTGCGAAACTCGTGGACCCACTGGTGAATCAGGTTTGCCGGGTGAATGTCAACTCCCAATGTCAGAGAGGTCCAGACAATTATCCCTTTACCGGACGTAAAGATTCTGCAGAAGGAACGTTATCCGTGTCTGACGCATTACGGGTTTTTTCCATACGAACTTTAGTGGCGATGAAGGGAAATCCGCTCAACAAAGAATTACTAACAGACATTCTGAAAAACCGGCGTTCGACTTTTCTCAATACAGATTTTATTTTTTAAAGAAATCTATTTTTAGATCGATATATACTATTTTGCCTAACAAATACGATTCTGATACTTAACCGTCAATAGTCATCGAAGGTTAAGATTTAATCGCAGTGGAATTTTTTTTTGGATCCGGAAAAATTCTTCGAAAATATCCAGAAATTTGGAACGGAATCCGTTTTTTTTCATATACAGTTATCTTATGTGAGGCTGGGGATAAAGAATTTTCAAGTAACCAAGTCGAAAGAAACGGGGCTATTGAACCGTGAATGATGGATAACTCGCAAGCAAGGAGTGAAAAATTTTGTTTTTCAATGTCAAGACATCTGAAGTAATACTTGAGATATTGAAGGATTTCAG
>MBAA01000184.1:17727-19752 GCA_001940655.1 Promethearchaeota archaeon CR_4
TAAAAGCTAAAGATTCATTCGGTGCCTCGGAAAGCCTTCCGGCCTCCTTTGAAATGATTGGTGAGGCATGGTCTGTAGTCTCAAATTGTGCACATTATGGAATAATTTTCATTTTCTATCGATATGAGTGTTTATACATAACGCCTAAAATAAATAATTGTTTGGTCAAAGGCTCAACATTTTTTAACCGGCAGAAACAAAAATGGTTGCAGAGGTGTAATTAATGGACAAAGCGGATGAAGAACGGTTCTTTGAGACCTTCAAGAGTATCATTGATTCCGTGGTGGCAGAAAAGCGACAAAATCCGAAATGGCAAAAAACGTTAGATTCCTTCAATGCAACAGTCCAATTCAAATTGCGAATTGATAAAGATACCTATTTTCTATGCCACCTCGTGGCAAATGGCGGAAATTACGAGATGAAAAAAGGACCGGTAAAGAAGTTTGACTTGGAATTAGCTGCCACCCCTGAAGATCTCATGAATTTCGCGAATAGAACCTATTCTACAACCACCATGATTATGAAGAAAAATGTCCACGGGCAGAAACGCCTCCAAATCAAGAAAGGTGGCAGGAATCTGGGAAAATTGCTCACGTTATCGAAACTTCTCGTATTAGAGTGAGTTTCCCTGGCTTAACCTTAACTCGTGGCAACTATTTTCTTTCCGTCAATTGCGTAGCAAAACTTCGTCTTGCGAAGTTCTATCTGCTGTTTTTCATACAAAGTTACCCTAATTTGGGTGCCTATTATGTCCAGAATAAGAAACGAGGGGATGCCCGAGGCAATAAACGACCACGCGCCCACGCAAGAACCTGGGTTTAGGATTAAAATCCCGGAAGGAGCTAGGAAAACCCCTGCCGCGTGAGTATGTCCAATAATAAGGATTTGCACTCCTTCTCGAAGAGCAAATTGTTCTGCGGCGGGATTATCTCCCCGTGGTGAGATCTGCGTGCCGTGGGTCACGCCAATTTTAACCTCGGTTTGCGGGATCGAATACGTGTCAAATATTGGGAAGGGATCGATTTCTTCTTCATCCATATTGCCTTGCACAATTTTGAGAAATCCTCGTCCTGCCCACTGTTTTAATTGGTTGATGATCAAAATGTGTTTGGAAAAATCTCCCGTGAAGAAAATCCCGTCAAAGGCACTTTGCGCTTTGAATGACTCAATACCCTTTTGGATTTCAGCGGGCAAGTGGTCTGCTCGATCTGGGATGTGGCTGTCGCCGATAATTAGAAAGTGCACGCTGCTCGATCCTTGGGATTTGTTAGTTTTTTAAGGGCATAACCAATGTGTTCAATACTCTACTAACCAAATAAAGCAAATCCCCTAGTAATATTTTTGGGAGAGCAATGCCGCTTTATTGCTTAAAAGAGCCCTATCTACATTCAATATTCCCAGCAATGGATAACTGAAGGATGTCACATGCCGCTAAAAATCGATGTTGACGGATCTAAATTGAAACTCTTCACGCCGGGTCCTGTATGGGTACCCGAGCGAGTGCTGAGAGAAATGGCGAAATCTAACGATACCCACCGCTCCAAATTTATCGAAGATTTAATCGCAAGCATTAAAGAAGGGATGAAGAAGATCATGTTCACGAAAAATGACATCCTGATCTTCACGTCCTCGGGTTCCGGCGCAATGGAAGCCTGCATGCGCAATTTGCTAGGGGACAAAGAGAAGGGGATCGTATTTTCGTGTGGGCCCTTTGGCGACCGCTGGCGCAAGATCGGGATGGCCAATGGGAAGGACGTTGACATTGTGCGGGTAGAGAATGGGAAGGGAATTAGCGCGAGAACGGTCTCGGCAGCCCTCGAGAAAGCTGATTACAAGTTGGTGGCCATCACGCATAACGAGACGAGCTGCGGGGTGACAAATCCGATCTCCGAAATCGCTCCAATTGTCAAGAAGAAAGGTGCGTTATTGTGCGTGGACGCGGTCTCTTCCCTCGGCGGCATCAAGATCGAGGTTGACAAGCTCGGAATTGACGTATGTTTAACGTCCTCGCAGAAATGCTTTGCT
>MBAA01000184.1:19807-23214 GCA_001940655.1 Promethearchaeota archaeon CR_4
GGTCAAAAAGGAGGGGTTCACGATGTTCTCGGAGGAAGGATACCAGAGTAACACGATTTCAGTCGTCAGCAACAACCTCCACCTAGACCTTGACGGCCTGACGAAAGGCCTTCAAGGGAAGGGATTCAAGATTGTGAACGGGTACGCGGACATGAAGGGAAAAAATTTCCGGATCGCCCACATGGGCGAGGTTACGCCGGAGGACACCAAGGCAATGCTGGAAGCGTTGAGTGACGTCAAAAAGTCAATTAGCCAACGATGAATTTTCAACAAGGGGGTAGAACAAAAGAAAGCTGGTGTTTATTGTTACACCAGGGTCTGCACTAACGTTACCAGACTTCGAGTATTGACATATTTACGTAAATGTCCTCGAACCGTGTCTTGTGTGACCTCTCCATGTTGGCAAGCTGGGAGAACAGCAACTGGGTTTCCGTGTCAGTAGCGACTTTTGCAAGGTGGGTATATGTCTGCATGGCCTCAAGTTCCTTCTTGATGGCAATGACAAGGCCTTCGATCGGCTTTAAGTCTGGCGTCAGTTTTGGGGCCGGGAGTACATCGCCAACCTTATAGTCATGCCCTGCATCGAATTTCAGCGTGCTGGGGCCCTTCGTCAGAAAACCCTATAAAAAAAACACGTGTTTCTTCTCCTCTTCGGCAAGTTCGTCAAAGAGGTCTTTCAATCCTTGTCTTTTGCCTTTCCGGCGACACTGTGGTAATACGAGTATGCTTCCACTTCGTTGACAATAGCGGATTTAATGATCTTTTTTGCTACGTCTGCATTCATATTCACACCTCTTGTGTTAAAAAATCTAATCACATATTTCTCGTAACAGCACATAATACCATATTTTTGAAATAAGGATTATGGCTATTCCAAAGATTGGCGAGTGTTATTTCTTTTATTAAGGTAACGGAGGTAATTTATTGGTTATTTACCCCTAGATCAAGCATAACTGCATATAATGCAATATTTCGCAACTGAAGATTCTAATAATTTAATGATTCTATTTTTTATTGTCAGGTTGCTTTATGAGGACACAGAGGTATTTTGAGCGTTAAACACATCGCATGGCCAGATAAGATTCTGCAAGAACCCTTCACAAGAGAGAAGGAACATTTTGTGGCGAATCTTCTCTCGTGGTTTGAAGAACACGGGCGAGACTTGCCGTGGCGGCAAACGCGTGATCCTTATAAAATTCTGGTATCGGAATTGATGCTCCAACAAACTCAGGTGTCGCGAATCCTCGAATATTATCCTCGATTTCTCGAGAAGTTCCCTGACTTTGCCACCCTTGCCCACGCGACAGAAGAGGAGGTTATCGCAGCGTGGGAGGGGTTGGGGTACTACAATCGTGCCCGGAATTTTCACAAGCTCGCGATCGAGATAACGGAGAAGTATGCAGGACAGTTCCCGCGGGACAAGGAGACGATCCTGACGCTCCCAGGTATCGGGGAATATACCGCGGGGGCAGTGTTGACCTTCGCTCTCGGGATCCGGGCGCCCATTGTCGACACAAACGTGGACAGGGTGATCTCTCGGGTATTTCTTTCGCAGAAAGACCTCCGATCGTTCACCACCAAGGGCCAAAAAGAAAAGGTATTGTGGATTATTTCTGAAGCTTTACTCCCTGAGGAACATTTCTGGGAATTTAACCAGGCTATAATGGACTTCGGGGCAATGCAATGCACGGCGAAACCACACTGCGACACTTGTCCGATGAAACTCGCCTGCGTTTACTACAAACAGCACTCAATAACCCGCTTTTTCAAAAAATGATTCTTCCACCTGTTTACCCAATTCTTCAATCTCTTGTCTGAGTTCAACGACCTCTCCTTCTTTAATGATGTCGAGGGAGTGCTCCAGGCTCGGGGCGCGGTTTGGTGCGAGCATTGACATACGCAGTCAAGAGGTACTTGCCCCCGCGCTCCCATATTATGAGATGGCAATCGTTAATTGTGACCCGACTAGAGGCTATGAACTCCCATCGCGTACCACTTTCTGTTTACTTGGTGAAATAGAGATGTTTAAAGCAGGAAGAAAAGAAATAAGTGATAAAGTTCGAAATTCATTGAGATTAAGAGGATGATTTAGGAGATTGGGGTGAATGACAAACACAAAAGATTTAATCGGATATATTCGATTCCAATTAGAACAACTATCTGCCCAAAACGCCCACCATAATTTTGAATTGTTGTGTTTTTACCTCTCTCGAATAAAAATTGACTCGTTCCTCTTACCAGCTACAGGTCCTGTATCCGCTGGAGGGGATCAAGGGCGGGATTTTGAATCTTTTCGGACAAATCTTGCTGCTAATCTTAACACAGACGAAATTGTAGGTTTATTTAGAAAAGAGCAAAAATTCGGTGCTGGAGCCTGTTCCCTCCAAACTAATTACGAGGAAAAGGTAAAAGAAGATGTCGAAAAGATAATGGGATCTAGATCTCAAGTTAAAATCATTTATTTTTTCAGCACTCAGGACATTCCTGTTGGAAAACGGCACGAATTACAAGAATGGGTGAAAATTTCTCATAAGATTGATCTAGAAATATTCGATGGACAGGCGATCTCGACACTCCTAGCAGATCCAGACGCGTTCTGGATTGCCCAACAATATTTACCAATTCCCAGCGAATTATTTCCCGAACCCCCAAACGGGGAGGAGTGGTATAAAGAACTGCGAACACTTTGGGCATCAAAAAAACCTAATCCTGATAATTATGCAGATTTTTTGGAAGTGAAACGAGGACTCCGTTTTACGGAATACTCCCTAAAATTCGTTCAAGACCTAGGACTTTGGTTAGATAAGATGGAGATTTTTGTTCACAAGACCAATTTTCCAGAATTAAGACGGTGGGCCATTTACGAAAATGCGTTTGGATGTATGAAAGGCCAACGCCCATGTACGGGTCAAGAATCCCTTTTTCGCGAATATTTTGCCTATATACCACAGGTCTGGGAAGTGAGAGATATCGAGGATGCAGGAGCCTTGATAAATCTGGTAATTGGTGAAATTTACCGAGAAAATCTAGAAATAAAACCTAAGGAAATCCAAAAATGGATCTCTGATCAAAATACTACAACTGAAAAAGAAATACAATTAGCAAAAACTCCAGGAAGGAAGTGTGAATTGAGGGCGGCGCGTGCTTTTAATTGTCTACATGGTGATCCTGCCCAAAAAACACCTGATGAAACAAAATTTAAAGATTGGCTTCAAAGGGCGACATCCTGTCTCTTTTTGTGGTTAAGAACCACCTTGAGCGAAATTGAAAGTGCGAATTTATTTCCGGTGGAACAAATCCTCGACCGGTTGAATAAATTCTCCAAAATTTTCAGCTTAATTATGGATCATCCAGATTTTAATCCAATCATAAATCGCTTTGAAGAAGTGCTCGGGAAAAGAAGGGGC
>MBAA01000184.1:23280-27225 GCA_001940655.1 Promethearchaeota archaeon CR_4
CCCTTTTATTCGCTGCAGAATGTTGTTTCAGATCAGGATCTTGGATTAATATGTTGGAAATTATGGAAGTGGCAATCCCGTCTTATTTCCTGTTTTCCCCTAATACTCCGAATGATGATGATCCGACTGATGATGATAAAGCAATGGCAAGAGCAATAGTAAATCTTAGTTTTTTACAGTTCTTTTCGGAGCGTTTTAATACTGAATTACTTCCCAACTTTTCTACCATCGTACAAAAATTTGGTAATAAATCATTATTCGATCAAGAAGTTGAACGCCATAGGGTGGATTTTACAAAATTAAGCGATAAACAAGCTTGGAGAAGAATCCAGAGAACTTTTCATTCTCGTCCGTTTGAAGATGCAGGAATTCAACGAATTGTGCGGTGGAAGGAGCTCGGCATCGAATGGAACATTTCTTGGGAAAATACATATGAACTTACCGCTTTTGGAGAGCAATATGCTTGCCTCCTTCAAATTGTGCTAACCCATGTTGCGGGGGTTGATTTATGTTTACTACCCACGTCAATTAACCTCACCATTGAAAACTCAAGCGATTCTGGATATCACGCAATTCCACTACCCTCAAATAAGGGGCGAATCTGGCGCATTCAAGTCCCCCATTCCAAGTCTTATACTACTGCCCCCCCAGACTATTTACCAAGCATACTCACCACGGTAACTCATTTATTATTTGAAAATTCGATATTACCTCAGCATCAATTCATACTGGTATGGAAAAAAAATTTCGAAGAGGCATTTCAACTGGGAATATTCCTCGGCAATTCTTACGAGGAAATCTACAAGCATTTTATCCCCCAAAAAGCATTCAATGAGGATCTTCGGAAAAAGACCATTGTCCCCTTACAGAACATGAAATTCCGATTATGGGCCTCTAAAGAACTAGGGTGGATATCGCCACCGGGTCCTACATATTCTAAAGAAGGTGCACAAATTGCATTACAAAAACGTTACGAAAAATCTAGTCAGGCGATCAAACTTACCTTACCTAAATTACTCAAGTCCAGTGAAATATTGCAGAGCATCCAATCTTTGAAGGATGATGGGTGGCTTGATTGGCAGATAATGCTAGCATTAGCCAATATTACTTTAAATTATAGGTTGAACATAGAAGGTCTCGATCCACTTAAAAATCGCTCTATTTACCAGACCCGAATGTTAGAAGATTTTGAAAAAGACGAGAGCGAAACTGCTATTAATGTTCCGTTGGGTGAGTATACAAAGGAAAATATAATTGCTTATTTTCACATGAATATGCTCGCCTCGGTCAGAGCATTGGAACTTGAACATCACCAACGAACTCCTGACATTCCTGCAATAAAGCGTTTCCTTAAAGAGCGGTACAAATACTTTGAGGATGACATCCCCCACAAAGATCCATTTAGGTTCACATTAAAAAAACCCCTAACCAAGAAAACTAAGAAGATAACCAAAAGACCTTCAAAGAATGCTGTGAGAAAAAGCGTTAACATATTAAGAAATAAATAGTGAAGACAAATTCTTAAGAGGATGTTATGAACAACACCAAAGGCAGAAAAAAGTCGTCAAAATCCGTGCAAAAGATAACAAAAAAAGACGGACCGACACGTCAAGTAAATTCCTTCTATGAAATCTATCCTTCATCAATAATTGAAAATTGATTTTCAATCCAAGAACTTCTCAACCAAATTTAGGAGACTTTGAATCAACCAAAAATAGTGACCAAAAATGGAAGGATTATGCGCTTTATGTGAAAAACACGCTGAATTGCAATTAAGTCATATAATTCCAAAATTTATCGCTAGATGGATAAAAAAAACAGGAGCGACAGGATATTTACGAAATGTGGAAAATGAACGAGTGCAAGATGGGATAAAAGAACCCCTATTATGTTCCGATTGCGAACAGCAATTTTCACGCTATGAGAATTATTTTGCGAAAAATTTCTTCCGCCCTTTAACGAAGTATGTTAAATTTCCTAAACAAACCATTCCTTATGACGAAAACTTAGTGAAATTTATTTTATCAATATCATGGCGAGTTCTATATGGGGAAATTCGAGATATTAAACAATCTGGAGAAGAACTAAATCCCAATCTTGAGGAAACGTTAGATTCTTGGAAGAAATTCTTCATGGGGCAGAACCAATTTGACAATCCTGGTGTTATGATCTTGGAGGAACCTTCCGAAACTATTGTGTATAAACCTCCAAAAACAATTCCGAACACGCATTACATTATCCCTTCATATTTATTAGAAGACATTCCTGGACGATTTTATTACAAGCATTTTAGAGAATATATAACTCGTGCGGCAGATGCTACGCTTGCTTCAGATCCAGAAAAAACCACACAATTTATTTTTATACAACTGCCCCGTTTTAGTATTGTTTCAACGATTAATCCATTTGTGCTCGCTGGGATTAGATCGGCGATAATAACCGATAAAGGGGAATTTCATACAAGATTTCCTCTAGGCAATATCGATTATTTGGTTAATTTGGTTAATTCAAGAGTCGAAGCGATCTTTCATTTACCTCTCCCTTTATCTGAAGTTGAAAAAATCAAGAAGATAATTTCAGAAAATCCCGAGAGGGCAAAAGAATCGGATACATTTAAAATTAAAAGAAAGAATCAAGTCCTGAAAAAGCGGGTAAAAAAAGCGACCAAGAAGGGCAATCGGACATGGGGTTCTAAAAAACTCCATCGGAATAGAAAAAACACATTCTCGATCGGTTAATGGGGTATGGGATTCTCCACAAGTCAGAAAATGGCAGTTATACAACCTGTCCCGCACATTCCCCGTTATGTACTAGCTAAAAATTTTGCGACGTAGAACTTACTCAACTTATTCCATCGATGCGCTCGTAGTGGCCCCCTCATCTAATATACCAAGCTAGCAAATAGGTTAAGTTTTATAGATGAGATCCAGAATATGGCATAAAAATTGCATTTGAAATGCGGGATATTTCGTTATTTTGTCTTTTTCTAGTTCCAGACTTCACAACGGATAAGCCGTCACGGGATAAAGATGCAAAAAAACCACCCTAATTTGATTTACTTGCCCAGATAAAAGTCTCTTAAAGATCATCCGATTAAATAAGACTAAATGTCCTATTTAGCATTATTTAATTTTACAAATCAGAATCTCGAGAAACACCGAGGAAGAACATTAAAAATGCCAAGCTTTGATAGAGGTAGACAAAATATTGCATTCCTTCTGCATCGATGTAAGCAATAAAAGATGAAGGAAAACGACTGATATCACCAAATAAATAAATTATATCTAACGGTTGTCTTAATCTGGCATTGAATTTTATTGTGATTCCGCTTTGAAAAGCTTCTATGAAAAAAACATATTCTCTTTACCACCAAGAAGTGCTGATAAATATTAAATCAGTACGGGAGTAATTTGAGTACAACGTTTGAAAATTCAACATTCATTGTTCAACAAGCAGCCGAGGAATACAGGATAAACCGGGAATGTGATGCATTAGATGCCTGAAAAATTGGTTTGGATGTTCGAGGAAGTAGATACTTCCAAAATGACTACTAAAGAATTGAAACTCTATTATGGAGGGAAGGGGGCCGGTCTCGTCGAGATGACTAAAATGGGCCTCCCTGTCCCGGAAGGGTTCATTATCCCGTGCAAGTATAGCCTCTACTACGCGGAAAATAAGAAGTGGCCAGAAGGACTGAAGGAACAAGTCGCAGAGGCGGTACGGAATCTCGAACAAAAGTCCGGGCGAAAATTTGGGGATGTTGACCAACCACTCTTGGTTTCCGTGCGGTCTGGGGCACCCGAATCGATGCCGGGGATGATGGACACCGTCTTGAATCTGGGATTGTCCCGCAAGATTGTGGAGAAGATGGTGGCATCGAATCCGCGTTTTGCGTGGGACTCCTGGCGCCGTTTCATTATGGCTTATGCGGACATCGTCATGGGC
>MBAA01000184.1:27237-28860 GCA_001940655.1 Promethearchaeota archaeon CR_4
AAGTTCGACAAGATAATGGACGCTTACAAGGCAAAGAAGCGTAAAAAGCTGGACATACAATTAACTGCTGATGAATTGAAAGAGATCAGCGACCAATTCCTCGTCGAATACAAACGTCTGTTAAACGTGGACTTTCCCGAGAATTGGAATATCCAACTCGAAGCCGCCATCAACGCAGTGTTCATGTCATGGGACAGCGAGCGGGCGGTAGCTTACCGGAAAATGAACAAGATCCCGAACTATGGTACCGGAGTGAACATCATGCGGATGGTTTTCGGGAACCTGAATGACAATTCGGGTACAGGTGTCCTGTTCACCCGCAACCCCTCGGACGGGGAGAAGCGAATTATGGGCGAGTTCCTCGTTAATGCCCAAGGCGAGGACGTAGTCGCCGGGGGACGTACTCCCACAAACCTCGAGGACCTCAAAACCCAGAAACCTGAACTTGCGAATGCTATCTACGATCTTGCTGAAAAATTGGAGAACAACTATAAGGACATGCAAGATTGCGAGTTCACGGTAGAGAATGGAAAGTTGTATTTCCTGCAGACCCGCAACGGGAAACGCACCGCAGCATCAGCAGTCAAGGTCGCGGTAGACATGCTCCACGAGGGCATCATCGATGAGAAGACCGCTATCAGTCGAGTGGCACCGGAAAAGGTGGAAGAATTACTTCACAAGCGGGTCTCGCCTAAGGAAAAGAAGAAACCCATCACCAAGGGTTACAACGCGTCTCCAGGGGCAGTGACCGGCAAGGCGATCTTCGATTGCAAGAAAGCCATCGAACTGAAAAAGAAGAACGAGAAAATCGTCTTAGTACGCAAGGAAACCAAACCGGAAGATTTCCCGGGTATGGTGGCGTCCGTGGGGATTTTAACGTCCCGTGGAGGCAAGACTTGCCACGCCGCAGTAGTAGCCCGGGGCATTGGTTTACCCGCGGTAGTCGGCGCGGGGGACTTGGAAATTGACGAGGAAGAAGGGATCGCCAAATATCCGGGCGGATCGTTCAAGGATGGGGATCTCGTGTCCATCGATGGTCTGAACGGGGCGGTTTATCTTGGTGACGTGGAAACGATTGAACCGGAAATTGCGGGCGAGTTTGCGGAATACCTGAAGTTGTGTGACAAGTACCGCAGACTCGGCGTGCGGGCGAATGCCGATACTCCTGAAATGGCTGCATCCGCAATCAAGAATGGTGCGGAAGGGATAGGTCTTTGCCGTACGGAACGCATGTTCAACGCGAAAGACCGATTACCCAAAGTCCAGAAAATGATCCTTTCCGAAACCCAAGCGGATCGCGATGCAGCACTTAACGAGCTCAGACCCCTCCAGAAAGGCGATTTCAAGGGTATCTTCAAGGCAATGAATGGTAAACCTGTGACTATACGCTTGTTAGACCCACCATTGCACGAATTCCTACCAAATTATAAGAATATGCTTGTGGAATACACGGAGTTACGCGTGAATGGCAAGGAGAACGACCGCAAGAAAGAACTGGAATTTGTGATTAAGAAATACGAGGAACTCCAAGAACAGAATGCGATGCTCGGGCACCGGGGTGTCCGTCTTGGCCTGACGAACCCAGAAATCTACCGGATGCAAGTGGGAGCCCTCATTGATGCC
>MBAA01000184.1:28867-33295 GCA_001940655.1 Promethearchaeota archaeon CR_4
AAAGTGAGGCAGAAGGTATCGATGTCCAACTCGAGATAATGCTCCCTCTCGTAGCACATGTCAACGAATTCAAGCGCCTTACAGATATGCTCAAACCGTTTGCAGCGGAGATTCTCAAAGCTAAAAATTACACGCCTATGCACCCCGTCAAGTGGGGTACTATGATTGAAGTCCCGCGCGCCTGTTTAACCGCGGAGGCCATTGGACGGGAAGCGGACTTCTTCTCCTTCGGTACCAACGACCTCACCCAAGCAACATTCGCCTTCAGTCGGGACGATGTCGAAGGGAAGTTCCTGCTCAAGTACATCGACGAGATCAAACCCCCAATTATGGTCGACAACCCGTTCGAGCACCTTGATGTCGACGGTGTAGGCCGTCTCATCCAGATCACGGTTGGAGACGGGCGTAAGGGCCGGGCAGACACGCACAATGGTGAGCACCTCAAGATTGGTATCTGTGGTGAGACCGGAGGAGACCCTCAAAGCATCATGTTCCTCCACAAGGCTGACCTCGACTACGTGAGTTGCTCTCCCTTCCGAGTTCCAGTCGCTCGTGTGGCAGCAGCGCATGCAGCCCTCGCAGATGCCCAGAAAAAGTAATTTCTAACCCTTTTTTCTTTCTCATCTTTGTATTTGATCTTGACAATAAGTTTTTCTAGCGTGGCAAATTACTCCACTCGAGCATCGTGCCGGAAAACACTCCTCCTTTGACCCTCGCGTGGACGCAGAAAATTCACGATGGTTGGGGAATGAAACTCGCGGTTCATCCTTTTCAAAACGAACTCGGAACTACCGGACTGGATGGCCGAATATTACTCGGCACGTATGATGGACAAGGGGTTACGGAGAAGAAACGGTTTGATTTGAAAGCGTCCATAACCGCACTTGCATTTTCTCGAAGTGGACGTTTGTTGGTAGCCGGGACCCACCGAGGGCGTATTATTGCTTGGCATTATCCCTCGTTGGAGCCTCTATCGGAGTGGAAAGCCCACCGTGGTGAAATTACAGACCTCCAGTTTAGTCCCGGGGATAAATATCTCTTGAGCGCTTCGAAGGACGAGACCGCAGCCCGCTGGGAGATCGATCTTGAGGGGAGTGTCCGTAGTATAGCATTACACGGTCATATTGGGTGGGTGCTCAGTCTGGAGTCCTTCCGGTACGATGATCAAGACGTTCTAGTTACTTCCTCACATGATTGCACAGCCATTCTCTGGAACATTCAAAGAGGGGAACCACTGCGAGACTTCAATCCCGATGAAGAAGAGATAGTAGACGCGGTTTGGTGCGCTGCACGCCAGTTATTGTTGACAGGAGTGGGGGAGGGTAAAATCCTCGCCTGGGATCTCGACAAGATCCGCCCTATCTGGAATATAGATGTGTGTAAATATCCTCTCATAGCACTAGCGCTACTCATTCACCAAAAAAAGAATTTACTCCTTGCAACGGGTTGGGACTTCTCCATCCATATCTTGGATCTTGATTCAAGGTGCGAAGTAGGAATCACGCGGGGTTTTGGGACAAACCTGATCCACGACTTGAAAGTTGATGCGGACGAAAATTATGCTTTTAGCGTCCATACTGATGGATGCTTGCGTGCGTGGCATCTAAAATAACGTGTAGATTTTCGATAAACATATAGCCAATTAAATCAAGAAGGATCACGATGAAAGATAGCGACATCATCCAATTGGGTCACGGCGCCGGCGGTAGTTTGCAGGATGATTTAATTGAATTTATCACGAAAACGGTAAAAATCCGGAGGGTCGGCACGGGCATTGGGTTGGATGCTTTTGAAGATGGGGCCACAATTCCTTTAAGCGCCGAAGATGCAGATAAGGAAATTGTACTATCAGCGGACGGTCACACCGTTTTTCCACTCAGGTTCCCAGGGGGGGACTTAGGGAAACTCGCAGTGTGTGGCACGGTTAACGACTTGTGTATGATGGGTGCCCACCCCATCGCTCTGACTTCTGCGGTCATTGTAGAAGAAGGGATGCGGGCGAAAAATCTCCGGGAGATTATGGATAGTTTCAACCACACGGCTGCTGAGGCCGGGGTCGCGGTCATTACGGGAGATACAAAGGTAATGCCTAAGGGTACGCTCCAAGAGATGATCATCGTCACAACGGGCATTGGCAAGAAACCTAAGAACCGAAAAATATTGAACAGTAATGTCCAAGCGGGCGATAAAATTATCGTTACAGGGTCTGTGGGAGATCATGGCATTGCACTAATGGCCGCCAGGGAAAACATCGAACTCGGGTGTAGGTTAGAGTCTGACGTTGCTATCCTCAAACCACTCGCAGAGATAGCCTTCCACTATAGTGATCTCCACATGATGAAGGATCCTACGAGGGGGGGTCTTGCTGCGGCCTTGAACGAAGTCGCTACGAAATCTCATGTGAGCATATGGCTCAAGGAAGAGGCGATTCCGATCAAGAAGGAAGTGCGGGCCGTGGCAGATATCTTAGGATTAGACCCTCTCGAAATAGCCTGCGAAGGACGGTTTATAGCGGCAGTTGCTGCCAACCAAGCGGATGATCTTGTAAAGGCTCTACAAACTCACCCTTTAGGGATTGATACTATAATTATTGGTGAAGCCCGCGCGGATCGTAAGGGGCGGGTTCTGATGGAAACCATTGTCGGCGGCACACGATTTGTGGACATGCCGCTCGGGGAATTAATTCCCCGGATTTGTTAATGTTTATCAAAACTCACCAATCGGAATATCCGAGGGAATAAAATTGCAGGAAAACGAAAAAGAAATTCAACATTATATCTTCAAATTTGGCGGCAGTTGTTTCAAGAACGCTGAATCTTTCAGTAGAGCACTGAAGATCCTCCAAAATTACCAGCAGTATAAAATCACCATTGTTTGCTCGGCGTTCATGGGAGTTACAGATAAATTGTTAGAATTATTTGACAAGCGGTGTAATTTCGAGGATGCGATGTCCCAAGTTGATGACCTTAAAACTTACCATGAAACGCTGATCGCCGAGGTCATTCCAAAGTCTAGTGAGATGCACAAAAGAGCTCTTGATTACATTCAGATGTGGGTGGAGCGACTGGGTGATGCTTTGAAACGGGAATCAGGGATGTGTCCCGAAACCGAATTGAAGGATTACGTGCTTTCCCTTGGCGAGCGATTGAGCACCTTTACTTTTTCATGTTACCTTGCAGCAATGAAGTTTCCTGCCCAGTTTCTCTCTTCCGATGAGATTATCGTCACCAACGCATTTTTCGGGTCAGCATTACCAGACCTCGATAAAACCGCTGGCAAAGTCCAAGCAAAGATTCTCCCAATTCTCCAAGAGGGTAAGGCTGCGATCGTGACCGGATACTACGGTATGACCGAAAGCGGGAAAATAACAACCCTTGGTCGCGGGGGGAGCGATTTTTCAGCTACAATTATCGCGTATTGCATTGAACCAAAATTGTCTTCCAAGGTAATTTTTTGGAAGGACGTGGATGGGCTCCTGTCTGCTGATCCTCGCATTGAGCGACGTGCGAAACTCCTCAAACATATTTCCTATGCAGAAGCTAAGGAGTTAGCGGCTTTCGGAACTAAAATTCTGTACCCATTGTGCTTGATTACATTAGAGCGGCAAGGTATTCCCGCAGAAATACGCAATTTCGCCAAACCAAACTCCCAAAAATTCACCGAGATCAGTAATTTAATAGAAAAGAAAAAGGAAATTGTCAAGGCAATCACCAGCTTACCTGACATTTCAATGGTAACGCTAGAGAGTCAAGCGATGGTTTCACTCCCGGGCACCGCGGCAAAACTCTTTTCCCTCCTCGGGGATAACCATGTCAACATTGTGTTCATTTCACAAGCTAGTTCAGAAAACAACATCACATTCGGTGTTGACAGGCAAGACGGACACAAAACGGGGGAACTCCTGCGTCATTCACCTCATTTTGGCACTCACTGGTTTTCGGTCAAAATTGAGAATGACGCGAGTCTCGTCGCAATTATCGGGGCGGGTATGCTCCACGTGCCGGGTGTGGCGGGTAAGTTATTTAGCGCGCTCGGGAAGCATGCTATCAACGTCCGGGCTATCACACAGGGATCCTCTGAACTCAATATTACCGTGATCATTGCCCGCGATGACTTGGAAAATGCAATTCACGTGCTCTACGAGACTTTCATCGGGAATAATGGAGAGGAATGAAAAAAGTTTGGTAGGGTTAATTTAGGGTAAAATTTTCGCGGTTCGATAAACTAGCTCAGGGGTTGATAGCGGGAGATCCGTTTCGCCATACCACGATAATATTTCTCCCAAAATAGCTTTCACACGACTGATACCTGAATTGTAGGCACGAGCGAGCTGGGAGAGGTTGATATTCCTAAATTTGGTGCCGTAAAGACGATAATAAGCTATAAAGTGGGCGGTAGCATTTGCATCTGTCGGGTGGAAGAAATTCC
>MBAA01000184.1:33308-33634 GCA_001940655.1 Promethearchaeota archaeon CR_4
GAGTAAGTCTGATGCAATTTCAGCCACCAGAAATTCCTCGGCAACACTTGGATCCTGGTAAAAGGGATCTTGGTAATTTTCCATTTTTATCACTAAACTACCAAAGTCGAACCAGAATCTTCAATTCTTTGGGGGGCAGTTTTTGTCACCAAAGGGGACATTTTTTTGACTGGTATTCTAGAATCATACCAACTAGTATGAGCCCGATCATTAACACTCCCGGCGAATTTTTGCCCCACTTCCACCACGTTGACCTCAACCAGTTTGGATCACCAAATATTACGAGTTCTTACGTGTTTTCCAACAACAATCATAGCATCCTCTTT
>MBAA01000184.1:33640-35689 GCA_001940655.1 Promethearchaeota archaeon CR_4
GGAACTACAGATAATTCGCGAACACTGATAAAATATTTGCGGAATGCAAAGATTGCCCTCGAATCGATAGATTACATCGTGCCCTCTCACCACCACTTTGATCATTTCTATGGCGTGTTCAATTTGTACCCCACGGTTGCGGAGAAGAATCCCAATGTCAAGATACTTTGCACACGAGCGATTGCAGACCGTCTTAATGACCCTCGTCCCCACCTCGAACGAGCTAGACGCACTTACGGCGACTTCGTAGGAGAACTAGGGCATTTACCAGAGCGGGCCTTTGAGATTATCAACCCCGGTGCCAAAATCGACATTCCAGGTCTATCAGGTTACATTCTTGAGCTCATTCCTACCCCAGGCCATGTACCCGAACACCAAAGCCCCACCATTTGGTCGCCTGAGGACGAAGCAATTTTTTGCCACGTAGCTGAAGCAGCGGGTATTCATAACCACCCGACTAAATTTCTCACCATTCCAACCTCTATGCCCCCCGGGTTTCAATTCGACCCTTTCATGGCATCCTTGGAAAAAATAATTCAAATCCAACCACAAGCTATTTCATTCTGCCACTTTGGAGCCATCACCGGAATACAAGATTCAATGGTAGTGCTTCAAGATCAAAAAGAGTTCCTACCGTTATACCGGACAAAAATCAAGGAATTATTCGATAAACACGGGGCGACAAGCGAAGTTGTTGAGGGAATCATCCCAATCCTCTTAGAACGCTCAACTTTCGCAGGGGAAAGCAGCGAGATCAAAAAGTTCATTCTCGCGCTTGTTTATGGAATGCTCGTCGATCTTGGATTAAAAGCACCCTGAAGAACACCTTCATCCTAATAGACAGATTGTCACCACGCGATGGCTTGCGAAAACTAGAGATCATTAAAAAAATCCGCGAGCTGGCGCACGAGTTCGAGGTTGAGGACAGTGATACAAAAAAAAAATCGCGAGGGGTAGAGTGGGTTTCCCAACTTGAAGATCACCCGGGTTCGGTCAAAAAGATCAAAATGTGTTAAAATTCTCTTATTTATATACTTAAATTCTACACCAGGGGAGGATGGGGACACACGGAACACGTCTCGCATCACTTTACAGACACACCGGAACATACGATAATTGTCGGCCTTCTGGGCATTAGAGAGATCTCGCTTATCGAGGTCAAAAATCCACAGGATCCGCACCTGTCCGTGGTGGACAAGGAATTCAGGCAAACCTCCATACAAATGGCATGCAAGGGGCAAGTTCTGCTCCGAGTTTTGGTTAATAAAACCCGTGAACAAAAATCCCGCTCGAGTTCATATATATAGGTCTAGTAGAGCTGGGTGATGGGTTGAATACCGAAAGCCGACACCCAGAATGCCTTGTCCCTTCGGAGAAAAGGAAGAAACAACCTAAAAAAAAGTTGTTGGAATGCTCAAAAGTTTATAAATAAAACCCTATGTTTTACCGTCAGGATGGTCAGGAACGGACATCACGACAGATCTATAATTAAAAAAACCACCTGATAAATGAAAGTTAGTTGAAATGGACGTGAAAATTGCAAATATTGGTACAAAAGCAGGTAATCAACGGCCACAAATGCCAAACTATAAGCTATGCAGAGGTTAATGATAAAAAAACCGAGGGAAAAATCGTTATGACTGAAACCTATCAAGTTGCAAACCAACTGTATGAAAATCCTTATGCAAAGAAACCCTGGCTCAAGCACTATGACAAAGGCATCCCCGCTGAAATAGATTTTCCGGAAATGAATCTCTATAAATTATTGGATAATGCGGTAGAAAAGTGGGGAGGGAAAACGGCAATCTATTTTCAAGAGAACCGAATAAGTTATAAAAAATTGAAAAACTTGAGCGACAGACTAGCGACCGCGTTGATCGGACTAGGGGTGAAAAAGGGAGACCGGGTCGCGCTTATGATGTACAATTTTCCCCAATTCATCATTAGTTATTTCGGGGCGTTAAAATCGGGGGCAATTATCGTGCCACTTAGCACCCTGAACACGGAAAGTGAATTGTTGTACCAATTAAACGATTCAGGGGCAGAAAT
>MBAA01000184.1:35825-40812 GCA_001940655.1 Promethearchaeota archaeon CR_4
GGGCAGAGATACCGTCCTCACTCAATTAGGTTTGTTCCACTCGTATGGCATGACGGTATGCATGAACGCGTTCATCTCTGCGGGATGTTGCATCGCGTTAAATCCCAATTTTCGAGATCAAAAAGCGTTCTTTGAAGTGGTAAAGGCCACCCAACCCGAGTGGTTGCCGGGTGTGCCAATGATCTACAAGCGATTGCTCGAACGAGACGATTTCAAGGATTACGTGAAATATTTCAAGTGTGTCAAGATTTGCAATTCTGGCGCGTCCGCGATGCCCGTCCAAGTAATGCAGGAATTCGAGCGGTTGACCGGGGCAAATATTCGCGAAGGATACGGGATGACCGAGACTTCGCCCTCAACTATTTCCACCCCCGTACAAGGCCTCAGGAAAATCGGTTCCATTGGCGTCCCAGTGCCCAATACCGAAATAAAGATCGTGGACGTGAACGACCCCACCAAGATAGTGCCGCAGGGGCAAGCCGGGGAACTCATAGTGAAAGGCCCCCAGGTTATGAAAGGGTACTGGAACAAACCCAAGGAAACCCTCGAGCAATTGAAAGACGGGTGGCTCATGACGGGCGATATCGTGAAAATGGACGAGGACGGGTACATCTTCATCGTGGATCGGAAGAAGGAGATGATCAACGTCAGCGGGGAGAAAGTCTTTGCCGCAGAAGTTGAGAATGCGCTCTTACAATTTGAACCCATCGCGAACGCAGCGGTCATCGGAGTGCCCCATCCCACCGAAAAGGGCAACGAGCAAGTCATGGCCTTCGTTATCCTCAAGGAAGGGTACCGCGAAAATGAGGAAACGTTGGCGGAAATCAAAGATTTCTGCAGGAAGAATCTCGCTCACTTCAAGGTGCCCAAAGTGATTGAATTCAAGAAAGAATTTCCGGAAACAGTCATCGGAAAAATAAAAAAGATTGACTTAAAGGATTACGAAAAACGAAACCGGGGAGAAGAAGTCTAACTCCTCTTATTTTTCATTTACCAGATGATATATAGGATCAACACTTTTGTCATTAAGATTTCCCGGGTCTTTCCTATCGTGCTAGTTGCTGGCCTTAATTCACTTCTGGGGCGAGATTTTCCATCGTAATTGCTATCATATTGCCTGTCGCAATTATCTTCATCAGTGCGGGAGATTTAACATTCAAAAAAGATGCCATAAAATAACGAAACAACAATTCTTATTTTACTTCGACAAAGATATATCTGAATAAAAACTCAAGATGGTTGTTGGTGGCATTCGTGAATCCCCCAGTAGTTGAACTATACCCGAGGCTTCCCGCGGAAAAGTTGCGTGTTGCTGCAGACAATATTAACAAAAACAAAGCGAAGTTTGAAGCGCCTTTTTTCATGGAACCCTACAAGCACGTGGATCTAACCGAGATCAAAAAAGTGTGTGATCCTATACTCGCTAAGGGGGTGAAAAATATCATCGTATTAGGGACAGGGGGATCCATCCAAACGCTACTTGCCCTCCAATATTTAGCTCCTCGCCGCATCCTACCTTTGCCTTCTTCTCGCCCGTCTGAATTGAAAGATGCACTCAAGACCACTTCATCGCAAGATTCCGTGGTTCTCCCCATCTCCAGGGGTGGCGAAACCCTAGACATTAATTCCACCATCTCTCTCTTCAAGAACTATCCTATGATTGCGTTGTCCGCCCGGGGAGCGATGTTTAATCTTGTCAAGTTACTCAATGCTACGATAATGGACGTACCCGACTTGTCCGGGAGATTTGCAGGCGCTTGCACGAACGTGGGACTTGTCCCCGCATACCTTGCAGGGATAAACGTGAAAAATTTCCTCGATGGCACGGTGGGGGGATATAAAATTTATAATCCCCAAGTTCCCATTGAACAAAATCCCGCAAAAACCTTTGCGGCTTATCTCTATTACCTCCACAAACAAGGATTCACGAACGTCTTTTCCATGCCTTATTCCCGCTGGTTAGAGGGAAGTGTGGGTTTGTTTGTCCAAGAGATCAGTGAGAGTACGGGCAAGGGAGGAAAAGGTGTTCTTGGTACCTCCCAACCAGCACCAATATGCCAACATTCAGTCCTCGAACTTTTACTTGGAGGATCCCAAGGTCATTCTATTCCTGTCTTGTGGGAGACACGGTCTGATCCCGACAATCTTGATTTACTATCCACCCTCCCAGAATTGCAGAATCAAACCGCCCTCGATGTCATTCGATATCAAGCGGATGCAACCTTCGAGGCATTGTTAAGTCGCGGAATTCCAGCAGCCAAATTAACTATCGAATCGCCTGCGGAGGAAAACATCGGACAATTAATTGCATTCATTCAAAGCACTGTATATTACCTGTGTTTAATGTTAGAAGTGAACTGGGCTGACAATCCAATGGTGGTCATCGGGAAAAAAATCTGCAATGAAGCTATGGCTCGAAACCTGACGGATGTCCAACGCCAAGCTAACCGCTCAAATGTGGCACGGGAAAAATTTGATTCGAAATTTTACCCGTAAGATTTTCATTTATGAAATCTAATGAAAATGTTAAAAACTATTGAGAAGATAATAAACAATAAGTAGTGCAATCCTGAAGGGTATTGACCGTGTCAGACGCGCAAATGAATTTTCTCTTGAAGAGCCTCATGCAGAAAGTGGAAGGCATTCAATCTGCCGCAGTTGTATCTCGTGAGGGGTTAACTGTTACCTCCATCCTCGATGCGAACGTACAAGCTATGCACATCGCAGCTATGAGTGCGATTATCATGTCCACCTGTGAGCGCATCCTTGTCGAATTGAATAAGGGGGAACTGGATGTGTGTATTATTCAAGGTTCGGCGGGAAAATTTGTGGTCATGGAAGCCGGCCAAGATTATATCATCGTCACGGTTTTAAAAGACGATGCACGTATGGATGTGGCATTTGTCGAGATGCGAAAAACCTCGCGTCAAATAGCCGATTTAACAAAACGGTAGTTTAGGTGGGCGCGTACCTTTATTTTTACCAGACCAATGATTCAGGTAGTAAAATTTTCCCGATATTTGCGGTGCTTGACGAGAAAATAAGAAATTTGGCACTCGATCTGGGTTTTATAAGGCAGAAATGTAGAAAGCGAAATAGTACTCTATTATACTGAGTGTTAAAAACTCCGAATGGAATAATTTTGAAAAAGTTTGAGGAATATTCATGCCTCGAAAGAAAAAATTGGAACCAGTAGAAGAATCAAGTGTAAATCCTGCGATCGTGCAGGAAAAGGGCGAAAATATTGACGAAGATTTATTCAAAGAGGAAATCTTTAGTGATGAGGGGACTATTGGTCAAGGTGGAATTGATAATGAAGGGATTGCGGAAGAATCCACCCAAAAGAAAAAGTCTTCAAATAAGAAAAACGAAAGTGAGGAAACCACGGATTCTGACGCAAAAATGCCCTTAGTTGACGAATTGGAAGTTTTAAATTACAATATCCAAGATTTGCCCGGTGTCGGTGGCACTACAACTAAGAAATTACAAGAAGCGGGTTATTCGACTTTACAGGCGATTGCGATGACCCCCCCTGCACAATTGCAAGATGATTGCGCGTTAGGAGAAAAGACGTGCGAGAAAATCGTCCAAGCTGCACGGGAAGCACTCAACATCGGATTTCAAACCGCGGACGTCGTGTGGGAGAAACGTAAAAGCATCAAGAAGATTTCAACGGGAAGTCATGCCGTAGATGAGCTCATTGGTGGGGGTGTAGAGTCAGGATCTCTTACCGAGTTTTACGGCGAGTACCGCACGGGGAAGACTCAGATCATGCACCAGCTCTGCGTGAACGTGCAAAAATCTGTCGAAGAAGGCGGGATGAATGGTGGGGCTCTCTATATTGACACGGAGAGTACCTTCCGCCCGGAGCGCATTGTCCAAATGGCGAACGGGCAAGGCATGGATTACAAGAAAGTCCTGAAAAACATCACCTACGCTCGAGCGTATAACTCGGATCATCAGGTCATCCTCGTCAAGGACGCGCCGCGCATCATTGCCGAGCATAACATCAAGCTCGTCATCATCGACTCCGTGATCACACACTTCCGCTCCGAATTTATCGGCCGCGGGACATTAGCCAAACGGCAAGGCGTGTTAAACCTGCATCTGCATAACCTACACCGAATGGCGGAGATCTACAACATTCCCGTGGTCATCACTAACCAAGTCATGTCGAAACCTGACACGCTCTTTGGTGACCCCAACCAAGCGACAGGCGGGCACGTCTTGGCACATGCCGGAACCGTCCGCGTGTACCTGAAAAAAGGCAAGGGTGACGAGCGAATCGCCAAGATGATCGATGCGCCGCACTTACCCCAAGGCGAGGCGGTCTTTGCCATCCACGAAGACGGTATCAAAGACGTTGACGAGTAATAGTAATTACCACTTTTTTTTCTAAAATTACACGTTTTTTGAATGCCTTTTACTTGGAGAACTCTTTTTTAAAGACCTTGTTTATTAAATGGAAATGATAACAAAAAGAGAAGAAAAGACAGATTATTTCTCGGTCTGGTTCTTGTCGCTATTTTCTTGGTCTTGTTGGATGGTAGAAGCAATGTCTTGATACTTCATCGCTTGTTTCCGGTAATGCTTCACGTTCTTGGCCTCATCCATATCCCCCATCTTGTAGAGGTCGTTGGAAATTTGCTCGAGACGTAGGTATACCTTTTGTAATTTTGCCCACATTTCTTGAGCTTCCAATGCTTTTACCTGGTCGAGAAGTTCCTTCCGTTCTGCAATCAATTCTTTCTTCGTCCCTTGTATTGAGGAAGAGACTTCGACTCCTGACGTGCTGATTTCCAATCTCTTGATGATCGTTGTTAGTGAGACCACGTTTTTCTCGGCAGCTCCAAACCCGCGCTTGAAGAGCATTTGGGCGATGTCCCGCGCTTTCTTATAGGTTTCTACGGCCTCCTTGGGATCTTTATCTTCGACCTTCTTGGCAACCTTCAATGTTTCCGCGAAGGTGGTTTTCAGGGCATCCACC
>MBAA01000184.1:40825-46379 GCA_001940655.1 Promethearchaeota archaeon CR_4
GTACCTCGCGTAAATGATTTGCTTCTACTTTTAAGTTCCACTGGAACGCGAGCACTTCTGCCACGCGGTACGAATTCATCGCCTTTTCGATGTCCTTCTCCTTCAGGAAGCCCCGCGCTTTCTTTTCGAGGAGCTTCACTTCGGTCACTGCTCCGTCTGGAGAGGTGACCTTCTTGACTTCGCCGAGCTGGGTTGTGAGATCCGTGGTGATCTGCTTGCCCTGCTTGAGCGAGGTAATGGCTGCTTCCCGCTCGACTGACTCCATCTTCGCGAGCGCTTCAACCATCCCTTCAACTTGATCTGGGGCAATCCGGAGCTGTTGGACTTGCTGGCGAATGAGTTGCATTTCTTGCGGGGACACGCCCTTCTCCTTGAACTGATCCATCTTCATCGGACAGATCACGTTAGCTTTCCGCATCTGATCGATAGCAAGGAGAAGTTCCGCGGGGGAACGTTTGAGACTTTCGGAAGAATCTGACACTAAGGACGCGAGGAAGAAGAATTTTCGCTCACCCGAAGTCATTTGCTGCGCGATCCTGAGTACTCCCCGTCCCAATGGAGACTTGACATCCTTCATACCCTTCAGGTCGCCCACTTGGTGGGGAAGAATGATGCTCGCATTGAGGATGTTGTCCACCAAGTCGTCTGCACCATCGAAGATGCCGAGTTGCCCGCGCCAGTTCGTGAGTTTCTCCCGAAAGGTCTCCTCGAAGGTGATTGTGAAGCGACCCAAGTTAGCCCGCAACAGACTGGAGGGACTCTTGCTCAGGACGAGGGTTACCCGGAGTAATTCCCCATCATTGAGAAGCAGAACGCTGTCCCCGTACTTCATCTCGTCCAAGGCTTGCTCTACTTTCATTTCCGTGCCGAAGGTCGAAACCGCTTGGAGAAACCCGGAGATGAGGTCTGGATCGATGGACTCGCGGGCGAAGCTCTTGAAGTAAATACACGTGCCCGTGTTCTTGTAGATGACGAGGATGTGTTGGAGGTTGATCGCGTCCTCAAACGCAGAGGCAGTATTCAGGAGTTCGTCCTGGCGGCGCTTTTTGCTCTTCTTGATCGGACCCACGTAGATAAGAGCAAAGGCGCCTACGATAGCTGCCCCGACCACACCATAGACAATATACTCGAAAGGTACGCCCCCTCCGTTCCCTGGATTTACTTGTTTGATATTAATCTTGAACGACATCGTTGAATTCTCGAAAGTTACTAATGAAAAATTCGCGACTAGAGTGAATGCTTCATTCCGCTTGAGTAATTCGGCAAGGGTGACGGTAATTTTATAGAGACCGGAACCATAGGGTTCCAACACACCAACAAGCGTTCCGTCGGATAGGAATAATTGCACGAGACCCCCGCTCAAAGACTCATTACTTATAAAGTTAAATGCGAAAAAGATGAATACGATGTCCGTACTGTTGTCACTCGTTTCATAGTAACCGGCATCACGATTCCAGTTTAATTTCACGCCGTTTTGCGTCATGTTTATCAACTGGATTACCGTCCCCGTCATTCGAAGAATGATCGGTATTGAGTAATTCACAAAGGCATAATTGGCGGTAGTCATGTTGATCCAAATCGTGTAAGAACCGTAAGGTTTGCCTGTGGCGTTTAGAATGCTATAGTACCAGTCACCAATCCTCCATTCGTCCGCCGACCCATTTATTTCCCCATTGAAACCGATGATAAATTGGTCCACAAAGGACAGCACGGTATAGTTCAAAGAATTGTTGAACATCACCCGAATGCTGATATTTTGCCCAACGAAGGGGTTCTCCCACCCAGGTTCACCAATATTGTGATTATACTGATACATCTGGATGGTGGCAACGACCGGGCATGCGTTCAAGTGGATGGTAATAACTTGGGACTTAGGATCGTACCCGGTCGCGTTGAAGGCTAGTGTGAAGGAATAGTCCCCTATGAGTTGTCCGATAAAGGGAAATTCGATCTGGGGCGAGTTCAGATTCGTGGTATTTACCTGAGACTGCCCTGCATATGTAACATTAAATGTCTTCCAATACAGCTCGGTGCTGTTGAGCGTGTTGGTAATCCGCCAACGGATCTGCAAGTGAGCGCCATAAAACAAGTTAAAGGTCGGGAAGGTGCCGGTGCGGTTGATGCTGTAGTTATCCTGACGTACTTGAATTTGGGTGGTATCTACCGAGGTGGGTACGGGGAGAACTTGTAACGTGAAGTCCCGGTAGGTGGCATTCCAGGCATCAGGGTCGTTAAACCTCACTCGGGCAGAGTATGTCCCTGGAAGCAGGAAAGCCATAACCTTTACAGAATAGTTCCCGTCTGCAGATATTCTAACGAGGGATAAATCGATCGTGGTAGGTCCATAAATGGTTAGGTTAGCCCACGTGGGGATACCCGTGCCATCAACAATGCCACGGGAGTAGTTCCGGTCGTAATATCTCGCCGTGATGTTGAAGGGTGCGCCGTAATATGCCGTTAGAATTTCTCCGGTAGTCCCATAATAATCGCCGGTTTGCTGACTCGCATACGACCGGTGATTGTATGAATAATCTTGCCACTGATCCACCGCCAAGTCACTCACAACGGTCTTGTTGAGCACGTGCACGTACACGTCATAGGTTTGGGTCTCGTTGAAATCCCCTCGGGAGAGATTAAACTCGATATTATATGGGGTATTCCTGCCAGCAAGCAAAGAGGTGTTGAACGTTACCGTATAAATCCCAACGCTGTAATCAGCGTAGGGTTGAATTGACACATTATTGCAGGAAAGCAAAGCGCCTTCGATGGGCGCGGATTGATCCCACCACTGGTACAGGACGTCAAAGGTCGCGTTCTGTCCATTGACTACGGTTACATTGTTAATACCACCTTGGAATTCTCTCCGGGTACCATTAAAATACGTGACATCAAAGATGATACTCCGATTAATGGCAAAGGGGCGCGAAGCAGAGATATTCACGTAGTTCGTGCCGTAATGGAGTTGTCCCCCAAAAGTTAGTGTGATATTGTAAACACCGGGCAAAGCAGTCGTGTTGTAAAGAGCAGGTGTACTCCAGTCTACCGGTCCGTTGATACCGTAATATATAGATGTTTGAAAATTCGTGGTGTCGTTAAGATCGATGAAACCCGCACCCCCCGCCAGAGGATCTGCAAACAATATAGTGACATTGTACGTATTGTCTGTAGGAATCCTAAGTTCAGTACCATTCACGGTCGAGCCCGTAAATGTTAACGTGGGTAAGGCATAAAGCGAATAGTTTTTCTCAACAAATCCTACCTCCCCGGAATTATTCCACCGCAACTGAACCGTGTAATTCCCATAATCACGGAGAGAACTCGTATCCCAGCCAAACCCACCATCTGAAACGGGTTTTGAGGTGCCTCCTGCAACTAGATCAATAGTCCACCCACCATATACGGAAAGGCGAGGGAGCGGGCGATAGTCCGGTCGATAAACCGCCACCGTCAAGTTTCCATCGGTAATTTCCGTGGCAAACTCCCCCGTGAAGTTCACAGTCATACCCACGTTGATAATATTATTTGTGATCGGCGTTCCCCCCGTGCTAGCTCCGATATCTTGCAAGAGATTTGTAGAAGTAAAGTTGAACCACCACGACCCGTTGAGGGCGAGATTGTAAATCTGTAACTTATTTCCGTCTTGCACGAGGCTAGTGTATTCTGCCCAACCGGTGGCTCCATCAGACCAATTGTAGGCATTTTTAAAGATCCACCCTGAAGGAAACGTAATGTTAAGCGTTCCATTGGAGAAGAAACCATCAGTGAAATTTATCGGTGATAAGGAGCTCGCATTCCATAATACCAAGCTTGCATCTTTTGCTATAGAAAAGGAACTTTGAAAATTATATGGGGTTGTGCGATTATAGTAGATTGTAAGATTATACTGCAAACTGCAAGATATATTGCTCATTAGAGTAATATTTTTAATGCTTTTATCCCAAGGTGCTGAAATTCTTAGACTTTGGTTATCCATAAACGGAATTGAGTTGCTTCCTTCCCCAACATTAGTATAGTTTGCTTTAACGCTTAAATTAACTTCATTTAGAGAAAAGGTGCGATTTTTTGAATGGTCGGAGGTATTCACAGGAAGATATTCAAGTCTTATACCGAATGGGTGATAGTATGAACCAGATACAACTTCAGAATATGCATTCGCACCGCCAGCGACATGTACCCACTGAGATCCAGCTAGATTAGTGTCATAAAAGAACTGCGCAAAGTCTGGACTGATAATATCGTATGCCTGAACTACAATATAGTAATCAAAATTTTCAAAAGAAGTATTAGACACATCATTAAAGTAGGGAGCTAAATCTAAATCATACCAATTTTTTGGAGAGAATGTTTCTAAGGAATGGTTAAATCTTATGTTTGAATCTGTGGAAAGACCTGCTCCTTTGGTCGTGTTTTGTAGTTGGAGGTATGCTTCAGTATTTGAAGTTCTTAAATATGCAGAGAGAAAAGTAATATTTGATCTCAAGGGTATGGAAAATTTTTGACCACCTCCATCTATGGCTGCATCATTTAGTGTACGCGAGTCTGAGAATGTTACAAGTGGTGATGGGGCAAATTTTTCTTTAACAGCTGTTGTTGTATTATCAGTGATACTAACATTAACCGCATAAATATTATACCCATCAATTTGTGGGAGATTTATTGTGCCATTATGAAAATTGGGGTAAGTATACGTGTTATTTACTAATAAATCTCCATATAATGGGTTGTAGAATGATGTAACACCGATCAGATTCCCTGCGGTACCATTAAACCAGTCATCATATATATCTGGAATTGGGGTATTTGATTTGTCTGGTTTTATTTCATTAACAGAATTTTTTACCGAGGAGAGGTTGCCTTTCTCCAGAAAAGGAGTAATGATAATGGAAAAGAAGGCAATAATTACGAGTGAAGACATTATCCTTTTTTTTGTACCGTTGATCATTTTTTCTCACTTGGTTTATTCGAAGGCATGTGCCTAAATATTTGACCTGAAGGTAATTTTTTATCGAGGAAACCTAAATGTGTATTCCTTACGACAGCGGGTTAGGACCCTTACCAAGGGGAGCACACACACCCAGTACAACCCAGTTCCGGGTGCTCACGTTTAAACCCGCGTGACTAGTCCTACCTTCCCTCCCGCCAGTATATTAATTTTTACCCCGGCCGGACAAGCGTTGTGACGACATCCCCGCAAGAGGTCTAACCGCAATCTTGGGGAAGTTAAGCACTCCTAAACGACCTCGGAAGGCATGACGCAGGTTCCTTCGGTAAGCTTTAACATTGCTTGATACAACTTGCGTGATTTCTTATATAAGGTTTGACAAATCCCCTACCAACAAGTGATGGGGTCGTGGATTCACTGTTCCTCGCGTTAGCATAATCCCGACTTGAGGTTGTTAAAATTGGTAACCATACCTGACAGTCATAGGTTAGGGATTTACCGACAAGCGTTTTTCATTCAATAATCTTCTATTTTTGATATAACACTTACGGGTCTTGCTATACAGGTTACTGTAGGATCTATTGTGGAAGCAATGAGCGCCACCCGATTTTT
>MBAA01000216.1:0-1307 GCA_001940655.1 Promethearchaeota archaeon CR_4
ATTTGGAGGTACCCTCTACTCGGTGATAAAGGAACCCGCACCCATCCCCCCCAGGGCAGTGAATCTACAATGGAATAATGTCAACCGCTTAGCCGAAAGCGATGCGTATCAAATTCAATTTAACGAAGAGGGGCAAATAACTCAGATATATGACCGCTTGCTGCGTATATCTTTATTATTCAATCGTACGGCATCCCTTTTTTCGCATAAAAAACCCACGTTTAAAGTCCTCGAGAACGGCCCAATTCGAATGGTTCTCGAGATCCGGGGAAAAGCCGCAGTAACGAGAATGACTTTAAGCAATCGGGATAGGTGCATTATCTTTGAGACCGAAGTTGCCAAGGATCCCCAATATGTCCGCTGGTGGCCTCAAGGGGAGCAATTGAAAGTGTTCGTAGACTTTCCATTTGGATTAGAGGAAACACAGTGTGAAAATCTAACGGGTTTGAATTTCGCACTTATACAAGGGAAGAGTCCTGTCGTGTTCCAGATCGGGAACTTTGGCTTGCAGAATTACTTCTTTTTACCTGCTGACATTGATGATAAGGCTTTAGAAGGAAAACTTAACTCACGAACCCTACGCACGGGGGATATACGTGTAATGGTGATGCTCCTCCCCCCAAAACAAACTCACCGCTATTTTCTCCATATTGCTCCGCATCCTTTCTCGCCCGCTGCTGCATATCAAGTCCTCTTACAATCAACCCAAAAATCCACCATTGCCTTCCTAGAAACTCCGCTCAAACCTGCCGTTTTTCCAACCTTCTCAATCTCAAATCCAAATATGGTTGTTACCTCATGCCGCGTCACGAAGGAACGTACAGTAGAGTTACGTCTAGTCAATTATTCTGCTGAAAACGGAGGATGTACAGTGAAACTCCCGCAGAACTCTTTATTTAAGAACGTTGAAACCATCGACCTAACTGGCACTGTCCTCGAAAATATCCCAATTTCATCGAGGGAAATTTCATTGAATTTCCATAGTTGGGAATTCAAAACTATTCGATTTGGTTAACAATTATGTTATAATGAAGCTAATGCAAAACTGATACCAATCGAAACATCCATTTTCTTGAATTCGTCTGAAGCGGTCAAGAACTCTGCCAAGGGTTTTGCGTTCTTAAAGATGGACTCAAATTTATCCCTGAAAATTTGCACGATTTCTTTCTGACTCGAGATAAAACACCCCAAGAGATGATTACTTGGGTCGAACGCCGGTTGCATGAGCACCTCATCATCCCGGATAGTGAAATTACTAAAATTTTCCTGAGCTACTCGAACCTCGATAGATCGTGGGATAATTTTTA
>MBAA01000216.1:1315-6170 GCA_001940655.1 Promethearchaeota archaeon CR_4
CCATGAACCTTAATTTTAAGGTTAGCAAATGTTTTCACTTCTGTAATCGACTCGCGTAAAGCGTCCACGCTAACGAGGATTTTTATTTCAAGTTTTCGGATTGCCTCCAAAAGATGTTCTAAAATTTGGTCAGGGACGCGGTTATTTTGATAGTCTTCTAAAATCTTTTTGAGACCTGGATTGTTATATTTAATACCATTTGCCATGCTAACCGTCCGATCTCCCCAAAACGCATAAAATACGAACTCGAATCCATCGTACCTGATGAATTCTACCGGCGCTTTTTGCATTTTCTGGATGTTATATACCGCGAAAAATTCCTCTAAGCTTTTTTCCGTAGCGCCTATCTTCTCGTTTAACTCATCTTTGAGAACCTGTATCTTAATATTGATCAATCGCTCCCACGCTGCCTGTGGGTCGAGAAGGGATATTTTCATGGGGCGATCGATTGTCTGACACAGATTCAGGTCCCGTAATTCCGCTAGAATTTTATATACTCGCTTGAGAGTCAATTTAAGGGATCTACTAACAGCCTCGAGGTCTTCAATGATCTGGTGGTCTAATAGGTAATCGTACACGAGGGAAATGCCCTTTTTCTTCACATCAAGCATCTGAAACAGCTTGTCGAGGATGAGCAATCGCTTATCACGTGATTGTTCCATTGGGTTCCCTCCTACTTCCTGCTCATATTCTTGAGCATTACACGAGTCAGACTCTCAAAGCCTTCTTCGACATTCAAACCCTCCTTGGAGCTGACTTCAACAAATCCAGCAAAACCATTTTCCTTTGCAATATTCAGGCCTGCCTCATAAGAAATTGCCCGGGATTCCCGAAGATCAATCTTTGTTCCAACAAGAATGATTGGCGTACGCCCGTTGGCCTTGAAAACAACAGATATCCACTCTTGCATCTGAGATAATGTACTCGGACGCGTTGTGTCATAGAGGAAAAGAGCACCTTGGGCACCTAGACAATACGTTGGCAACAAGAATCGGAAGCGATCTTCTCCACCCATATCCCAAATTTGTAATTTTACGTTCTTATCATCAACTTTCACAGTCTTAATGTGAAAATCGACACCGACTGTTAATGTTGTTGACGGATTCCAGATACCGGTCACATATTTTTCGCAGAGGGCAGTCTTTCCAACAGATCCGGGGCCAAGCATCAACATCTTGAAAGTATATGAATATTTAGATATCCGGTGTCACCTCAGTGCCCTCAGCTTATAATCTCTGCATTGATCTTCCATTGATAAGTATTTTTCGGTTCATCTCAAATTTCGTGGAACTTCAGACCTTAATAATTCTTTCCAAATTCAATCTAATAAAATCATTGCCTATATGTTAGCTTCGTTACAGAAATTCAGTCATCATAAAGGCACATTGTCGAAACAATCCCGGGCTTTTTTAGCTACCTCAAAGGGGACTTTCTTATATAGTTCGGGATCGAATAGTTCGATTGAAAGATAACCTCTATATCTCCTCTTTTTCAGCATTCTTATGAAACCAGGAAAATCAAAATTTCCCTCACCGGGAAACACACGGTCCGTGTCTTTTTTTCCCGACAAGTCCTCCCCGGAAGTAAATCGCAGGTCACTGACATGAATCAAGTATAAATTGGAGATACTCATTAAATCGTACTCATTCCCCCCGCTGATTAAATAATGAAAGGAATCGACTATGTATCCTACATTTTCTAACTTTAATGCGATGGGGTCTATAATTTTGCGACTAAGACTAAGGGAACGAACTGACGAGTGGGATAAAGCGAGAAACTCAAATCCCACGCGAATATCGTTCTTTGCCGCGATTTTTGAGATTTCCGATAAACGTTTTTGGGTTCGGGTTATGATTTTATCCTCCCGGATTTCGGCAGGATCTGCATCTTCTCGGATGAATGAGGGATTAACAATGATGAGATCGGATTCAAGTTTATATCCAATTTCGCACATCAATTGAGTTAGGGAAAGAATTTTCGTTTTGAAGTCATAATCCGAACACAAGTTGAAATCTTCGAGAATATCAACGGAAGCGACACTGAGCTGGTAGGATTCGAGAATGTCTTTCAGAGTTTTGTAAGTTCCTTGCGTGAGGTATGTAGCAATGTTTTCCTGGTTGACTTCCACCCCATCAAATTTCGCGTCCCCTGCCGCAGAGATGAATTCATCGCAGGGCGTACTTTTGAGCGTAACTTGATTTAGTCCTGACTTCATAGTTAAAATCTTGTGCAACCGCAAAGATAACGATGTGGGGTCCAACTTTTCTAAAAATAAAAATGCGAGGGAAGATTAGCAAACTTCAATGATTCAAGCAGCGTTTATCGTCCACCGGAATTCAAAGATCATTTTCCATCAACCTATTTCTTCGGGTCAATATACTCCCACTGCAGAATTAATTGCAGGATTTTTAAGTGCTATGGCAGCCTTAACGGATGAAATTGGTGCGGGAAATATCGAGCATGTGGTTCTCGGTAATGTGAAGTTCGTCTACAAATTGGGTAAACAGGACTTACTCTATATCCTCGCGGTTGATCCGAATGATAGCGTGGATGAGGCCGCTGACAAACTACGCCACGTACGCCGTGTCTTCGAAGAGAAATATGCTGCGGTACTGAAACACGCCCTGGAAAATGAAGCCGACTTCTCTGGGTTCAGTAAGAATCTCGATGCAATTTTAAAAATTAATATAGCATAATCTCTTTCATCGGTGAAATTTACGGCGCACGGAATCAATGGAAACTCCCACAACATCAATATCTTTCAGGTCACAAATCCCTAATCCTTTTTTTGCCCCGTATTGTAAATACTTGCATTCAGTAGGATTGTATCCCATCACAGCGGATCCGACAGTATCTACTGCGACATAGTCTATCCCGGCAATGATGATGCCCATCGGTACGGGATCGCCATATTCCTCGCTCCCTTCCCCCCCTATAATGCCATCGATTACGGAAAGTTTGGGGTTGATGAGTGCGGCGAGATCTGCGATCTTTTGGTGCAGTGATCCATGCATTATTCCTTTTGGTAAAATACAACCCATACAATTTTTCATCGCGAGTGTAGTAACCGCCATCGAGTGGGTCTTGAGACTAGGCACAGAAATAACGCAATCCACCATCCGGGCAGTGTGTGCTATATTAACCTCTTTGAGAGCAAGCGATTCCCGTAGTGTGATTCTATCTTTCTCGTCTTCATTCAAGTTCACGAGTTTAACTCCGTGTTTCCGTGCAAGATTCCGCGCCCCGCAAATTTCAAATGCAGAATCAGTAGTAGAAGCGTATCCTCCCTCTCCAATGATGACTTGGTTAGGGGATTTGCCAACTTTCTCAAACAGGTACGAAATGACGCCATCGAGGGATTCAGGATGGGTAGTCAATCCCCCGCGGGGATCCTTATCAACAATGTAATTCGGTTTGAGAAGAAAGGTGGAAAATTGGGACAAGTAAGAGGATGCTTCGATAAGATCCAAGGCTCGCCAGACTACAAGCTGGATGGATTCCCCTTCCATTTGTTTGACGAGGGCTACACGATTGCGGTTCATCAATAGGGAAGCGAAAACCATGCCCCTTAAGAGTTACGCTTATAATACTACAAGAATTTCAGAAAAATCAAGCGAAATAGATCACTCCAAGTTGCCATCCAATCCAAGAAGACTCAAGTTTCCTAGATTCACGTATTCCAAATGCTCCCGGGCAATCTTCAAGCAAGAATGAACTTGGGTTGCAGGTGTAGTAGAGAGATCCCGAAAGAAATGGTCGGGGTGGAAGATGAGCAAACTATAGGGGATGGAAGGTGATATCGACCGAATGAAGCGGGCGATTGCCCCCACCTCCTCTGCATCTATATATCCCGGAACTAAGAGCGTTGTCGCGCCGAGAGCTGGGACTGGTGGTGTGTGTTCGAGAAAGTGACGCCCTACCTTGGCGAAATTCTCAAGCGTTGACTGGTTGCTCGTCCCGCACAACATCCAGTGTAGATTCTCGTTCCAAGCTTTTAAGTCGAATTTCAGGTTACCACCAGTTTGAGCCGCTAATTCCGCGCAACGATCTAGCAAACGCGGATTTCCTGCACCATTCCACTCCCAACAAACACGCAGCACGCGGTTGGGAAATTCCGCCACTACTCGCCGGGCGAGCTGGATTGTGAATGGGAGCTGGGGTTCGGGCGATCCCCCAAAGAAGCAGATACACGTAATTTTTCGATTCGCGACAATGAATTCGATCATCTGGTCGAGTGATGCCTGCTGGGGGGGTTGTGTTGGGGATTTTCTCAACCAGTCGCTGTGGGAGGCATTTTGGCAGAATAAACAATTGAAATTGCACCCGTAGAAAAAAACTGACAAATTAAAACTCCCCCGTTCGGCACCCGGATAAAGGGCGAAGCGAGGATACCCCACCCCTGTCCCCGTCGGGCAAAACCAAGCATTGCAACAGTTGGTGGGATTTGGATCCAAATAATGGTGGAGAAATGCGGTATGTGGGTGCCCGAGGAAGTGTAATTTGCCTCCCACGTTAGACCACAACCCACACCGCCCTGTCTGTCCCGTCCCGAGGGAACAACGATTAGCACAGAGTTTACACTGCTTGGGATTTTCCCCTACATTCGGATTCCACCACCTCAAGATACTCTCGTGGATGGCATTGGCTACCTCCCGCGCCTCGGGTAAACTCATTCTCTTAATGCATTCCTTACAGATTCCTAAAAAATTCGGTATGAGGAGACTTTGCGCGCCACACCTCTTGCAAGAGGCCACTTTGCATCCATCCAATTCGTTGCTGTTATACTACTATATTGGAGTTGAAATGTGGAAAAATACTTTAGCGGGGAATTACCTTCTCTATAACGTGAAAAAGC
>MBAA01000216.1:6228-6337 GCA_001940655.1 Promethearchaeota archaeon CR_4
TGGAACTGGGTATTGGCTGTGTTCGAGCTGCAGTTACAATGAAGGCGCCCCACCTAAGAGCGATCTAGAACCGCAGACTCCCATGAAAAAGAGTCCCGTTCGCCATCCA
>MBAA01000216.1:6408-6534 GCA_001940655.1 Promethearchaeota archaeon CR_4
CCCGAGGACGTGCGTGCCTTAGAACAGCGTGGATTGATCACAATTCGGGATACTCAACCGGTTCTAACCCCCCAAGGCATAACATTGCAGGAGAAACTCCAGAAAGAATACGAACGCAAGGCAATG
>MBAA01000216.1:6580-7921 GCA_001940655.1 Promethearchaeota archaeon CR_4
TTTATTGAGAGTGAAAATCCTCGAACAAGATTTCAACAATTTATGTATACTTTAATCCTCTACTTTAACGAGTTTGGCTATATTGTCGTAGAAAATCGCCTGCTTTTCCTCGATCGGAATTTCGAGCCAATTAACCTTCTCAATTTCTATCGTAGGATTGCCCGCAGCAGGACTATCAGATCCATAAATCATGCGTTGCCATCCGATAGCTTTGTATCCCACAAATATCCCGTATGGCACACCTAATGACGTGTCCAGATACAAATTCGATCGCAGCGTAGCGGCCACGCAACTTTGCATACAGGCTTCCATGCAGTGCGCAAAGTGTCCCAGAATAATCTTCAACTTTTTGTATTGCTTCGCGAAAGGTATAGTATCTAATGGACTAACACCCCGGAAGGTGAAAAAAGGCGAGCACAAGTGAATGAATAGCGGGATATCGCGGGAAACGCAAAATTCCGCCAAACGATCGAGATCTTCCGGCACGCGAGTCTGGTGGATGGCGCTCTGGATCTTCACCATTCGAAAATCCCAATCATCGATAGCTCTTTCGAGGTCGCGATATGCTTTCTCTTGGTTAGCATCATTCGGGTTAAACCAATACGCACCAACGAACCTATCTGGGTGCTCTTTCACAAGACGGCGCACTGGTTCGTGATCCAGAGGAGTATTTTTAATACCTTCCGTCATTGGATCAATACCTTGGCGGGACGTTCCTGCTATGAACGATTGAACTATATTCTTCATGTTAGCATCTTCGTTCAACGTAGTCACCACGGCCTTGTCAATCCCGCACCGATCGAGGTATTTTACGAGCTGCATGCGAGATCCATTCTCTTTGGGCAGGAAGATGCCACGCACGTGAAAGTGACAGTCAAAAATCCGGTATTTTGTAGGCTGCTCGGTAGTCATCATATTAGAATTGGTATCGACATCTCAAAAATCTCGCTCAAGCCCTAGATGGTGCGTTCACTCACCGTGTATTTGAACATACACCAGTCGCGAGCGGGGACCATCGAACTCGCAAAAATAAATCCCTTGCCACGTGCCAAGTAGGAGGATTTTATCGTGGATGAGGATTTCCTGACAACTCCCAACGATGGTGGATTTCAAGTGCGCGTCCGAATTGCCCTCGCTATGTTTCAAGTGGATTTTTCCGCTTTGGGGGGCGATCTCTCGGAGAATGGTGATGATATCTGTCTTCACGTCCGGGTCTGCATTTTCGTTGATGGTCACCGCAGCAGTCGTGTGAGGGACGAAAATCCGGCACACGCCTTCGCCTACAGGCCCTTTGGAGATAATTTTATGGATATCCTGAGTGATATCAACGAGTTCCTCGCG
>MBAA01000216.1:7967-8166 GCA_001940655.1 Promethearchaeota archaeon CR_4
GACCGGCCTGCAGAAACGTGCATCCTAAATGGAAAGGAAACGCATTTCCGTCTGAAAACCGGATTCGCGATGCTTGAGGGTCTGCAAATCGAACTCATTCAAGTCATCGAAGGTTGGTCTCCCCACTCCGATTTCTTGGAGAATCGGGGGTCAGGCGTCCACCACATTTCCTATTTCGTGGACGACATTGAGATAGAAA
>MBAA01000216.1:8200-9015 GCA_001940655.1 Promethearchaeota archaeon CR_4
TGCTCGCGGTGAATTCATGGGCACGAAATGGGTGTATCTTGACACCTTCCCAACTGCGGGAATCTTCCAAGAAATCATTCAATTACCCAAACCACGTGCTAAAGTGGAAGTTAAAAAAGAATAAGGTAATAGGAAAACTTATTTTTTTACCACTCGTTCGAGCATTGGTTACACACGGTCTTTGTTGCGTAAATTGGGATGCCACCCGAGTAACTCAACACTCTTTTCATGTCCTTGTGTGCCGTGACTTTCAAACTACCGCACTTTGGACACTTTGTGCGGCTTCCACCGCTATCGGGAACCTCGGCAGCTTCATGGTCTACTTTCTTTTCAGAGGGTTTGACGTATGCCTCGCTGGAGGCTTTAGCTCCCTTCCCTTTCAGAGTTTCCACTACTTCAGCGAGGGTATCAACTTTTTTTTCAATTCTCGCAAGAATTTCTTTTAGATCGTCATCCATAAATTGTCACCCTTACATTCAGGATTACAATCTGGCAATCGCTCCTAAGAGCGTATTGGGGGGAGACGTCATCTCTGATGATGACGTAAATATAAAAAATTCGGTGGAAATCACAACCCTTCTCTCGAATGAGGCGTACGATATATTCCAACTTTAGGATCTGAATCGAAAATCTAAAGATGAAACAACACATACGTAAGAGGAAAGGAATTGCACTGATGTTCGATTATTTTCGTTTTTTTCTTTCTCTATAATCAAGCCATTCGTTTATTTTCGCCATCGCACGCACGACTTCCGCGACCGTCCCAAATATAGGTACATGCCGCTCGCACAGTAAATGAGCCATTTTTTTCCTCG
>MBAA01000216.1:9049-16540 GCA_001940655.1 Promethearchaeota archaeon CR_4
GAATGGTTTTTGATATTTGTGAGCAAGGGCAAATGCATCGGCCAATTTCTCCGCAACAGTTTTATCACCATTGACTTGATATTTTGGGTCGAGGTACCACACTTGAAGGTCAAAGACAATCGAATCTACGCCCGGATCCTGAAAGACTGCTTCAAAAATCTCGCGACAGGTATCTGGATCTCCAATGAGGGCAGAAAAGTCGATGGGATTCTTCGCCGTTGTGCCAGGATTGGTTATAAGTGCTTCAAGTTTAGTGGTCAAACTTTCCGAAAACGGAGGCACTTTCATCCCTGCTTCTTCCAAGAGATCTGTCATAATGACACCAAACCCTCCGCTCATAGACACCACACCGATATTCTTCATTTTGTGAGGGCCGTAAGAATCTAAAATAAGGGCAATATTCATCATATCTTCAAAATTTTCGACCTGTATTGCTCCAGTTTGTTTCAGGAGACTTTGCCAAATCCCTCTCGACCCCGAAAGGGACGCCGTGTGGGAGACCGTGGCGCGACTCCCCGCATTGGATTTCCCACCTTTAATGATGACGAACGGCTTTTCGTTTTCAAGTAGTAGTTCCTTGAATCGGGGAGTCTCGGAATTCCGGATGCCTTCTAAATAGGCTGTTATAATTTGTGTCTCAGGGTCACGCACCACAAAATCAAAGAGCTCGACAAAATTGAGATCAACTCCATTACCAAACGAAAAGACCTTAGAAATGCCAAGTCCAGCATTGCTAGAACCATAAATAAAGAGGTTGGCGATACCTCCACTTTGACTAATGAAAGTAGTTTTTCCCTCTAATAAAGGCATGTTGCTGCGCCAAGCAATGCCGAGTCGAGGGTAATATAATCCCATTCCATTGGGACCAAGGATTCGAGTCACACCATTGGTTGCCGCACCTAATTCCTTCTCAAGTACCCGTCCTTCTTCCGTTCCAGCATCGGAAAATTCAGAGGTAAACACAGTTACCAATTTTACTCCTTTTTCGGCACATTCTCGCACGACATCGATGACTTTTTCACGCGGGAGCGATATAAATACGAAGTCGAGAGGACCTGGCACATCATTAATTCTCGCATAAACAGGGGCATCAGGAAATTCCTCGATGTGGTCAACTCCCAGTTTTATTGCAATTGTTTCCCCTTTAAATTGGGACGTAAACGCCCGGAGAAAAAAGTAGTTATTTCGCGCGCTAGCTCCAATTACCGCCGCTCGTTTGATCTCTGGCAACCACGCAATGGAACTGACCATATGATCTATTAATACGGGATCGAAATAAATTTTCTCGCAAGTTTGCTTCACTTGCGGAGAAGCGCCCGAAATTTCTCAATCATGAGGGTTCGCTCTAAGGAGAGGGTATTTCAGGTTTTGTTGAACGGAAGGCGTGTTAAATATGTCCGGGTCTGCTTTGTGTAAGAGAACAAGAATTTCGTAATTTGGGGAATGAATCTTGGCGAATTTTGTACATTCTGAGAAATATTGCAAAGCAACATCATGCCGGGTCGAATTTTGCGTATCAATCACAAAAATCATTAGAGATAAAGCGTGAAAATATCGCTCGGGTGAAGCTAAATATTCCTGTCTGTAGACTTGCTGACCACCAAAATCCCAAGTAATCCAATCGGGTGCAACACTCAGGAATTTTCGGATATGGACACGAATTGTTGGTTGCTAGTTTGCTAAGAATCCGAGATTCTTCTGGTCTTCAATGACTTCGACAATCGTGGTTTTTCCAGCGTTGTCTAGCCCGAAAATACCAACTTTTTTCCTAACTAATGGTGCGTTTGTTGCGGCCATTTAATCCCAAACTTCCTATTTCCTTAAAATGAATTGTGTTGAATAAAAATTTTGGATAAGATAGAAAAATAGAGAAAGTTGGACTTGCATCCCACTACTGAATTTACTTATGGCGCCAGTCCTTGCCACATTTTCCACAATTCAACTTTTTACCATAAATTGGTGGATATGCGTTAAGTAAAACGGTTTTATCGACAAGTTCGCGAATCATCCGCCTATCATTGTTCCCGCAGTGGGGACATACCCAGCGAGCGCCAGACTCTGCTATTAGTGTTGGTGTGCTGGGCGCTTCTCCAGACATTGTAGAGGGCGTTGATTTAATTGGTTCCTCAGCCCTCAATCCTGAAGGCGCGTGGGCGGATTTCGGGGTCGGTGTAAGTGGAGTCGATGGTTTCTCTATCTCAAAGGCCGCAGCAACATTAATGGGTGCAACCTGTGGAGCGGGACTAGGTTTCGGAGTTGCTGCTTCTGTTTCATCAAACAGTTGCACACCCTCGTCTTTCGCGCCCTCATGTTCCACGGAGAGCTGGGTCATCTTGGAGGATGATTTGACAATCCCTTGACCCCAGCACTTATCCATGAAACCTGTATCTTCACCTTCGTTGTAATAAGTGATTTTTTGAGCACCAGCTCTTTCCATATCAAACTGGCGTGCCCACTTACCGGCCATTACCTTCTCCTTAGCATTGGACTTGTCCCCAACCCACACTAGGATCTCGTCTCCGAGGTCAGCAATGAACACGTCCTCCCCGTCCAAGGATCCCTTCTCAAAGGGAACGTGCAAAAATTTCATCGCGTTGAGGTCTCCGTCGAACTCTTCCGAGGATACGCGATATAGCGCATCCACATGTGCCATATGGCCGGAATATGAACCTGTATCGACGTCCTTTAACATGCTCTCTACTAAGTTCTTCTCGACAAGGCGCATCGCTCCACCCAACGCGTTGACTGCCGCAAGGAAGTCTGGTGTTTCCGAACCTTGATCCACGGTTACAACTTTTGCCGCACCCGCTCGGTCCGTGTCGAGTTTCTGGGATTGGATCGCTGCTGCTCCTTTCTCGTCAACAGAGCAGTATATACCTAACCAGATATAAATCGTTTTGTCGTTGTCTAGAACATAGGCATCGCCGGTTGAAAAAATTGGTTTGTCAATCGGCTTCAATTCACCCTTCCAAACAATATACAATTTTGGGAAACCTTCTGGCATAATGAACCCTTCCATAGTTTTTTGAATTAAAACTCAATAACCTTCTGAAAAATACTCGGCTCCTTGTTTTTTAAAGTATGTGGTAGAAACGATTAGTTAACGGGATTGTTAAGTAAATCCTGACAATTCAAGCTCACACGTAATTTGTAACGCAATGATATATGTCGAATTTTTAATTCTACCTTCTAATAGTTATGATCAATCCTAAAACAATTTTCCTTAATGTAAGATAGGCGGGACAATTCTCATGAACCTTTTCGATGTTCTAACACAACTCAGTCAAACACGCGCGCCTGTTGGATTAGAGAAAGAGCGGGCAAAAATCTTTATGAACATTGCTACTGCGTTGAATAATGGGCGATTCGAGATTACGAGAGACGAGTACGGGAACGTGATCTGCCACCGGAATGGAGTTGGACCAAAGGTGCTTTTATGCGCACACCTCGATGAAATTGGTGGAACAGTGCTCAATGTTCAAAAAAATGGTCGTTTGAAATTCACGAACCGTGGGGGCGTCCAGACGCGGTGGCTCGTGTCCCAAGAAGTATTAATAATGAATGACGCAGGTAAATGGGTAAATGGCATAATATGTGGCAAAGCGGCACACAGCATCCCTCCCGAAAAGCGAAATAAAACTTCCATTGATTTTCAAGATCTAGAGATCTTCATCGGGGCAGAAACTGCGCTACAGGTCTCTCAAGCTGGAATCCACGCGGGTTCTCCGATCATCTTCGCAGGAGATATCAAACGACTCAATCCGGGAATTAATCCTGAAATCATCTCCGGACCAGCGATGGATGACTTGGTCGGCGTGGTCACATTGTTGCAAGTAATGGAAATAGCGCAAGACTTAGACCTATCAGTGGATATCTATCTCGCTGCAACGGTGCGGGAGGAAGTGGGCGGCCAAGGGGCGATTTATGCCGCTCGAGCGATTAAACCGAATATGGTTATCGCAATTGACATTGCGATCATCGAAAAAGCCCCCGAGACTTGGGATTACGGGTTGGAATTTACGCCTAGTACCGCCATTGTCTGGCAGGATAGTCTCGGACGGACAGTCTATAATTACCAGGCTTGCACAGATCTGAAACAGATCGCAGGGAAGAAAGGAATCCCGGTTCAAGATGCAGCTTTTCAATTTTACGGATCTGATTCTGGTCATGTTCAGGAGGCACTGGGTATCCAAGCGGTACTCCTTGCAATACCTACCCTTTTCAGTCACAATGTTCCGGAAGTGTCGCGCCTCGATGCGATCCGCAATTGTGCTCAATTATTAATCGAGTGGTTGAAACACTTCCCGAAAAAAGGGTACTAGTTTTATTTTTTTTGAACTCTGCTGCGTAATAATTGATCTTTTATCCAGGCGATCGATTCCTCGATGCCTCTTTTTTCTTTAATTGAGGTGAATATGAGGTTCCAGTTGCGATTTTTCAAATGCGGGAGTTCTAGTTCTCCGAGAAAGTTTTCCCGGCGGACATTGCCGTTGACGAGGTCTAATTTATTCGCGAGCACGAGTAAAGGTACGCCTTTGAGCTCAAATCGGTTGAGCATTTTCCAAAGCTCGATCTTTGCGATGTCCCATCGCTTCTGATCTGCCAGATCAATCATGAATAGGAATAGGTTAGAATCTTGTGCCCCTTTCAACCATGAATTTCGGAAAATATCCTGCCCAGGCATATCCCACACAATAGCTTCAACTTCTCCGAGGGGGATATGGGCGATATTGAAACGCCGAGTAGGCATCAGGTTTGAGATAAATTCTCCGGTTTTCAAAAAATGAACGAAGGTCGTTTTACCGACATTGTCCAAACCACAGAGGAAGACCTTGAGGATGCTACTATGCGGGACTTCTGTACTTGGCGAGAGAATCTCGTCTACAAATCGCCGAATATCAATGAAGATACCTAAGAGAATCGTGGTGATCTCAAAATCGGATGCATCTTTAAGAGAATTTGATTTGGGAAGAATATAATCGCGTATTTGGTCGGTCAATATCTGTTCGTAATCGTAGGGATTGTCCTCGTCCTCCAGAATGAGGCCTAAGATGAATTGGTTGTGGACACTCGCGGAGTAGATGTTAACACCATCGAACGTGAGTGCTTGATTTTGCACTTGTTTTGAGGTCTTGAGCGACAGGTGATTCTGAATGATTTGCTTCAGGATGCTGACATCTCGAATTTGGGCGACGTCTTCTGGATATATCACTCTGACGCGTGGGTTGCCGACATTTCCACCGGAATCCGTTACCCACGTTAGGTAGAAAATATTTTGTATCAATTTCACTCAACGACGCGTACCAAAATCCCTTCGATTATGAGAAGCAAAACCGCTCACTTTTTAAAAATTATCCTTAAGGATTCCCGTTGGAAAATCCTGCATTTTCACTTGAGATTCTTGATTTGTTTGATAAGCTCGGGAAGGATGGTTTCCACCGTCCCAATGACGTTATAGTCGGCATACTTGGTAATGGGGGCTTTCGGGTCTTTATTGATCGCCAGAATAACCTTGGCGTCCATTATCGCAGCCATGTGTTGCAAACTACCGGAGATACCACATGCTATATATAAATCTGGCGAAACAATCTTGCCCGTTTGCCCGATCTGGCGAGATTCGTCAATTATTCCGTCAAATACCGCACCACGAGACGCGCCTACCTCTGCTCCTAATAACTCCGCAAGCTCAAAGAGCATCTCAAAATTTTTCTTCGATCCCACTCCACGGCCGCCGGACACGATGATTTTGGCATCTTCGAGGTTCACGTGTTTGACAATGTTATCGAGAACTTTGACAAGTTTGAGTTTCGTGGGAAATTTTGTTTCCGAATATTCTATTTCGAGGATTCGCGCTTGTTGGGACGCAACTGCTTTTCCAGTTTTGATAACACCCGGGCGAACGGTGGCTAGTTGAGGGCGGTATTTTGGGCATAGAATCGTAGCGAGGACGTTCCCTCCGAGGGCTGGGCGAGTCATTTCCAATAAATTCTTCCCAAATTTGTTTTTTCCATCAGTGAGCGTTAATTTCGTGCAATTGGCGGTTAAACCTGTGTGTAAACGTTGTGCCAAGCGGGGGGCAAGATCCCTGCCGATATGGGTGGCACCAATTAGAATTATTTCCGGGAGGTATTTCTCGATTATTGAATAAAAAATTGCCACGTACTTGTCGTAAATATAACTTTCCAAGTCCGGGTGGTCGCAAATGTGTACGACATCCGCGCCGAGGGAGATTAGGTAGTCATTGTATTGTTTTACGTTGTGGCCGATGATGATGGCCTCGACCCGTCGCTTGAGAATGTCACCCATCTCTCGCGCTTTATTCAAAATTTCTAGTGAAACGGGCGCTATCTTCCCACGATTTATCTCAATGAATGCCCACACGTCATGTGCTTGAGCTATGCTCACAACAGGGGTTTTAGACGATTCATTCATAGGAACCTACATTTTCACATGGATTAATCTTGGATGATCTTGGTTTTATGCTGTGAATAAATTTGGGCATTAATCCCTCAAGATATTATTCGCAATGATTTGTAACATAACCTGAGTTGTTCCTTCATAGATGGAACACACTTTGATATCTCTCAGATACCTTTCAATCGGCAGTTCACGCATGTACCCATACCCGCCATGGATCTGAATAGCATCCGAGCAGATCTGGGTGGCTCGCTCCGTAGCGTAAGATTTACACATAGCCGCTTCCATGCTAAAGGGTAATCCCCTGTCTTTTTTATCACCTGCTTGCCAGGTGAGCAACCGGGCGGCGTTGAGTTCGGTGGCCATTTCCGCGAGTTTAAACGAGATAGCTTGGAACGCAGCAATTGGTTTACCAAACTGTTGTCTTACTTTGGAATATTTGAGTGATGCTTCATAGGCCGCTTGTCCAATGCCTAATGCCTGAGCAGCAATCCCAATCCGCCCCATGTCGAGCGTCTGCATCGCAATGCCAAATCCCTGCCCAAGAAGTCCCAACATATTCGTCTTGGGAACCCGGCAATCTCGGAAGACAAGCTCTGTGGTGCTGGATCCGCGCATGCCCATCTTATCCTCTATCTTCCCAACGGAAAAACCTTTCATCTTCTGCTCCATGATGAAGAGGGCAAGGGACTTATGGGGGGGTAATTTGGGGTTGGTGAGAGCACCTATGATCATAATTTCAGCCACGCCACCATTTGTAGCGAAAATCTTCGTACCGTTTATGACATATTCGTCCCCATCCAACTCTGCAGTTGTGGCTACTCCGGCAACGTCCGACCCAGCATTAGATTCCGTCATAGCAAAAGCGCCAATTTTCTTGCCAGTGGCAAGGTCGGGAAGGAATCGTTCTCGCTGCTCCTCCGTACCCCACTTTTCGATCGGTACAGCACAGACGGAATTATGGACCGTGACATTAAGACCAGTGGAACCGCACGCTCGAGACAATTCCTCGATGACAATTGCATAAGAAACGGAATCTAAACCACCACCACCGTACTTGGGAGAAATTTGAAT
>MBAA01000216.1:16549-19083 GCA_001940655.1 Promethearchaeota archaeon CR_4
GCCGACTTCTCCGAGTTTTTTCGCAGCTTCCCAGTCAAACCGGTGTTCTAAATCGATGATTGCTGCCCGGGGTTCTAGATACTCTGTGGCAAACTTGCGGGTGGCTTTTTGAACCATTTTTTGTTTCGGGGTGAGCGCAAAGTCCATTTACATCACAGTCGTCAATCAGAATGCGACTAATTTGGATAAAAGAGTGGGATCAAAATAAATTTATGACCTCAAAGCTCCAAGGAAAGCTATAATTAATTCAAGCAACCATTATTAGAAAATAGAAACCAGTATGGATTTCGGTTGGAAATATTTTTATGGCACCTACCAACAGATTGCGAGAAAGAGTTTATTCCCGCGGGAAGCAAGACATCCCCCCCTTAGATCCGAATCAAAGGTATGACCTCTCCGTCTTGACAAACAAAATTCAGGAAATGAACGTGTGGAAGCAAGTCATTTTCCAAGTACTGGAAAAGGCCAAACCAAAGGCAATGACCGCGGAGGAAATCAAGGAGAAATTGATAGAAACTAACTTCCGGAAAACCATCGAGATGGAATCTCTCACCAAGTCCATCCTCTCCCTCGCGGAATCTGGCATTATCAGGCGAAATGCGAGCGCCCCGGAAAAATATGAGCTTAACCTAAAATAAAGTCTTGCCAGTAACACCACGCCACTGCGTAAGCAGACGACATAACGTCAAGGTCGTTACCAAGTGATTCTGAGATGAGAATGCGATGGCGATTCTTGTCGAAATTTTTACAAGCAGGCACACCTAAGATATCTGCCCCCAAACCAGTCAACACGAAAGGCAGGTGTTTCGGCAACCGCGATGTAACTTCCCGCAAAGCATTAGCAACTTGTTCTATTTGTTTCTGGTGCAAAAAACGAGCAAAAATTGACACCTCTTCTCGTGTGACCTCTTCAAGGTCCGCACACACAATCCGGGCGAGACGCGCATAAGAAAAATCACGGGTGGGGGGCCTTCCATCTGCAGTTTCGCTCGTATATTGACTCTCGGAAATATAATTCAGAATCAGGTGGACGTCCGCCATCGAGGCAAACTTCTCAAAGGAAACGGGACATTGCCCACCCCGGAGTGGTACCACATGCGAAACAGAGGGGATAGTAGCCCGTAGAACCCCCGTATAAACCAACTCGCCATTCTGTAAGCGGGTCAAGTCAGTTCGCCCTCGACTTACGATTTTTCCTTCGAGAATAGGAATTATGTCAACAGATGTACTCCCAACATCGATAAAAACACAATTAGGATATCGTGCCGCGACCCAACGACTCGTAGCGACCCAATTCGCCGCAGCGGCAAGCATCGGATTACGTTGAAGTTCACTCGGTGTTTTAAATGAACCTTCAACTGTAAAAATTAAGATAGAGTTTAATGGAAAAACTTGCTGGAGGGCGGAAACTATGTGTAATATACCTTCTCGTTTGGTCGTGTACACGTCAGATAGTTCTGCAGTAATAGAAACACAAGTAGGAGTATCAACAGTGGCACCCAGTTCTTCACTCATACTTTTAAGCAAAGCCGGCAAATCCTCCTTTGACTTCTGCCAGAACGGAAAATATCTAGACCGGTTTCCAACCACTGAAACGGAATCCCCGCTTATTTGGACAAGTACACTCTTTGTGTTAACTCCACCAATGTCAAAACCGAGAATATTACCAACCGGTAATCCCATCCGCCTGTTCGCCCCTCCCTTGAAGTTAGGTAACCTTGGGTGCTACAGGTTTATTCCGATATCGCTGTTTCACCAGGTTCAGAATATATTCGAGGACTGCTTTTGAATTGTCTCCCGTTTTCGCGTTTATCTTGAAGTTAGGAATATCCTTGACATCCTCGAGCAATTCGAGTAACCGGTGAAGCTGTTCCTCAGTGAAGAGATCCATTTTATTGAAGACAATGATGAGCTGGGTGTTGGGGAAAGACTGCTGGATTTCCTTGAACAAGTTGACTTGGTGGGGGATTTCGAAACCGCAAGTTTCGGTGGGATCAAATATGAAAATGATGCCATCTGCCAGTCTTCGCAAGGCAAGGATCGCTTGCTTTTCGATTTCATTCCGGGTACTCATCGGGCGATCGAGAATGCCCGGAGTATCAATAATTTGGAAACGCGCGAATTTCGTGAAGCGATCTTCCTGTTGTTCCGAATAAAAATGCCCAATCCCAATTTCTTTCGTGGTGAAGGGATACGGCGCAATTTCCGGTTTACCCGTTGAGATTTGGGCGACAAGACTTGATTTCCCCACGTTCGGGTACCCTGCTACTACAATGGACAATTCATCCGATTCGATGATGGGGATCTTCCGAAGCGATGTGTGAACTTGATTAAGAAATTCCAAGGTATCCTTCTGCTTTACGATCACAGAGGAAATGCGGCCAAATGCTTGAACGCGTGATTGTTCTGCTTCATGCGGATTCTTAGCGAAAAGAACAGGGCGGGTGAGTTCTCTACGCAATTTTTTCAAGACGCCTACCACGCCGCTCAATTTCCCGAGATTTAACTTTAACTGATCGTTATCTACGAGGAGG
>MBAA01000216.1:19107-26730 GCA_001940655.1 Promethearchaeota archaeon CR_4
GGGAGAACATCCAAGGTGGGGACGGATTTTACAATCTTTTGCAATCTATCGGTTAAATAATCAATCGCAGTAGTAATACGTTCGTTCTCTTTTTTTCGCGCTCGCTGGAGATGGGTAGCAGTAGAACCCGTCTCGACATTACTTGTGCTCGCTCGTTTGAACGCATAATCAAGTAGTTCTTGGGCAGCGGGCACCATTTGAAATTGCTTAAAGGGATTCTGGGGCAAGAGATCCTCTCCTTTGTTGAGAGAAAATATTAGGGTAATCAATGTAACCTGTAGTTTGAAGTTTACTCCGAAAATGTTTACTCCGGAACTACATCGGGAGGTACATTTTTGAAAAACTCGTCTTCTTCTGTATGGTGACTTTTCAAGTAGAGATACGTGTTTCGCTTGGTGTTTTTGATGTTTAGGATGCGATGGAACGGTATCTGAATTTCCTCCCCAGTTTCGTCCTTGTAGATAAACCACGATGCTAGTACTTGGGTGATTTGCTCGTAATTTATGGTCTTCTCGTCATTAGGAACCCCGCGGTGGATAAATGTGATGTTAAAATCGCCCTTCTGCTTTTTCAATTTAGCATCCCACTTGATCCTGTTCAGAACCGCTCGAGTTTTCATACAAAATCATATGATATTTTCAGGTGATTATTATGTATCTTTTGAATTTCGTTGAAAAAAAGATTCGCGAATTTTGAGGCATTCCTTTTTAGATGATGCCCAAAATTATTTAAAACGCGAAATGTATTTTTTCCTCAGTATTTGATAAATTGGGGATTCTATGTCTCAACAAATTTGGCTACCCGGTGCCTGCAGCGTTGCCATCCTGTGTAAAGATGGCGTGGTTCTCGGAAACGATTCTCGAAACACGTGGGGTTACACCGTTACTTCTAAAACGATGAAGAAGGTCTTCGTCCTGACCCCCAAAATAGGATTGACTTCCTCTGGATTAGTTGGTGATTTCCAAACACTTGTCCGCATAATGCGTGCACAATCCAACCTTTACGAGATTGAAACTGGGTCCCCTATTACAACCCGTGCGATGGCCAAGCTCGTAGCAAATTATCTCTATTCCCGGAAGATGGCTCCTCTCTTCGTAAATACCACTATCGCGGGTGTAGATTCAGACGGTCCAAAGTTATACACGATGGATGCAATCGGATCCCTTATGGACGACAATATTGGGGTTTCCGGGAGTGCAATGGAGCTAGCCGTCGGTACCCTCGAAGCGGGTTATTCCAAGGACATGACTGTGAAGGTTGGAAAAACTCTAGTTGAAAAAGCAATTCGAGTGGCAATCGGGCGGGACGCCCTCAGCGGGGATGGTATGGACATCTTGGTGATTACTGCCGATGGCGCGGAAGAAACCCACATCGATATTTCAAAATCCGCAGGAAAATAACTTCCCAAGAGATCCTCCGAGAGCTCTTTTTTAGTTTAGAATTGATAATTTTTGCCTTTTTCCCCTCTATTTTAAAACATAGTTCATTTATGGAGCAAAGCATTCCAAGAAAGAGGATATTTTTTAAGTAATTTTTAGCGCATGAATAAAATATGAAGGAGATTCTTTGCAGAAAATCTTGATTGTTGCACGGTTCTTGCAACCAAATAAATATACGATTGCTGCATTGGTAGGGATTCTTGAGACTCACCCATTGTTAGTCAATTCCCAAATTAATTTGAAGATTGTGATTCAGAGAGATTTTCCCTCACAGATATTACAAAAAATTAACTGCGCTGAATATGATCACGTCCTCGTGTTGCTGCCCGCATTATCAACGCAGTTTTCCTATTTTAAAGAAGAAATCCTGCGGTTAATACAAATTAAAAAAATCGTCCCGAAAATGAGCATAATTGCGGGGGGTCCCCACCCGATGTTCTATCCGGAGGAAACTCTCGATCTTGGGGTCGATTTCGTCATACGGGGGGAAGCGGAAGAGGCCTTACCACATCTCGTAAAAGTCATAGCAGACAACACTTCGAATTGGAACGAGATACCTGGCCTTTGTTGTAACACAACTTCGGGTTTCATAAAAAATCCCCTCTCTCAAGTACCTGAACTTGATCCGTATCCCAGTTTCTCGATTCAAAGTCGAATATTTGCACCCATCGAAATCACGCGCGGGTGCCCTTTTGGATGTTATTTTTGCAGCGTATGTTCGTTGTCTGGGGGGCAAGTACGGCATCGTTCCATTGATTCCATTCGTAAATGGCTCGGACTCGCTGCGAAATTACAATACGATCGAGTGTGGTTTATTTGTCCAAATTCCTTTGGTTACGGGAGTCCTAACGGTCGTACTGGAAACCCCCTAACTGTGCAAAAAATGTTACAGGTCATAGCAGAAATTCCCGGCATAAAACAAATCTTCTTTGGCACATTTCCATCGGAGGTACGTCCCGAATTTGTCACCCGGGAAATGCTCGATGCAGTCAAACCCTATATCTCAAATAAGTCATTTACCCTGGGCGCTCAATCTGCCAGCAACGCTATGTTGGATCGCATTCACCGCCAACATACGTTCGAGGATGTTTTGAATGCTATTGACATCATGCGAGAGTACGATTTCCGTGTCGACGTAGACTTCATTTTCGGTTTGCCGGGGGAAACACAAGAAGATCTTCAAAAAAACCTAGATTTTTTCCATTACGTGTTAAAAACAAATGGAATTCGCATTCACGGTCACACATTTCTCCCGTTACCTGGAACGAAATTCCAAAATGCTCCACCCGGTAAGCTTTCTGATGATTACAAGGAAATTCTAGGACGCCTTGCTCTGGAAAAGAAAGCGTTTGGGAGTTTTCTTGTTCAAGAAGATCGCGCGAGTGCTATTTTCATCGCGAGGAAAAAATAGATTTTTTACCAGAAAAGATTAATAGAAATATCGCGGCTCCGTGAGATTAATGGCTACTCCAAATATCGCATTCGAGAGTGGTGGGGATCTCCTAGCTCTCTTTACCCGTGCAATGGAAAAACTAGGCGGACTAAAGAATTGCTTAAAAGAGAATCAACCCACCATAGTGGCGATCTCGATGCCCTTTCCCGAGCCCGCACCCGTCACAACGTCCTTTCCCCTGTTAAGACAATTATTACAAGAACTAAAAACCCTGAATCTCCCGCAAATCCAAGTCTGTGCCGTACCAGATTGGGGATTCAATGCACAGAAAGTGGCACACACACTTGGAATCTCAGAGTTTGTCAAGCAATGTGGAGCAGAATTTACTGCAATTAATCAAAATGGAGAGGCAATTCCCAGTAATTCATCAGTAAAATACCCGTTGTATCCTCTCATCTCTAAAGCCACTAATTATATTTCACTCCCTTCCATTCGATTTGATCCCATTCTCGGATTCTTTGGCGCTTGTGGTACAAATTACCAATTCCTGTTCAAACCCAAGAAACGTTCGCGTAACATAAATTTTGGATTTCTTTTGAACCGTAAGAAATACTCTCGTAGCAATTGGGCTGTTTGCGAGAAAAATCCGGAGGATATTCATAAAAAATTCGTGGATGTTATTTTGGGATCATTAAGTACCCGCGTTCCGGATCTTACTGTTGTTGATGGGTCACAAGTGCTAGTGGGTCAAGGTCCCTTGTTATTGACTGGCGGACAACCTTATTCTGGGAATTTTTTAGTTGCAGGAAACAATCCGCTGGCCATAGACAAGTGTCTGGCCGAAAAGCTCGGGTTCAAGATGGATGAAACGCTCCTACTCAAAGAGATAACCCAAGAAAATCTCCTCGATCTTCAAATCCCCCAAGAAGAGAACACAACGGGTTCATCTAGTTCTTCCCAAAACCCGCCACCCCAAAAAGCGAACAACAATCTAACAAGCGGTTTGCCCTCAAGACTGACAGTCGAACAAGGAAAGACCTGTGTGCTTTGCCAACAGAATCTGCGATTATTGGTAGATATTATGAGCAATATTGGGGCGAAAGATTTAACCTACCTCGAAGAACTCAATTTTATTAGCGGAATTGCCCCACCCCAACCACCGTCTTTGAGAAATATTTGTCTCTTTGGCGATTGTGCCATAAATTCAACTAAAAAATATGAGTTTCATAAAATAAAACAAGTAAAGGCAGCTAAGAAAGAGAAAGAAAAAACTCCCAAAAAAGAGAAGGAAAAAGCGGCCAAAAAACAGAAAGAAAAAGCACCCAAGGAGAAGAAGGAGAAAGTTTCGGTCAAACGAAATAAATCTATTGTCAAAATCCCCGGTTGCCCACCGTCACCATTAGAGGTTCTTCAGCGGTTATTACAACAATATTCTGGGAAAAATTTGCCTGCTGTGTCATTCTGGTTGCAAGTATGGAAGAGCCTTCAAAACAAATCAAGGAACACTCTGCCAAAAAGGCGACAAGGAGATGGAAAACCGTGACAGGGGATATTATTGGCGATTACGAAAAGCTGTTAGAACGAAAGTGGAAAGAACGTTCTTCTGCCAGGATTTCTGACGCGGAAATTCCATCTAATACGGAATCTAGTAATGTGTTGCAGATAAAAAACCTGTCTGGTCTTACCAATATTGCACAGGAATTAGGGGCACAATTATTTGACAGTAATGAAAATCACGTTACCATAATAACAAAAAATGGAAAGTATCAGGCCGCATTTTTACATTTGCAGACATCGAATGAAGGTGAGACTCGCATAACTCACGAGAATTTTCAGGAATTTCAGGATAAAAATGTGGAAGAAATTTCACCAGATAAAATTCTGACTCATCTTTCAGAATATATTTACAAAACTTACAAGGTTAAACCAAATTTTATTCGCATTATTGACGTGGAGCTACTCCAATTATTTGTTGAATTCTATTCAAAGCATAATGGGAACCAGACCCTCAATGTCACCTTATCTTTTCTTGCAGAATTATTTGCACGCTGGATGACAGGACTTATCGCTGGAAACTGGATCCAGTATCCTGAACTTCCCCTGGTCACATTTCTACGGAACATTGCGTCCCCCTATGATAATATAATCGTTAAAATCCTTCAATTTCTCACGAATAAAAAATTCAACAAGAAACCTGTCGCAATCTTCATTGATACACCCAATGGAGTCCTACCCTTAAGGTTCATCCCCACCGCAAGTGGAGGGGAATTTACTCCTGTTCAGCAAGCAAAAGCTCGTCCCGTTGATTGGGAGGATTTTCCCGAATTTTTACGGCAAGAACGGGTTCGCCTAAACGTAGGACATATAATTTATTTTCAATTGCGAGAAATGCTTGACTTTTTCAATGATGTAATTATAACTCCCATTCCAATAACTAATGCGCGTTGGAAATCGATCGGGCAGCGTGGATTATATTTTTTAAAGAATTATGGGGAATCTTGGGTGACCTATCCTCCACCTCGCATAATTAATACCTTTTTCCGCTTCTTTACACGTTTTCTTGGTTATAATTACAATATATGGAAACTCTCTTACTGGTACGCTCCCTCGGTCATCTTAAATTTACTCGTAGAATCTACGGGCGGTTCTGGCACGATTCTTTGTTTGTACCGCTCACGGACAAAAAACGGTAGGAAAAAAAATTTGACAGGGTTTACAATCCGCATTGAAAGCGCCGCTATCACCGGAATCGAATCTACAGACCCGCAATTCGTGAAGTCGTTACAAGAAAATGGTAAAAACATCGATTTAACCCCGGAAAAAGCAAGGGATGTCTTCTACAAAGGGCAACAGACCTACCCCAACTTGACTAACGTCCTATTTATTAGCGAAGAATTTTTCGACCAATTGCTTAGGAAACTGCTCGGTCAATTCCTCTCCTTGAGTCCCCTCAAATTAGTTAACGCCAGTCGCACTTTGTCCCGATTGAGAGACCCCCGTAACTTCTATATGTATCCAGAGACTGTTGGATTTCAATATCTTCGAAAAATTGGCGGGTTCAAACTTCTCCGTTGGATTTCGCGTCTCTTTTTCGACCGCTATGAATTTTAACCTTCTCCTCGATTACCGGCGACACAACATATGGGTGAAAGTTCTAAGAAACCGGAACCAGAAATGGTTCGAATTGGGGATTTCTTCGTCCAAAAAGAGATTTTTTCGATGAAGTGGGATTGCGAGTTTCGAACCACCAAGGGGATTTGTTGCCGTGACGGGTGCTGGATCAAACTAAAAGAAAAACAGCGCGTGGCAGGAAAGATTCAGGAAATTGCAGAATACTTGCGTGACCGCCCCGAGCTCCCCTTTTGGCAACCGATCCGGTGGAAATGGGCATATTGTGATCCAAAACCTGAGGACGCAGAATATCACACCAAGGTTTTGAACGATAAGTGTATCTTCACGATGACGAATGGGAGTTGTGCGATCCACGCATATTGCCTGGATAACGGTATCCCGTGGGAAAGCTTCAAGTTCAACATCTGTGTCACGTGGCCACTAGACATTCAGCTCTGGTCCGCTGTGGAGGGGGAAAAAGAGGCGTGGAACCTCTGGCTCTTCCAGGACTTATATAACGAGGAATGGAATCATTGCCCCTGCACCCGCCCGGAAAGGTTTCCCTCTTTTAATCACAACGGGCGCCCGAGTGTCATCGAATCGATGAAGAGCACTATCATCAATCGTATCGGACCCGAACGGTACACCCAGCTTATCGCGTTTGCACAATGTTACAATAAACAATCCAACTAAAGGTGCTCCCAAACGATTCCCAATTCGGACGCGTAACGACGCGCCTCGCGTATCTCGTCCACAGCGGGGCGCCGGGCGATTTCTAGATACCGTGACGCCTTATATTCCGGGCGGTACTGCGCCATAATGTTGACTACTGCTTTAGGGACATTTTTTGCGATCCACTCGAGGATGGGTTTCGAGCAACACTCCACGTGACCGGGTAGAACAAGGTGGCGGATGACAATTTCCCCTGACCCTTGATCATGCGCCATTTTCAAATTTCGTTGCAACACTTCCACGTAATGCTCAATTTTCGAATATTTCTTGGCACACTCATCAGTACCATACTTGAAGTCCGGCAACCAGAGATCCATAACATCAAGGAGTAGATCCATTGCTTCTATCGAGTTATAGAAGTTGCTATTCCACAGCTGGCATACGTTCACGTTTAGAAATTTCAATGACTCGAGGATTACGTGGAGATTGCTAGTGGGATCTCCTCCTACATAATTTATATTCTTGACTCCTGCCGTATACAACTGGCGGGAAATTGCAGCTAGCTGTTGTGCATCAATTGTGTGAAGATTTCTGGGATTCCCCCTTGGCCATTCTTGGGAGATGTCCCAATTCTGGCAGAACACGCAATGGAACGTGCATCCGTTGAAAAAAATCGTTCCAGATGGCACCAATACGGATTCTTCGCCTAAATGCTCGAACGCACTCGCTAGTGATGCATATTCAGGAACCCCACATACACCCACCTTAGATTGAGTGCGGTCGACTTTACAATGGTTTTCGCAGAAGATGCATTCTTTTAGATACTCCCGCGCGAGTTGTATTTTAACATCGAGGAACGTGGGGCTGCTTGGTACACTCTGCTTCTCAAAAACATCCAAAGGAAGATTTTCCCGCAATTTATTTTTGAATTCCTCTCGGCATACTTTATGTATGTGTTGTAATTCCCTAATTGGATTGTCCTCAGATAGAGTCGGAGCTAAGACCGTT
>MBAA01000216.1:26737-27412 GCA_001940655.1 Promethearchaeota archaeon CR_4
CCTTATACAAGGTAATAGCTTTGTTATGCAAAATCTGCCAGTAGCGAGGAAATCGTGCGAGAATTCGTTTGTCCCGCCACACTCCCATTGCATCCGGCTGAAAAGCTTCCCACACACAATATCACAAAATCTAGATTGAGCACCCAAATAAATTATGCTCTCAGAAGGCTATTGCTCGTCCTCGAATAACAACCATGAAAAAGTGTTCCTGAGAAATTTTTTGTTTTCCTTGACTTCTACGCCCCAATCAGCATCTTCGAAGAAAATCTTGGAACACCCGAGCGTCACCGTCCGACCACGCATAAATTCTGAACAAGCTGCAATTGCTACCTTTCCCACATTATCCACAGTTTCGTCCGAAAAATATTTGAAATTCGCGGCTTCGTCCGTGAAGACGAGTTCTTTTGCGGTGTCTGCAACATCCAAGAACGTTGCTTCGGAGAAGACCACGTTCTTCAAGCTGCGAGTGATCCAATGTTTGGGGAAACGATCGATTAGGAGGTGTTCTGGATCGATGGCACAGTGCTGATCGTCTTGGAGCATCCCGTTCCAGAAACGCGTGACGCCGGTAATAGTGTAAAAAACACGAATAGAACCCATGGCGCGCTTTAAATCGCGGTCACCGCCTGCACCTGCCGTGAGCATTAAACTCCCACCACGGGCAACATATTTTTT
>MBAA01000216.1:27425-34798 GCA_001940655.1 Promethearchaeota archaeon CR_4
GTAGGCAAGAGAACCACCTAGGAAGTGCTAAGGTACTTGGTGGTTAGTTGCTTTTTAAGAATTGCGCTTTGCCCCTATCGCCGCACAGCGTACGCGAAAAAAAAATAAGATCTGAAGAAGAAAGAAACGAGGATTTTTAAAGGATTAGAATTTAATGGAAAAAACCACAAAATTAGCGTAGAACGATTGTTTCTCCGTTTACGAGGGATCGTGTATCGATTTTCAACCTTTTGTGGATTACACTGGCAAGACCCACGCACTTGGCAGCTTCGCCATGGTTAGTAAGCACCCGCTCTGGTTTGGGTTTCACTTTACGGATGAAACTCATAATCTGGGAACGAGAAGAGTGTCCGGAAAAACCTTCAATCGTCTGGACGTCAAGCTTCATGCGCACCGCTTGGGATCGCCCTCGTGCATCTTGAATGGAAAAATCTCGAAATCCCTTTTGAATGCGCCGCCCTAGCGTGCCTTCTACTTGGTAAGAGACAAATAATAATGTGTTGTTGGGATCGTCAGATAATCCACGCAAATATTGCACGGAAGGCCCCCCTTGCAGCATACCTGATGTAGCGAGAATGATACAAGGCCCCCCTTCAACTATGTCTTGTCGGGCATTCGAAGAGTCTACCTGTGTGAAGAACGGTGACAAGAATGGGTTATTCCCTTGGTGGAAAATGCGATCCCGGAGTTCCTTGTTCAAATACTCAGGGTGAGTCGTATGGATGGCGGTGGCTTCCGAGATGAGGCCATCAACGTAAACCGGGACTGCTTCGATCCGTTTCTTGGCGATCATTTCTTCGAGAATGATGATTATTTCCTGGGCTCGCCCCACCGCCAACACAGGTATTAGCATTTTCCCACCACGCATTAGAGTGGTGTTGATGAGATTTACTAATTCCTGCTCGGATTCATGGCGAGAAGGTATTTCGTCTTTCTTGCCACCGTAAGTTGCCTCGGTAACCAAGGTTTCCAACCGTGGAAAATTGACTGTTGCCGATTCGAGTAAGCGGGTTTTTTGAAATTTGAAGTCCCCCGTTACAACAAGGTTGTGAGCTCCTTCGCCATAATGGAGGTGTACGAGGGCGGCACCGAGAATGTGTCCACTATTATGGAGAGTTAGCTTGATGTCTGGAGCAATATCTGTTACTTCGCCATATTGTAATGGGATAGTGTGCAGGACGGCATCCTTCACGTCCCCTTTCTTGTAGGGACATATTTTTCCTTCTTTTTCTGTAATCTGAATGTAGTCCAGCTGCAACATAGTGCTGAGGTGTCGTGTAGGTAAAGTACTGTAAATTGGACCATCGTAATCATATTTGAAAAGATACGGGATCATCCCAGAATGGTCTAAGTGTGAGTGAGTGCAGATGACTGCGTCTAAGGAATCAATGTCGAAGACTGGTAGGTCGAATAAGGGAAATGGTTCAGTTGGCGAGCCAACGTTCAATCCACAATCTACTAAAACTGTACTTTCATTTGATTGTACGAGCAAACAAGAACGACCAACCTCGCGGAAAGCCCCAAGGGCGGTCAACTTTATTGCAGTATCTTTAAATATAACAGGGCGGTGGATTCGCTTGCCGATCCGCAGGAGTATCTCCTTCTGAACTCCCCGTTCGGTTTTCAGCATGTGGCGCACGATTTTGACAGTTTTAGAATCAATAGGAGGGGTTCTTACAACGATGGGTCTCCAAAGGGTTTCCATGCGGATACTTCTCAAATTCGCCCCTAATTTTCCAATAACAAGTCCTGGTTTCTTTGCTTCGATAGTGACTTCACCCATGTTCTCATCGAAGGTTACCTTGGTAATTTCCGACTCATCTGTCACTAATGTGCGAATATAATTCGCGGTTTCCTCTTTGTCTCGCCGGACGGACGGATCTGAACGAACAACTATTCGTTTCCGTAGTTTCTTTGCGAGGTTCTTCAATATATTCCCATTATCTTCTAAGATTTTTGGGTTCTTAGTATAAACCGCGATCTCAGGGCCTTCATATTCGATTTGGGAGATATCTGTCGTTGGTGGCAATGTATTGCGAATAATTTCCATTATCGCATTAAGCGAATCTTCACTACTCACGAAAATCACACAAGTTCCTTGAATAACTTGAATTATTAGAAATTGACATATTTCCTGCCACTTAAGGATGAAATTGAATGAAAGATTTAGGAGGATTAAAATTCAGAGAAAGAAAGCGATCTTGCCAAATTCTCCAATTAGTTCATACATAAGGAGTAATAAAAATTTTTTGATTAACGTTTGTGTTTCCTACTAAGGATTTCCCGAGCGATAGGTAAGGTGTCCTGTTTCCGCTCGCGATGGTTTTTAATATAGGTAATAATAGTCTCAATCGCTCTTTTCTTGCATGGTCCACACAAAATTTTCCCGCCCCGGCAATCTTGGTACAAATCCGTCAGAACTTTATCATCTTTTTCGAAGCCATACATGAGAATGCGATATATCATACACTTTTCGGTTTCTCCGCCAAGTCGGCGTTGTTCCTCCGCACTACCACGCCCACCGGTAAATGCTTTACTCACTTTATATTTAATGGACTCCAGTTCCTCGTCAAAAGAAAAATAACTGTTGGGGTTCCGCTTGCTCATCTTCTCCGATCCGTCTAATCCCGGAAGGAGCCGATGATAGGTAGAACTAGGTTTGAAGAATTTTTTGTAGTAAATTTCCGTCAAATCTCGTGTTAATCGGAGATGTGGGGCTTGGTCCAATCCAACGGGGACAACAGTAGGCATTGGTTCATCTTTGATCTGGGGCAACAGGATGTCTCCCACCTGGATTAATGCTGCCAGGTAGAGGCCAAATTCCTTATCACCATACATATCTCTCATCCACGCATTAGTGATCTTGCGAGCTACTTTGAACGGGACGTTCTTGACGATTCTCTCTTTTGACTGGCGCCATACGTATGCCCGATTTGGATTTAAACCTAATGCCAAAATATCCGCGAGGTTGTCAATGGCGGTATTGTAGGCATCTGCATAGGAAATTCCGTTGTCCTCCCATGATTCAATGTCTGCGATGCAGTAGTAAGACCGACCGCCCATATTTTGGAGTTCAACAATCTCGGAGGCAGTAGTAAATGTACCCAAATGGAACGATCCACTCGGTTTGATACCTGACATGACTGCCCACGGCGCATTTCTTTCCATCGCTTTTATTATGAGATCAAAATCCCTGTGGGCAAACGTGATCCGGCGTCGAAAATAACTATTGTGCTCTTTAACACTCATCCACATTACATCATCGATGGGTTGAAGACCAAATTCCTTGATTAAACGTTCTTCGTCTTCGTTGTTGATATTTTGAGTGCCCCACGGGTCGACCAAATGAAATCATCTAATGGCGTTTTGATGGGCAATACAGGATGGAAAAAAAATGTTATGGAAGTGTTCGCTTTAGGCTTTTTGTTTCTCCAAGTCCCTTCGGAGCAGCTTGATCTTTTTCTTTAGTTCGATTTCTGAGGCATCTTTTGCATTCACTTTTTCCTCTTTTTCCTTCAATTGGTTCTTTAGTTTCTGAATTTCTTCAACAATTTTTAATCGGACCGCTTCACTTTCATCAAATTTATCCTTCCACTTTGCCCGTTCTTCTCTCACTTCTAGGAGTTGTTTGTCAATATCTTTTTTCTGCTGGGCTAGTTCTTGTTCAAAATTCTGACTTTTCTCGCGTAATGATCCTAGCTCAATCTCTGTATCTTTCGACTTCTGGATCATCGCCTGCATTTCGCGTTCTTTGATTTCAGTGGTCTTCTTCACCAATTCATTTTCACGCTTTAATGTTTTCACTATTTCTTCCTTTAGGTCAACGCGATCTTCAAGGAGTTTGATTTTTTCTTCTCTCTGTTGAACAGACATCTCAAGCTGGTCGCTTTTGTCTTTTAGGAATTTCACAGATGGTGCTTTTTGTTTTAGGTTTTCAGCTTCACGAAGAGTGATATCGATCGCGTCCCGTAATTCTGCGATGCGAGCTTCCTTCTGTGCCATATTTGTTTCCATAGTCTGCAATTTTCCGCGATATTCTGTCTGGGTTCGGTCAATAGTTTCCCGCAAGGTTACATTTTCATTTTCTAATTCAATTGTTTTATTTTCTAATTGCTGAATTTTGGTGTCAATTTCCGCATTGGATTCCTTGAGTTTTTCCCGCGCAATGTTAATTCTTGAAAGTTCTTCTACTTTCGAAGCAACTTGGTCTTTCGCACCTTTTAAGTCCTGTTCCAATTCAGCAATCTGGTTTTGGTATGACTCTTTTTGCGCATCTCTATCATCCTGGAGCTTGTCTAGAGATGCTTGCGTGATCTGAACATCTTTTTTCACTTGTGTGAGATCTTGTTGCAATTTTTCCACTGATCGCTCCAGATCCGCAATCTCATCTTCTTTCAGATGAATTACTTCATCTTTCTGAGTAATTACTTGCTCTAATTGGACTACACGAGAACTATCTTTTTTCGACTTTGATAGTGATTCCATATCTTCTTTGTAACGTTTAACTTGATTCTGAGTATCCTGTAATTGTGTGGTTTGCAGACGATTCTGATCTTGGGCATCTCGTAGATCTTGTTGAAGTTTTTGGACCTCCATTTCTAATTGGGTCGATCTTTCCACTTGAGTTTTCTGGGAGTTTATAGTATCATCATAATGCACAATTTTCCGCGAGAATTCCGCAAGAGCTTCATTTTTAACATCTACTTGTTCCTGCAAGTTCCGGACGTTTTGCTGCAATTCCCCAACTTTATTTTCCATTTCTTGGATTCTTTTATTCTTTTCCTCGAGTTGGGCAGATATATCTCCTGCCGTTTGTATTCGCTTGGAAGAGCTATTCAATTCTGCTACCATTTGAGAAATTTGAGTTCGTTGCTTTTGCAACTCAATTCCTCTCCGTCCCAATTCAGTGTTTAGTTCCTCGATGCGTTTTTCCAATGTTGATTGGATATTTATTTGATTTTGAAGATTTCCAGTTACTTGCTGGAGTTGTTGTTCAAGCGAGCTTGCTTTTCCATTCGCTTTTTCAACGGATTGTTCCAAATCTTCTATATTTTCTCGTAGCTTCGCGATTTCCACATCTTTATCAGGTTTTTCTTGCCCCATTTTTTCTGATCCCTTCTCTTCTTCCCATCCCAAGGCAGAGAGAGCCTCAGACATCTCGTCGGAATCTTTGTCGTCCGGCGACTTATTCATACAGAACACCTGTCATTTTTTTACATTACACATATGTAATCCAGCTCATAAAACTTAAGGGCTTAGAGAAAATCTTAGAAAAGTGAGTGAATTTTTGAAAGGTAAATCATTTAAGGAGAGCCTTGATATTGACGTTCTCTTCCACCATCTTGAGACAGACTTCTTGTTCGGCTGGTTGAATTTCCGCTTTAGCTCTCTCGAGCATTTGTACTGTCCCGAAGGTATCTACGCGGGAAAGCATAACCGGAACTCCTTTTTCCTTAGCTTTCGCTAAGATTTGAACCCCTGGCGTAATATTTCCCGTGAAAATTAAGGCCGAAAAACCTTGTTCTAAGGCAACTAGTGCAATGTCCGCGCGATCCCCGCCAGTAATAACCGCACTATTTGGTGCGGCTCGCCGTAAATATTGAAGAGCTGCAGCCAAGGACATCGCCCCCACCACAAATCCTTCGACAAGACGGTCGAGAGCTCCTTTCTTCCCGGATTCTAGGACATCCGCTGCCAAGGCTTCCACTATTTCCTGCACAGTAGGAGAAAGCAGTCTGGGGACTTTCGGAATAATACCCAAAATTGGAATTTTTGCGTCTGTTAATTTACTTGTATATAATGTCTTTGCCCTTTCCATCATGTCCTTGCTAGTATCATTCAGAATGACACCAATGGTTTGAGCATTGTGTTGGTTAATGAAATCTATAGTTGCGAGGATGTCATCAATGGTGCTATCGGTTCGTACTGGATCGATTATTATGATCTTCGCTCCCAATTCCCTTGCGAGAGACACATCATCGAGTCCAACACTATGTAAGTAATGGATTTCGTTATTACCCTCGATCACCACCACATCTTTCCCTGCAGAAATTTTCGCGAAAGCAGATTTAATAGTTTCGAGGATTTTTGCGGGCGTCTGTAACCCAATTTCCTCAAAATACATGTCCCTGTTGATTAAGATGGGGGAGTTGACCTTTTGGGGGCCGATCTCTAAGATTTGGGCTATAGTTCTTACATCTTTGTCTATATCGTCCGCAGCAAGCTGGGGATTCCCTATGGGTTTCAAATAGCCAACTTTAAGGCCTTCTTTCTTGAATTTCAACAAGAGTCCGACGCAAAGGGCAGTCTTCCCCGATTTTGGGGAGGTAGAACTTACGAACAGGACTTTTACCATATTTATTACATCCTATTGATTTTATATCATCTTAAATTTTAATAGTTATTTTTATGTCGACCGCGAGGCAATCATCAGTCCCTTCCTCTTGTTCGAACGCGAGGAGAGGATTGACATCAATTTCAGAAATTTCTGGGAAATCATTCACCAATTGGGAAATGCGCACTAAGATTTCAGCGATACTTTTAATATTAGAGGGGGGTTCTCCTCGCACACCTTTAAGAATGGTGAACGCTTTTGTCCGTTCCATTAAATAAAGGGCATCTTCTTTGTCAAACTTGTATGCGAGGTCAAATGCCACGTCTTTGAGAAAATTCACGTAAATTCCACCCAGTCCGAACATCAACATTGGTCCCCATTGCATATCTCGATTCATGCCGATGATTATTTCTGTCGTTTTCTTATGTTCCGCCCGACTTATCATCTTTTGAACCTCAACCCCATAGATTTGAGCATTTGGAGGGCCAAATCTTTTGGCATTGGACACGATTTCTACATAAGCCCGAATGACCTCTTCACGGGTTTTGACGTTTAACTTCACACCCCCGATATCACTCTTGTGTAAAATTTGCGGTGAAACAATCTTCATTACTACAGGAAATCCGATTTCTGCAGCAGCATTCGCCGCTTTTTCTGCGGAGTCGGCGAGGATAGTTGGAGGGTTAGAAATGCCATAACAACTAAAAATTTCGCTATTTTCATAATTTAAGAGAACCTTTCGCCCGTCTGCCTTGGCATCCGCTAATATTTTCTGCACACGAGCCTTATCTACTTTGAGGCGTTTCGGCCAGTCTTTTATGGGGATGGTTTTGTATTTTGCATATTGTACCATTCCACTTAAAGCTTGAATGCCCTCCTCAGGAAAAGCATAACAGGGGATTTTATTCTGTACCATTTTTTGCATTGGTGCGGCCAGTGTACGCCCCCCGATAAAAGCCCCCACCAGAAGTTTTGTGGGATATTGCTTCGCGACTTCTATTAGCAAATCTACCACGCGATCTGGTTGAGTTTGGGCTTG
>MBAA01000216.1:34857-36061 GCA_001940655.1 Promethearchaeota archaeon CR_4
CCAATGCAAATTTATAACGTTCGGGGGTAGCATCTCCGATTATATCGACCGGATCATAGATATTTGCTTCTTCAGGTAACCCTTCACGAAGCTCTTTCAGAATATCGTCCGAAAAGCGAGAGAATCCGAGATCATTGTCTTCAAAAGCATCGGTCGCAACAATACCTGGACCACCCGCATTGGTCACGATGGCAAATTGATCTCCCCCGGGGAGAGGGAGGTTTGAAAATACGAGTGCTAAATTGAAAATGTCGCTAATAGTTTTAACCCGGAGCACACCCGCTTTTTTAAAGGCAAGATCATAAGCGATATCGCTACCTGCGAGTGCCCCGGTGTGGGACGAAGCGGCCTGAGCCCCCGCGGCAGATTTTCCGGATTTTAGAAATATGATAGGCTTTTTCTTCGCTGCGATAGAGACATTATCGATGAACTTTGGTCCATTTTTATTATCTTCCAAGTAGGCGAGAATCATATTCGTATTGGGGTCATTGCTAAGGTATTCAATCAAATCGACCGTATCAACATCACTCTTGTTACCAAGCGAAATAAATGAAGAAAAACCAATAGGTTGCGTTGCACTCCAATCCAAAATACCGGTCATCATTGCCCCGCTTTGGGAGAGAAAAGCAATATTCCCTTTTTTCGGACTGCTATTCGCAAAAGTAACATTCACGGAGGGAGTAATAAGGCCTAGGCAATTCGGACCGAGCATCCGCATACCATATTTCTGGCAGATGCTGACGAGTTCTCGCTCTCGTTCTGCGCCTTTATGTCCAATTTCTTTGAATCCGGCCGTAATAACGACCAAAACTTGTACACCTTTCTTACCACATTCTTCTACGACAACTGCCACGAGACGGGCAGGGATGCAAATTACCGCCATATCCACGTTCTCTGGCACGTCTGTAATGGTGGGGAATGCCTTAAAATCTAAAATGGTAGACTCTTTGGGATTTATAGGGTACAATTTCCCGATCTTAGGAAATCCCGATTGAATTGCATTATTTATTACACTATAACCCACTTTGCCTTTAGTGCCCGATGCACCAATGATCGCAATGCTTTTGGGATTGAAGAGGATGTCAAGTCCAGATGTCAAGGGTCTCACGCGTTAATTATTTCATTTATATAAATATTCTTGCACCACGATGATCAAATTTTTTGTTCCATAATAGTGATTATCTCATTAAAACCCAGTTTTTTC
>MBAA01000216.1:36091-40825 GCA_001940655.1 Promethearchaeota archaeon CR_4
CGAACAGCTACCCGCACCGACTCCAAGTGATTTTGGCGGAAAAAATCAACCGCAGCGTGAAATAGACGTTCCCCTATTCTATGCCCACGATATTTAAAATCTACAATGAGATTCGCAATGACACCGAACCTTTCTCCTGTCTTTGCGCGCCGGGCGGTTGCAAAAGCCATCCCCACTGTCACACCTTCTAATTCAGCAACGAAAAAGTGGGAAATATCAGATTCTTGGAATTGTTGGCGAATGGATTTTTGCCATCTCGTGGAATCAAATGCAACATTGGTTATCTCACATAATTTACGCATTAACTCTGTGAGTTTTTCAACGTCACACTCCGAAAAGTCTCTTATAGTAGGTTCAACCATAGATAGCCCTTGAATCTAGTTCATTGTGAAAATAATGGTTTTATTCGGGGATTGCTTTCTCGTTTGGATAAACCCTTACGCCAACGTCCGGTTCTAATTTATAAAGGTGCACTAGATCTGAATGGGCGGTTCCGCGCATTTTCCTGACTTCGATTCCTCGGAACCGTCTGGCCCCTTCTCTAAAATAGTACATTACGACAATCCCGTCCGCGAGGAAATCCTCTATACCAAATCGGGAAATTAATTCCGAATTCTCGGGAATCTCAGTGGTGATGAGGGTGGTAACTCCCTTGTCTCGAATTGACTCCGTGAGTTCTCGAATTTTTTGTCGAAGGTCGATGTCACGATCAAACTTGAATAATAATGCAGAAATAGGGTCGATGACAAGGCGTTTCACATCAGGGCCCATCCGGTCAATTAATTGGGATATTTCCTCAAGATTAAGCGCTGGAATATCCGCAAAGACGAGTCGGTCATTTTCTGCCAGTTTTTCGAGGTCAATCCCGTAACGAAGCATGGCTTTTTTCATCACATTTGATGACTCGCCTAGGCCAATGTACAACGCTTTCTCACCGTGTTTCAACCCTTCTACGAGATATTGGATGCATAGCGTGGTTTTACCTGTTCCGGACGAACCTGCAACTAAAATGATAAAATTTAGGGGAAATCCCCCTTCCATGAGGTCATCTAATCCAGGAATTCCTGATGCAATTCTTTCAAGGTCTGGCACGTCATCATCCATCCATTTGAATTTCTCGCAATTCGATTATTTATGACTGTAATTCGATTAAAATTTATTATATCTTATGTATTGTTTAAACTATTCCACCCCGTGCAAGGTTGCGATAAAATGGGATCATCTCTCGAAGAAGTGATTGGCAAAATTTTTCCCAAGGAACAATATTCTTTTGATCCAGCGATCCTATATGCCTACAGCTCAGATGTGAGTCAATTCGAGCAGCTACCCCGTGTGGTCGTTCGCCCAACTGACAAGGAGCAGGTAGTAAAAGTGGTTAAATACGCAGCGGGAGAGAAAATCCCACTCGTGGCACGGGGGAACGGGTCTGGGGCTGCGGGAGGAGCAGTTCCTGTCAAGGGTTGCATTCTCGTTGATTTCACGTTAATGAATCAGGTACTTGAAGTCAATTTGACCAATCACATGGTTCGCGTGCAACCTGGGATAGTTCACGCGGATCTCAACAATTATTTGAAAAAAGACAAGGTGTTATTCCCGGTAGTGCCTGGTTCCTCGGAGATGGCAACCATCGGGGGTATGATCGGAAATAATGCGTCAGGGTTGAAGGCGGTGAAGTATGGCACCACTAAGGATTGGGTCGTTGACCTGCAAGTGGTGTTTCCTGACGGGGAAATGACCTGGCTCACCCGCCCGGTTCGGAAATCCGCTACTGGTCTCGACCTTGTTCGCTTGATGGTCGGGTCCGAAGGAACCTTAGGGCTTGTGGTCGAAGCCTTATTGCGTATCGCGCCCATTCCTCCCCACCGCCGCATTATGCAAGCGTCTTTCAAGAACCTCGAAGATTTGGGAAAGTGCGTTAGCGCATTGTTCCAACACGGGTTAATCCCTTCCGCGATGGAAGTCCTGGATCGATCTGCTATCGATGCCATTCACCTATATAAAGAGGCCGTGAACTTGTCCCCCGATGCGGCGGCTGTCCTCCTACTCGAGGAAGAAGGAGATGAATTAGGGTACATCCAGTTTAGATTGCAAAAATTCCAGCAAGTCTGCCAAGAGAATGGCGCATATAACCTTCACATCTCCCAGTCCGAGAAAGAAAACACCCAATTGTGGGAGGCGCGGTCGCTCGTGGGGGCTTCGAGTTCCCTCGTCAAACCTGGGTACAATCGGATATACGTGGGAGAAGACATCACTGTTCCCATTGACCGCCTAGTGGAAATGTTCAAAAAATTAAGGGATCTCGCCAAATCTTACACGTTACCCATTATCGTCTTCGGTCACATAGGAGATGGGAATATTCATCCAGCGATTACGGTGCGGAAGCGAGAACCGGCAGATCTTGCTCTCGCTGAAAAGCTTCAAGATGAAATCCACCACGCAGCGCTCGCTCTCGGGGGATCTGTGAGTGGGGAACATGGCGTGGGTCTCGCACGCAAGCGATACTTGCCTGAAGAACGCGGATATGCCATTGAAATAATGCGGAAAATCAAACAAGCCATTGACCCGAACAATATCCTCAACCCATCCAAGATCTACTAGGAAGCAATATTATGACCGAAAACTCAACACTCTCTCACTTAGCAAATACAATTATCGATACCTGTGTCCGCTGCGGAAAGTGCAAGGCAACCTGTCCCACTTGTGATGAGGGAATCTCGGGGAAACCCCGTTGGGAAATCTTCTCTGGTCGCGGTCGTGTGCGCCTCGCACAAGGGCTACTTGACGGAAAAATCCCCCTCACTGACACAATCGTCAAGTCCTTTTATACGTGTTTTTTCTGCAATAGTTGCGTGGAAAATTGCCCATCAGGAACCAAGGTCACGGAACTAATCCGAGCGGTACGTTGCTACATTGCCAGCAAGGGGAAACAACCCCAAGGTATTACCTCCCTTGCGTGCAATCTCGATAGTTGTGGAGATATTTTCGGTATGGGTGGTGGGGATCGCCTGATGTGGGCTCTCAATGTCGAGGATAAAGTACAGGCACGCATTAATATCCCCGCCAAGGTGCTGTATTTCGTGGGTTGTCAAGAGTCTTTCAAAGGGTCTCTCGCCGAAATCCCGGAGGATTTGGTCTTAACTCTCCTACACCTCGGAGTTGATTTTACCTTACTAGGGGAAAAAGAGCTCTGCTGTGGCAATCCATATCTCCTTGCGGGGGACGAAACAAAGTGTTTTGAGCAAGTGGAGAAAAATATTGCTACCATTTCTAGTTTACGAGCATCCACGGTCATTTTCACCTGCCCCGGTTGCTTGAATACATTCCAGAAATATGAAAAGCACCGGAAAACCAAGCTCCCCTTCAATATTCGATTTGCCCTGGAATTCTTGAGGGATCTCCTCGCCAGCAAGAAACTCAAATTCCCCGGTAATGCCGTGTTTGGCACGGCGGTTTACCATGACCCTTGCGAGCTCGGCCGCCACCTCGGAATTTACGAAGCTCCCCGTGCAATTCTCAAAGCTATACCGAACCTTACTCTTCTCGAACTCGATAAGACACGGGAAAACGCGATGTGTTGCGGGGGTGGTGGTTTAGTTGGTGCCTGTGATAAAGATTTTTCAGTTACCCAAGCGCAGCGAAAAATTATCGAGGTTTTAGGCAAGCAACCCGCCCTCCTCGTCACGAGTTGCCCGGCTTGCTTCGATACGCTCGAAGGAGCCAAAGGAACGCTCGAGCAAGCCCAACCACTGAAGATCAAAGACATTTTCAAGGTTATTGCTGAAGCGCTGAATTTGTCCCCATAGTTAAAAAGGCAGGCCCCGTTCATTAATATCGGAGCTCCTTGCCTATGCCTGATGAAAATGAGACCACCACCCAAGGCTCTTCATTAAACATCGAAGCTGTCCTGCGGAAATCAGACCGTGAAATGAGTCATCTCCCAATCCTGCGGCGCTCGGATTTTAATATCAGCAAAGTCCGTGACGGTGTTGTGGAGTTCTTGGATAAACGATCGGATAGTTCCACTTTGAACGTGGTAATAGATATCACAATGGTGGTAGCAGGTCTCGGAGCAACCGCCGGGATCTTGATTTTGGTGGTGTTGATCGTACAACTGATCTCTGGTGTAGGAGTCTAAAATTTCACGAAAACGACAAACAAAAAGGTGTGACAAATATTGGGAAAAGGCGGTTCGCCAAGTACGGCGGGAAAGATGCGTGCATCACACATCCTCGTGGAAAAGTTCACGCAGGCGCAGAAGGTAAAAGACGAACTTAACAGTGGTTCGGACTTTAAAGCACTCGCAGAGAAGTATTCTAGCTGTCCATCGAAAAAGAAGGGTGGTGATCTCGGCTGGTTCGTGCGAGGGCAAATGGTATCTGAATTTGAAAGTGCGGTTATCCGCATGACTGTGGGGGAAACTTCAGAGCCGATCAAAACGAAATTTGGTTATCACATAATCAAGCGGACAGGTTAGATTGTTTTCTTACTGGAAAGCCCTTCCCCTTGAATTTCCTTAATTTTTTGCCCGATTTTCTTCCCAGCTTCTTTCAATTTGTTTTGGAGATCCTCGGTTCCTTCTTTACTGACCGGGATGGGGGAAGATAATTCCGGACCCCCCTCGAGGCGGTTGACACGATTGCCCAAGTCCGCCACGCGAGCTTCAATGTCGGTGAAAAGCTGTTGAATTTCCTTCAAGTTGGATTCGATAGCTTTGAACCCATCTAAGGCCATCTG
>MBAA01000216.1:40839-48361 GCA_001940655.1 Promethearchaeota archaeon CR_4
AAAGATTTTGATGAGATGGATTTTTAGCGTGAATTCTATTGATGCGATCCCGTCAGCCGGTACCTGTACTTTCCAAATCATCTCTGGGGGATCTTTCTTGAAGAGTTCAGTTTTCGTGGAGTCAAAGCGGACTTCCTTGTTCTCAACAAGGTGAAGTTCCACGTCCCGCATTTCCCGTTCCGTCAAATTTTTTAACGTAATTTTACGGATCACCGTGTCTTCTCGCTCGCGAATTTCCACCTCCTTGAGACGATGCCGCATATTGGGTAGCGGGGGTTCAATTTTAATACCTTCTTTCCCTTCCGTGTAAGACACGAGGCGATCCACGATTTCGAGTTCACTTTCTGTTTCCCAAGTCGTTGACAGGCGGGAACCCACCGACCCATTGGTTTGTCCATAGGCTTGGGGCAAACCAAGAACCTTGTCAAAGATCACTATCTGGGACGCAGGCACCTGTTTCGGGACGTCTGTGAATACATATTGGAATTGTGCAGATCGGTTAATAGTCGCTTGCTGGGCGTCATATGTTGTGTACATGAATTCTAATTTACGGTCGGTCTGAAATTTCATGCGTTCGACTTTAAACCACATTAACCGCACATTTTGCCGGGGTAAGAGCGTTGCTTTCATTGTCATCTCCTCCTACATGAGAAGCGTCTTCATTCGCTTCAGATTTCTCACCATCTGGGATTGTGGAACCATGTTTTGAGCAGATTGTTCCTCTTCCAAGTCAGCTAAATAACCGGCATCGGAGACCGCTTGCGCCAATTCAAACTCGGCAAATTGCAATTCGCATTGTGGATAGGTAAAGTCACTGTTGTTCATAACCAAGATGAACCCTTCAAGAGTGGCCTCCCCCGTTGCCTGATCCAATGCAATGTGGACGGATGGTTCCCATTTGATACGAGCATCTTCTAAAAAGTAGCGGATCTCCAAATCGATGTTGTAAGCAGTTTTAGAATTAATTATAACGGTGAACGACCCCACAACATCCTCATAGGCGCGGTAATGCGTGGACTCCACGATCTGGATAATTTTATCTCTACTCTGCCCGCGCAGGTCTGCCGCCGCGTTGATAATATTCGTTGCGGCGGTTTTTTCTCGAGTCATAAATTGGTTCATTATCGTTTTGTCAGGACGTTTCACATCCAATTGGACTATTTCGACACTTTCGGGAGCATCAATTAACTCCACGGTGGCAGTTTTCGGGTCGAACGCGGCAGGAACCTCGTCAATCTCAAAGGTGTTAATACCTGGAGTGAGCTTGACTGACTGGCGTCGGAACACGAGACCACCTCCGCCCGAGAAAATGATGAATTTGATTGGTTGAGGATTGATTTTCATACAGATAACTTCCTATTTCTTCCTATCATTAGGTGAGAAAAATAAAAAGTTGATGGGAATCATTATTAAGTTGATGGGAATCATTATTGTTGGAAAAATCGCGGCAGATCTAGAAAAAAGGTTCAATTATTTCCTTTATTTGTAATTTCAACTTCACAGTAGGGGTCGCCTTTAGGAATCATTTTCTTTTGGACGATCTCAATTTTTAAACCTGGAAAAGCCCCCCGGAGCAATCCTTGGATGCTTGCCTGTGTGACCTTATAACAAGGTGCAGTTTCTGGGGTCCACTTCTTGCTCACCATCTTCCAGACTTCGCAATCCAATGTCCGGAATAAAAACTGATTCTCGTTAACGGGTATAATTTCGGTTTTCATGTTCATAACAGTGTTTTGAATTTTCATTACGTTTAGAAATTCGTCGTGAAAATTTCCCTGCAGATTTAAAGTATTAGCAATTTTTCGGCCGAGACGCTCAGAAAAAGATTCCCACGCTTTGATGTCTAATTCCGTCGCAGCTTCTACCCCGAATTTTGCCGCAGTCTCGATGAACCACGCTCCGTCTAACCGGAGAAACGCGTAAATCGCCAAGTCCAAGAGCGTTTTTGCATCAAGCTCGGTGTCTTTTTTCATATGGACTAACGTTTTCCGAGTATATTTTTGGGTTTGGAATCTATAAGAAAATTTATTTCAACAAATTTGCCGTTCTAATGTTTTTGGTTTCTAATCTGATTTAGTAATTTAACCATGTACTCGATTTGTTTGCCGGGGTGAAAGAGAAAGCTTGCTTCGTAATGACAATTCATCAAACAATCTTGACAGAGCTTATAAAATCCGCATTTTTTTTGAATCTCTCGAACGGTGGGGGAGTTCCACGCACGTTCTAAATCCGTGTAAGGAATTCGTAACTTTGGGAATCGTATGCAAGGTAACTCGATATTCCCTTCACAATTCAGACATATGCATGTACTTGCAGTTCTACACCGTATTGATGAAGGACTCGCGAAACCCCCCGCGTAGACCCAATTGAGCATATCTTTCGTAATAATAAAATTAGAATGTGTTTTCTTGAGGTTCATGCTGACCTTGTACCATTGATCCATATCTAAGAATTCATCATCAATCTGGCATAGATCACCAACTTCTGGCCTTGAAGCTTTAATAACCGGAAACGCACTAAAAGTACACCCGAGCAAACGTGCCAGATCTGCCAACCGCTCCATCTGGGAGAGTGTATTTTTAAATACGCATTGATTGATCGTGATGGGAATACCCTGTTGCCGAGCTGCTTGAATTCCTTGTATAGCTTGGTCGAAGATTTTAACTCCCCGGATTGAGTTGTGCTCTTCAGGAATGGTGCTGTCGAGGGAAACAGCAATAAGACTTACATAAGGACGGAGCTCAGGAGCTTTTTCAGCTAAGAAAAATCCATTAGTCGCAAAACCGCAGGTCATATTACATTTTTCTTTCGCATGTGCGAGTATTTCCACAAGATCCGCCCGTAGGAGTGGTTCTCCACCAAGAAAGACTGCGGATCCCACGCCCATCCGACTAAGTATATTAAGAGTTTCCTTGACTTGTTCTGTTTTTAATTCCTTATGGGGAGATTCCCTCCAGAAATTGCACATCTTGCAGCGAGCATTACACCGATCGGTTATTCGATATCGCAAGTAAAACGGCGTGGGTTTTTGAGCCCAATTTCGAGCAAATGCACGGATTCCATTCCTGACCAGATGATACATTGGATGTTAACTCCTTTATGAGATGGAAGATAGTATTTAGTTTGAAGCTAGGTGTTTAGATATTTATAATATAAGTGAATAAGACACTCCAAAACTTCTTAATTTTCCTCACGCGACTTCAAGAATGGCTCTGCGAAAACCCTTGTCACCAAATACCCGAGGTTATATTTTTGACATCGATGGGACCATTATGGACTCCCACGATGGGCATTACCATGCTTGGGATCGGACGACTCGCGCACATAGCAAGACCTATACGAAAGAGCAAATTGTCAAGCATTTTGGGAAAACCACGGCACAAATTGCGATTGAATTGTTACATTTAACCGATCCCGAAATCATTGAGCGTGTGTCCCGCGAGAAAGCCGGTTATTTTCTCGAAGAAATTCCTAGCCTTAAGCTCTTTGACGGCGTGATTGACGTCTTTACGAAGGTGAAGGAGGGCAAAGCCCGCCTCTGCTTGGCTTCCTCGAATGAAAGGAATGTCATTGAAAAGATCATCCACGATTTTAACTTGGGACAGTTGGTGGACGCATCCGTCAGTCTCGATGACATCACGAAGGGGAAACCTGACCCGGAGATGATCCTCAAATCCGCGCAGAAACTCCACCTCGATCCACGCGAGTGCGTGATGGTCGGGGATACCATATACGACATCCAAGCAGGACAACGCGCGGGTTGTAGAGCCACAGTTGCAGTCCTCACTGGGGTTTTCACACGAACAGAACTAGAACCCCAGCAACCATCCCTCATCCTTTCCCACGTGAAAGATCTCCTCTCCTATCTCTGAAAGTGGATTAAATTCCAGCAACCATCCCTCATCCTTTCCCACGTGAAAGATCTCCTCTCCTATCTCTGAAAGTGGATTAAATTGATTGGAATGGTTAATAAATCATTTCTCCATATCTAAGCTTGGAAGTTCTTTTCGATATGACTCCACCCCAAACATCAGGATCATATTTTGCGAAATCTAATCCCGCGTTTGAACTCACGGAGGTCCGCCCCAGTACCATTAATGGACTCGGCGTTTTTGCCCGGAAACCTATCCCACGTGGCACTATGTGGTGGTGGGCAAGGCCAGAAGATGTTGTACTTCTTACGCAGGATCAATATATGACGCTCCAAAGATCGGTGCGAACCCCGGCGGTTCAGCAATTTCTGGATGTGTACCTCCTGTATGCATATTATGAGGCACCGTTTAACTCGCTCGTGCTCATTCTGGATAATGCCCGGCACATCAATCACTCCTACTCGCCTAATTCCGGAGTCCCTTTATCAAAAGAGCCTTTTCGCTCACAAACGCTCCGGGATATTGCTGCAGGGGAAGAGATCTTGGAAGATTACACGAAATATGACTCGTGTCCGTGGGCTAGTTTGTATGGATTTCTCCAGGAAATCCCCAAACCCCCACTTCAGGAAGTTTACGTTCGCCGGTAACAATCTTATGCTGAATGATAGAGACCCCCGATTTACATCTGGTTTAAATCCATTGCGTGACACCACCGAGGTGCGTTCGAGTCCAGTGAGCGGTCTCGGTTTGTTTGCAAAAAGGCTTCTCCCCCGTGGGACGATCTGGTGGCACGCACGGTTCCAGGATTTACTCTTGATCACCCAATCGCAATATGAAATCCTTACAACGTCTGTTCAGTCACCGATGACTCAAAGTATCATCACAGGAATGCTCACCTACTCCTATTATTTGTCCGAATTTGATGCTCTCGTGATATGCCTCGATAATTCCCGCTTTTGCAACCATTCCTATACCCCTAATTCCGGTTACGACCCGACAATGAATCCTTTTATGTCCGTGACCACGCGGGACATTGCAGCGGGAGAGGAAATTTTCGAAGATTATACCACGTATGATAAGTGCCCGTGGGCTGACTTGAAAGACGAGTTCCTGAAAGAGGTTACAAAACCAACGATAAAGAAAGCGAGTTAACTTGCCATCGAAAGAAAATTACCTCCACACGAAGATCCACCCATTTGATCCCACGAAAGTAAACTCCATTGAACAGGCCCTTGAAGCATTCCAAGGGTGTAGTTTTCAAGGGCGGAATTTAGGTATCGCTCTCGAGATCTGGACGAAGATGTGCAAGGAAGGATCCAAGTGTCTGAAGGTTCTGACTTTCTCGGGGGCAATGACGCCCGCTGGGATGGCTGAAACGGTGTGCTGTGCCATCGAACACGGAATGGTGGACGTGATCGTAGCCACTGGTGCCAATATCACCCATGATATCATCAACTCTCTGTTAGGACAATCCCACTATCTTGGATCGAGTACGGTTGACGACAACGAGCTATACCTGCACAAAATTAATCGGATTTACGATACTTACCTTCCCGAGGAAGGATTTGCGGAGGCCCGTAAGAAGGAGACCCGATTGCTCCTGGAAATCTACGGTACCACGCGAGTTGTAGTTTCTCCTTCGGAAGTTTTCGCCGCCATTGGGGCCCGTCTCCCGGGTAGGTCGTTCTTAAAGGTTGCAACCCAGCACCACATCCCAATCTTTTGCGGGGCGACCTCTGATTCTGACTTCGGCCTTAACCTCGGGGAACAACGTCTCAAGGGGGGAGTGAATCTCGTCCTCGACGAGATCGCCGACGTCATAAAATTCTCGGAGATCATCAAGGCCAAGAATTCGCACGGTACCATCATCGTGGGCGGGGGCGTGCCCCGGAACTGGGGTCAACAAGTGTTTCCCTTCTTTTCTGCTATGGGGGTGGCACTCCCCCATTTTGGGTACACTTATAGCGTCCGAATTCACACCGCCACCGAATACGATGGCGGTCTTAGTGGGTGCACGCTTGAGGAGGGCAAGACGTGGGGCAAATACACGAATAATGCCAGTCACGTCAGTGTCTGGTGCGATGCCACCATTGCCTTCCCCCTGCTCGTGACCGCTATGGTGCAGCGAATAAAGGCCGGAAAAATTTAGAACTAGAAGTTATAATCCACCTTAAGAACCCTCCCTCCACAGTCTAAATAAAAATTCGCATCAGGAAAAGCGTTCATTCATTTTTACATTTCATCTTTAATGTTTCCTCAAGAGATCATAACCGGGCGTTACACAACCTTTCCCAAAATCCCTTGTAGAGAAAACTACGTTCGTTCAACGAACAGAGGCGGGTAAACATAGGACGGGTCACGGTAAACAACCCAATGTTGGGCGGAAGGTTGGGTCTCATTGCAATGTCTCGTCCACCAATGATGGCCTGGGGGAGATCCAGATTGGGGAAATCGATTAATTGATGGCACCCTGGTCCGAACGGCGCAAGAATTGGGACGGGATCAGCTACCCCTGCGTGATATTGGGCACCGATGCTAAGCGCGGAAAGCTGGTCGAGATTCACGAGGAAGGTCACAGTCTTCAAGTATTCCCACTGGTTCCCGCGCAACGGGCCTAGAAAGAGATTCCCGTGTTTCATCGCGAAAGGACGAGTATTATCCACGAATTCTGCCATCAGCTTGTGGGAATCCTTCAATCCCTCGGTGTTTACTAAAAAATTGAGGAATTTTTCTCCGCTAAATGCTTGAGACCCGCAGAGCCACTTGCCAACACCCTGGCATCCAAACTGTGCCGGGGTCAGGTGTAGGGTTTCTCCCTTGAGCCAACGTGTATAGTGTGAAAAAATACAAGCGCCTTTGTTTGGTGTGATAGTTGGCGCAAATGGCGCGGGATCCGGGGCATCGTAGAATCCCAAGATGGGCAGCTTGAGGCCAAGTTGTTCTCTGAGTCTCTGGTGGTCAGGTTGCTTTGAATGCATAAAACAATGGTGGTTACGGTATCCTTTAAAAACGTCGGAATTGCGTTAATCGAGGAATTACCCTTCCAAAAGATCATCCTCGGGGGAGTGGGGATTAGAGTCCGGTTCCGTGACTGGTAGGATGAGGTGTCCAATAATTTTTCAATCTAGAATGTCTAATTAATGCTTGTTATGGCATCAAGAGCAAGAAAATATGAGCACGTCATGCCGAAGCGGGTTGAATACTAAAAATATCCGGGGAATCACATGACAAACGTAAAAATCTACAGAAATGTGGCAAAGTTGAAGAATATCGACATCTTCTATCGAGATACGAAAAGTGAGGGTCCGGTTATTTTGTGTCTTCACGGAAGATGGGGACGGGGAGAAACTTGGGTTGATTTCATCGAATATTATGGCAAAAAATATCGAGTCATCGCCCCGGATCAAAGAGGGCACGGGTTGAGCGGTAAACCTATCTCTAAATATAATGCAGAAGAAATGGCTGCTGATATGGTGGAACTTTTAGAATTTCTACAACAAGATTCCGTCATTTTAGTAGGTCACTCTATGGGTGGACGTGTAGCAGGATATATTGCCGCATTATACCCTACGTTCGTCAAAGCGTTGGCCATCCTCGATAAATCTGCATCCGGTTCCGCCCAACTCAGTTCTCCACCATCGGATCAATAT
>MBAA01000216.1:48377-49106 GCA_001940655.1 Promethearchaeota archaeon CR_4
TGACAAAAGATTGGCCATTACCCTTTGGTAGCTTAGTTGAGGCAAAAGAATTCATTCGCCAAGCCACAGATTCTGAGTTAAGTTACCAATATTTTATGAATAGCTTGGTTGAAACAGTGGAGGGCTATCAAATGATGTTTAGTTCGCAGGCTATGGCCGCAAATATTGCACATGATAACGATTGGTTTCATCTTCTGCCGAAGATAAAGTGTCCTGTACTGTTGGTTCGGGCGAAAGGTCACGAAGCAGTCTCGGACGAAGATTTGCATAAAATGCAAACCCTCCTTACCAATTGCGTCTCTCACGAGATGTCACGTCCCGACCATAATGTTCATCTGAGCAATAAAGCGGAATTTTATGGTTATTTTGATGGATTTTTGAAAGGAATTTTAGACTAATCGTTCTTTGGGAAAAGATTTATGGCTGGAAAAGTACGTGACCCTATTTTCCATAGCATCCAATCCTTCAATTTGACCGGTTTTTTCTCCCCCGTAAAAATCAGGGCGATGGATTGTATTCCACTTTATTACGAGTGAACACTGCTGTAAACGAAATTTTAAATAAAAAAAGGTGCTTGGTGATGTTAAAGGAATAAGCACCTGTTGATATTCACCTATGAGAGTGTTCACGATCGGTATCGGATTGGGTGAATTTCAAGGTTTATTCAAGGTGATTTACTGCGTGTCCATTGCAGTGAACCTCCTAAAAATCGCGCCAGTTTATCTTGAG
>MBAA01000216.1:49130-50326 GCA_001940655.1 Promethearchaeota archaeon CR_4
GGATCAGAAGGATGGCCCAGAGCAAGAAAATGATCCCCACTTCCTTAAATCAGATTGACTAAGAGGTATCACGCGTGCAAAACCACAGTTTTAAAATCCTCGTAGCAGGCGAGGGGGGCGTGGGTAAGACAACTCTCCTGCACAAATACGTTACTGGGACGTTCATGGCGGACACCAAAATGACGATCGGTGTCCAGTTCCACTTGAAAACGATCATCGTAGACAACGTAGTCTATTCACTCAACTTGTGGGATCTTGGGGGCCAGGACAGGTTCAGATTCATGTTGCCAAGTTACGTGCTAGGGGCAAAAGGGGCGCTGCTCCTATACGACACGACTCGTATCGACACCCTCGCGTCCCTCGAGGAGTGGGTTGGTGTCTGCCGCACGCAGGACAAAAATTTGCCCATCCTGCTGTGCGGCACCAAGGTAGACGTCTTGGAAGATCGATCGATCCCGCCTGAGCTTGTTAAGGATTACCTCGAGCCCTTAAAACTATTTGATCTTCTGGAAGTCTCCGCAAAAACAGGGCAGAATGTGGAGCGAGCGTTCGAAATACTCCTCCATAACATCACCTCCATTGCTCCCCTAAATTCCCCCACACTGTCGCTCTAAAAGTCTCCTTTTACGAACAACCGTACCTATTCGTGTATTCTCTCAATTAATGAGGATTTCAATATTTTGATTTCGTGGCAATCCTCTTTCAGGTGGCGATATAATTCGCCCGGGAAGCTATTTCCGCCTGTCTAGTCATCAATCTGAGCAGATTAACAATTGGAAGCAATGTAATTTAGATTTTCTTCCTTGAAATCCCCCCAATATCGCTGCCACATTTAATCACTTGTTTTTGTATGTTTTGTTTGCATTTGACCTAAACCACATCGCAACGTCATTCGAACGTAGGATATTATGATACGATGTCACTACTGTACCCAAGTCGCGGTAACCGATTGCCGCGAGTGTGGGAAACCCATCTGTCGAACCCATACACGGCGAGGCAATCCGCGCGACTTGCGATATAACGGGGGATTGTTCTTCAGACACGATTACTGCCACCCGTGTTATGATGCTGCCCACGATGAGGCCGTGAAGTGTAATTTGATCATATGCGCTATTATGCTCCCCATAATTATTGTGCTGATGTTGACGATGATGGCGTAACATTAAGCACTTTCATTCGATCGCTATTTTTAGTAT
>MBAA01000216.1:50347-54496 GCA_001940655.1 Promethearchaeota archaeon CR_4
ACCCAGATATGTGGGGTTCCATGAAGGGAGGAACCACGTCTTGATTCCAATCTGATTGTCAAACGTAAATCATCTTGCGGGTCATCCCTCCATCCACGAAGAAATTCGCGCCCGTGATGAAACTGTTCGCGGGATTAACCAGAAATTCAACCAAATTGGCGATGTCGTCCGGAATTCCCACCCGGCCGGCCGGGTGTTGGCGCTTATCCGCGTCAGACTGGGACGGGGGTTTGGTTGCCGATGCCTTCTTCCAGTCGCTAACTTCAATCCACCCCGGACTGATGCAATTGACGCGAACGTCCGGACCGAGGCTAATCGCGAGGGCGTGGGTGAGCGAGACGATGCCCCCTTTTGACGCCGAGTAGGCTTCGGTGTTCGGTTCCGATTGGAACGCCCGGGTTGACGCAATGTTGACAATGACTCCGTGCGATGCCTTTAGGTGGGGGGTTGCGTATTTCGCGCATAAGAATGGCCCTGTCAAGTTGGTACCAATGACGCTATTCCACTCGTCCAAGGTCAGCTCCGTCATTGGTTTGAAAATACCGATTGCGGCATCATTCACCAACACATCAAGGCCGCCGAAAACTTCCACAACTTTATCAATCACGTCTTTTACTCCAGCTTCCTCCCGGACGTCCATAGAAAAATAGAATACGTTCCCGAGACTCTGGTAAAGGGCAACCGTTTCAGCTCCCGCCTCTTTGTCAATGTCCGCAACCACTACGGAATAATGCAACAGTAATAATTTTTGGACGATAGCCCGGCCAATGCCTTGCCCGCCCCCGGTTACCAAGGCAACTTTTTGCCCAGTTAACTTGCTTTCTTCGGTTTTTTCCTGCTTGTTCTCCTGCTTAACGTTTTCCACGATGAGTGTCATTAATTACTACCAACCTGTCCTTAGATTCAGTTATGATATAAACTCTGCGATAACCAATTCTAAAAAATAGAGGGGAAAGGTTAACTCGGTTTGGGTAAGGGTTTGCCGCAGAAAATGCAATAGCGAGCAAAAGTAGGGTGTTCTAATTTGCAGTGGGGACAATAAAGGGATGGCAACTTAGTATTAACAAACTCTTTCCACTCTCTGAAGGTTGTATCGTCCTCCAATAAGGGGATTTTTGGTTGAACTTCGCCTTGTGAATCTCCAGAACCTCGTTGTGGGGAATCGCTAGCTTCGGGGGACGAGGTGCGTGTTGAGGATAATTCGCCCGATCTATGCTCTCTCGCTCCAACAAGCAGATTATCCCGACAAGTCGGTCGGATTTGGGATAAAGTGGGGATTTCGTCGAGAAACGCTTGGAAAACTATCTTCGCGCGGTTAAAGGTGGGTCGAAGGTGATTCTGTTTCACTCTTGCAGATAACAATGCAATCACGCACGCGAGAAACCCTCCTATAATAAATGATAATGAAACCCAGTCTTTCAGAGTACTATATATTCCAATCGCACTACTAAAAACGATTATATTAATAAATAATGTTGGTAAGACAATCACTTTAAGGGGACGCTCCAACTGCGTCTTTTTGATTTGATAATCTTTATGACAAATAACTACGTCTTTTTGCTGCTTAAACGATAACTCTTCAAAGTGATCCTGGCATAATCCCGTTTTATGGCATTTTTCGCAGAGAAATGCCCCACACTGGTAACAACTGAAAGTATTCGCATATGATACAACAACTTCTCCACATATCCAACATTTTTTCGTGGTACCTCTAAAGGAATAGGGTTTCTGTGCAACCTTACTGGGAGACGTGATCTCGATTGTTGGGGCAGAACCATCGTTCTCCATAAGGGTTTGGGTGCGGAGTAATTCCTTCGCTTTCTTTATATTGAGGGAAGTCTCCCCCCAGTAGATATTACCAAAAGCTGGATATTGTTGGAAGAGGGAAATAATCGCGAGCATAGCCCGAGCGTGGTATAAATTTACGTGTCTATATTTCCGTAGCACCTAAATAGCGAGGAGGAACCCCGGCCCCCACATCACCGCTAGAGTAATACCTGCCCCCCAAGCATAATTCGGGGACGAAAGAGAATATGTGAGGATGGATGGAAACCAGAAGATGGTAACGAGGATGAAAACGAATAGCAACCCATAACCCAGAACGCCGTACATATTTTTTAAAAATCGTGAGCGAGCAAACTCTCGGTCGTATATATGTAGGTTGGTCTGGTGTTGGGGGGATAATCGGGAAAAATGATCCGGACACAAACCCCACAGGTTACACCGGGGACACAGAATTTTTTGGTACACGTAACACTTGTGGAAAGCTCCCACATTCATTTTCCGGCACGAATCGCAGTGATAATACGTTGGGGTGTTTGATACGTATGGATTCATCCTCGACAATCCCTCGTTCTGGTTAGTTAATTTGAGACGATTATAAAATATGGTAAGAAAATTCGGTTTTTTAAGTTTCGCTCGCATCGCACAGTCTGGACGCTTTCTTTTTCGTACCAATTACCAACGTTTAACGGGTGTCAAAATTTGTGCTGTTGTCAACCACATCTGAAGGAGATGTAAATAGTTCTTTTTTTTAGTATTTCTCTAAAGATTATTTACTCTTTTAGATTGGGGATCTACGCACCGTTCTAGATTCATTTCGTGACGATCAAAGATATATGAAATGAACCTGAGAATTTATTATAAAACGGGAAAGATTATTTTAGAAAAATGGTTTGGAGTTGAACACTTTCCTTGTTAATTGGATATGATAGATCCCGAAAAAGTGGTTCGTTTTAGCTTTGATCTCCGACAATAAACGCTTCGGCAATATTCGAATTAAATAAGACTAAATAACGTCCGATTTCTCTCCAATTAATCACATCGGTGATTATGTATATCGTTCCCGGGTGAAGAAACAGTTGAAGTTGCCAGGGAATGCCTAAAGACCGTGTGATCGAGGATGATGTTATTTGGATTGTTAAGAACTAGAATAGATTTGACGAGCGATACACGTGATTTGAAGTATTTCAGAAACATTGAGAAGCTTTATTTTCTTTTTCCCGCGTGTTTTCGCGCGATTTCCAGGGCTACGTCCATTTTCTCGAGGACCTCTTTCTCTTCGAGTCCGACACGCGTGGCTACCTCGCGCAATGCCGCATACAGGCCATCCTGGGTCTTGGGGTTGTCCAACCCAGTTCGAAAAATGTCCCGGTAAAACTGGAACCCTTCCACTACCTCTGACCAATCCGCCCGATTCTCCTCGTTTTCGTTTAAATGATTTCGCGATGCGGGTATTGGGACTGATTCTCTCTCAGTTCCGCCTCCCTGAATCTGGTTTTCGATGCGTTGGATGGCCTCGTTGATTCCGGCAATCTTTTCGTGGAGCTCGTGGGGGATTGGTGATGACAAAGGGGTGGTTTCCTCGAGGATCTTGTCCCTTGTAACCTTGGGGGAAATGGTCGTTGCCTGCTTATAAAATTGAGACCTCCATTTTACCGTTTCCGCCTCGTCCAGCGGTTCTATCTTAAATTCTGCTTCGACAGTGGATGCTACGCGTTTAAATTCGTCCCGGATGTCGCCTAAGATGTAATATTCACCCCGTACCCTGCCACGGATCGCTTTCTGGAGGTCCATCCAAGTGAGCATGCACTGACTGAGGTAACTCAGGGATCGCTTCGCTCCTTCCTTTTTCCAGTAGGATACGTGGTAAATTGGAGGAGAAACTTTCTGAGTAAAACTCATGAGAAAAAAATAATAATTCAATGATATAAATATTTACTTAATATTAACCTAATATTAACTAAATGTTTACTTCTAATCTCGTCCAATAAAAAAGAATCAGACCATCCCGCTTTTATTAGCGAATATTATGCCGATATTACGGGAAACACCAGAAACATGAATGGGGAAGAAAAAGAGTTCACCCCTTCTACGTGCTTCCTGGACATCTAGGGTGAGATTAAGGCGGCGATCCAGTTAATGAAGAATTCATTGGTGAACCTGCTCCTAGAACGATTTACGGGTGTAGAACTGAGGAAAAGGAGAGCAAATCGAAACAGATGCAATATATCACGCGAATGGTGACTTTCTTTTTGTAATGAGTGGGATGGTAGGTAAAACTGGGGGTTTTGTTTAGCGTTATTTAATCCAATCCCGATCGGATCCCAAACAACCGGCAAGTAAAAGTAAAATAACGAGATTTGGGAA
>MBAA01000216.1:54538-55134 GCA_001940655.1 Promethearchaeota archaeon CR_4
GTGTGAAGAAAGGTAAAGTTGGGAAGCTTATTTTTTGGAATTATACAAACACCCCAATTGTGCAAGGCAATTGGCAAGCAAAAGATAGAAACCAGTGAACAATCTATCGACATAATGGTGGGGATCCAGCATCTTAACGATGCTACCTTGTGTATCAAATTTCTACAAACACTGGGGTATGAGCATGTTCCAGAGAACAAGGAGCTCATCCCAGATCGACGTTATTTCCGCAAGGGGAATATGCCAGGAACGGAACAATGTTCAACGCACCCTCTGCACATAGCGGAGGTTGGGGCGAGTTCTGGAACCGCCATTTGTTGTTCCGGGACTATCTACGGGATCACCCGGAGGAAATCCAACGCTAAGACAGATTATATTCCGAAAATTGTTGCTAAGGCAAGAGTAGGCAAATAATTCTTGGTATAACCTTGCAGGCGTGACTGGTTGACCATCAGTAGGACATCAGCTGATACTGGATTATTCCTTTTTTATATTATCCTTGTATATCAATTAGGAATCCTAATGTTAACAATCGCTAATTTTAATAGTCTCTCTTCTTAAAAAAAACCAACCTCAAATGAAGGAAATTACTATGA
>MBAA01000216.1:55184-57919 GCA_001940655.1 Promethearchaeota archaeon CR_4
ATCGCGAAGCATGATCAACTCATCACTTCGCTCCCGGAAGCGTTCAAGGCAATTTACATTGATCCCCAGAAAAATCGACCGAAGGGGATAGGATTTTGGGATTTTGTCGTAGGGGACATCCACGGCATCCGTGTGAGTGAAGTGGTTACCGCTAAAAAAAAGGGGCAGATGGTCGTAGGCACGTTCTGCTTGTACGTCCCGGACGAAATCATCCTGGCCCTCGATGGGATCTCTATTGGTCTGTGTGGTGGGACGAATTTTTCGAATTATGCGGCTGAGGGCCTCTTGCCCGTGAACGTCTGTCCGCTCATCAAATCCGCGCTCGGTTTTGGCCTCGGCAAGATTTGCCCCTACTATCTCGCGACAGACTTTCTCATCGGGGAAACCACGTGTGACGGGAAGAAGAAAGCGTGGGAAATCCTCGGCAAGACTAAGGAAACTTACGTGGTGGAGCTCCCCCAGTGCAAGGATCGCCCCCAAGCGCGGGCGCACTTCATTGCCGAGCTGAAGGCCCTGGCTAAAAAACTCGAGGCAGCATCGGGGAAGAAACTCACCCCTGAAAATCTCGAGAAGGCGATCGCGAAGATTGCGAAAAAGCGGGATCTTTTGCGTAAGGTGCATGAAACGCGTAAAGCGGATCCAGTGCCAATTTCGGGCAAGGATGGCCTACTTGTGTCCCAAGTGGCATTCTACGATGATCCAGACCGCCAGATTGAAATGTTGGGCAAGCTCGCGGAGGAACTCGAACAGCGAGTGAAAGTGGGCGAAGGAGTAATGCCCAAGCGAACCAAGCGTATCCTCGTCAGCGGCACGCCTATGGCGATCCCCAACTGGAAACTTCATGATACCATCGAAACCAGCGGGGCAGCAGTAGTGGCAGAAGAAACCTGCACGGGTACTCGGTACTTCCAAGGAGAGGTGAAGGCGACAGGTGAAACCGTGGACGCCCTCCTCGAAAATATTGCGGATCGCTACCTAGGGATCAACTGTGCGTGCTTCACGCCCAACGAAGGGCGTCTCGAGGACATTAAACGCCTGGTGAAGGAATACAAAGTGGATGGCGTGGTCTTGTATACGCTCTCGTTCTGTCAAACATATGACATCGAAGCCCAGATGCTCGAAAAAGCATTGAAACAGGCCCACATTCCCGTAATTACCATTACCACGGACTATGCGAGCGAAGATTCTGCCCAATTGAAGACTCGAGTGGAAGCATTCATAGAAACACTTTAATCTCTTTTTTCCTTCACAAAATCACGCTAACGGATACAATTCTATATGCAAATCCGGGCGATCTCGTTCCAATTGTAGGAGTTGGTCTTCCATGCGAGCAGTCTGCCCCTCGCGTAAATGCAACAGGCGCAATTTCGGGGCATCTTTTAGGGGACGTAAGTCGTCCCAAGTGGCATCGATGAGCGAAAGTTCTTCCAAGGCCGACATCTCGGCGAGCGGTGTCAGGTTCTGCAATTTAGTCCCATCTAGGTCGAGTATTTTGAGGCAGGAGAGTCCCGCCAGGGGGGTTATATCGTGGATCGCAGACCAACTTAGGTTGAGATTTTGTAATCCGAGTAACTTGGCAAGGGGATCAATGCTAGCAACAAACGTTCCTTCAAGATTTAACTTCTGGAGGGAGTGTAAATTGGCGAGAAATGCGCAGTCAGTGATCTTCGCCCGGTAGAGATCCAAATCCAAGAGGCGGGAGAGACCTGCGAGGGGGGAGTAATCATCGCTAGGACATTCGTGCCATTCGAGGATTTTCAAACGTGAGAGATTCCAGAGGGGTGACAGATCTTTCGCGCGCGTGCCGGAGAGGTGGAGCGCTTCTAAGCGTTGCAAAGAGGCGATTTCTGCGATGCTTGTGATGCTCGGATTGTACATGATTGCCAGCGTTGCAAGTTGTTTGAGAGAGCTGATACCAGCGAGGGAGGTGAGATTGCCATAAAACACCCGTAATTGGCGGAGCGTTTCTAACGCACAAATCATACCCCAGTCAACGCTATTGTGGAGATACAACTCTAATTCCTCGATTAACCGAAATAGAGCAATGATTTTCCATGCTGTAAACGTCATAAACCGGAAAGCGAGTCCCTTTATGCGATTGGCATTCAATCCTGCTAATACACCTGGATTGGGCAGGAGGACCGACTCGAGAATCATTCGTTCGAGAGCGGAGTGGTCATGAAGCACACCGAGATCGGGGATGGGGACGCGGGACTGCCAACCTTTCTTGAGTCCAAAAGTGGCCAGGTGTCTGAGTTGGGGCACCCGCGTGAGATTACACATCTTTTGGATAGGCAACGTAAAGGAGATCGCGTGTCCCACCGCATCGAAAGTCACGTCCAAATTCCGCCCGAAGCGGTAGTAAGTCGGCGAAAACCCGTTGTCTACGTAAATGTTGCGGATGATGTCACGGTCGCCCGACATATCACAATCTCCTTGATTATCACACAATAGTAACTAATACACCAACCTCAAGGGATCGTAAATATTTATGTCAAATGCAGTGAAAATCGGGGACGGCAAAGGAAAATTTTTCCGGTGCTAGGCGAAACAACTCGAATCTCGCATCTGGGTCAGATTAGAAAGGCGCTTTCAAAATTTAGCTCCCAAAATGCATAAAGGTTCCTGGGAATTCAAATGCCATTTGAGACGTTTAAGTATTTTTGTCGCGACTTTCAGTTAGTACGTTGCAAAACGGAGGAAAATGGAGGAATGGAACAGAGACCTGCGCATGA
>MBAA01000216.1:57979-58353 GCA_001940655.1 Promethearchaeota archaeon CR_4
TGGTTGAAGAGGAAATCCCCAAGACAGCATCCCGAAAGAAACGATCAAAGAATCCTCCAATGGATTTGGAAGAGAAAATCCCCGAAAAACCGGGAAAAGAAGTAAAATCTACGAAAAAAGCGGACAAGGCACGTGAAATTGAAGAGGAACAGGTTGTTGAAGAAACAAAAAAGAAGATGAAGAAAGGCAAGGATTCCCCCTTGGAGGACGAAGTGGAGGAACCCACTAAAACTCTCATCCCTCGCGGCAAGGATGCAATTTCTCGACCAATTCCCCCAGCACTTAAAGGCACTGCCACGATGCTCGAGGCGTCAGGGAAAGGGATACCCTCAAAGGAAAGCAGCACCACGGCAGTCCCAGAGAAACCTACTAAA
>MBAA01000216.1:58364-60945 GCA_001940655.1 Promethearchaeota archaeon CR_4
ATTCAGGGATGGGGGGAAAAATGGGCCACCACGTTAGAATACATGCCCATTGACGATGCAATCCGCCAGTTGCATATGCAGGACGTCCGGTCGAAAATTAGCGCCACGGGTGAGGATCTGACCAAGAAAGTGAAGGATCTGAATCACGTGCTCAAGATGCGGGACGACCAGCTAATCAAGGTTCAAATGACCTCTGAAGAACGGGTCGCACAATTAACCGCGGAAATTGAGAATTTGCACTCCCAGCTCGACCAAAGCGAACAACGCATTGACGAGCTCCAGACAAAGATGGACGATGCGGAAACTGGTACCGGGGCTGCAGAAATCGAGTTTCTAAAAGCTCAGACCAAATCCCTTGAAGAGGAACGCGATTCTAATGAACGACTCTACCGGGAAGCCCAGGCAAAAATCGGCCAGTTGCAAAATGAGATTGATTCGCTCAAACAACAATTTGCCGCTGTTGGCAGGTTCCCAACCGTGGTTGATGTGGTTGCGCCCTTAGCTAAACCCACGAAACCCAAGAAATCCGCTCCTACTTCGGCAGCGCCGAAACCCCCGAAAAAAGCAAAACCGGGTGCTAAACCAAAACCCGTAAAGGGGAAGAATAAAGTGGTAGAAGAAGAAATTGCTCCCGACGACGCTGCCGAACTGGATGGTCTGTCCGACATCCTGCAAGATACGAGTGATGCAGAGGTAGAAGAACCCATAGAAGAAGAGTCAGTGGATGAAGGGGAGTTAGTAGACGAACAGGAACCCGCGAATGAGGAGGACTTGGTGGAGGAAGAGGAACCCACGGATGAAGAGGAGTCAGTGGACGAGGCAGAACTTGCAAAGGCGATGGCATACAAGAAACCAAAATGGGACGACGACGACACGAGCGTCGAGGTCAAGGAAGACGAAAACGTTGAAATGTCCGACGAGGAACTGGAAGAATTCGAACGGGAGCAGAAACAGCGTGAATCAGAGGATGCAGACGAGGATCTAGATGAGGATCCTGGTGAGGACACCGATGAAGGTTGACCTCCTCGATCGATCCCCTTATTTTCATTATTTCCGACTAGGAGAGGTAACAATGAGCGACATCTTCAAACCGGATCAACCGTGCGAGAATTGTGGGAACGTATTTGCCTATCAAGACCTCAAAAGGTACCGGAATCATCTATATTGCGCAAGTTGCCTTCCGCAAGTACGAACAATTGGCAAGGGGAAAGATCGGAGTAGCGGGGGTAAGGAAGGAAAAGCGCAGATCACCGGAGAAATGGCTGCAGAATTGGAGGATACGAAACAGCAGATTGCGACCCTTGAAGGGAAATTAAAAGAGCTACAAGGGATGATCTCGAGTATTACGACCGGTACCACCACTGCTACCCATGAAATAGCGGACGCGCTGAAGAACATCGCCGATCAATTGAAACTCGTCATGGAGAACCCATCCTCCGTGCCAAGTCCCCTCTCTAACCAAGCTCCTCAAGAGATTCGTACTCAAGATACTACGCCCCACGAAATACCCCCCCTCGCCACCCCTGAATTTCAGGTGCCTTCGGAAGCAGAAGTACGGGGATTAGTCCACACGCCCTGCGTTATTAACTGGGGGGCAGTCCTCAACCTTGCAATTCGATGTGGATGGTATCGATCATACCACGTCTTCTTGGCGTTCTTACGGAAGATAGATGCAGAATTTGGCACCCTCCTTTCCCAAAATTACAAGGGGAAACCTGGGAAGTCGGCAGTGCCTGATTCAGGTTCCGCGATCCCTCCTTCTTTACATTCCGCTTGGATTGCCTCGTTGAAAGTCCGCCTTTCTCTCCTCCGAGATAGGAGTTTTCAATGGCGGGATTTTGTCGAACCAAGCGGCACGGGAGAAAAGCGGAATGTTGATGCACGCTTGCAACAGGTTGTGATAGATTACATTATTTCCCAGCAAAACGTCCCGATCGCGAGTCGCGAAATCGCCGATGCCCTTCTACCCTCATTTCCTTCCAAGAGTGACGAGAATGTTAGACGGCGCATGTTGCAGAATGTTGTCGCTACCCTCGCTCGTCGAAATATCCTCGAACTTAAAAATCCCTCCGGATTTCCGAAGCTCTTCTGGATACCAGATTGTCGCCAATGAGTAGGAGGTTCTAGCTGAGATGAATGCAATGTAACGCCTTTGGTTCTAAGAAACAGGATTAATTTTTATTAAATTGTTACTAAGAACGGAAAAAATTTTATCCTAGCCAATTATAATCTCATATGGCATCAGGGAAATTTCCTGCAACTTATTTTCGTGACAAAGTCTTTTCAACGAAAGGTATGGTTTTGGCGTTCGATGATATCATCGTCAAACCGGGTTACACGAAATTCCATCCGGAAAATGTGGATATCGCCACGAAAATAGGCCCTTTCACGTTTCACACTCCTATAATGACCGCAGCGATGGATACGGTCACGGAAGCGGAGATGGCCACTCAGATGGCCCTGTTAGGTGGTTTGGGTGTCATTCACCGCAATTGCCCGTATACAAAACAACTCGAGATGGTGAAGAAGGTCAAACGGGCTCGCTCGTTCATCATTGAAGACGTTGCAACGATTTCACCCG
>MBAA01000216.1:60957-65440 GCA_001940655.1 Promethearchaeota archaeon CR_4
TGGATGCCATCAAGAAAATGGCGAGCTTTGATATCAGTGGTCTCGTGGTCGTGGAGAAAGAGAAAGTCGTGGGGATCTTCACACGACGGGATATCCCCTATCGAAAGCGTCCCGATGCGTTAGTTAAAGAAGTAATGACTCCCAATCCTATATGTGCGAAAGTGGGGATCTCCCGGGAAGAAGCGCTCGAGAAACTGTGGGAAATCCGGAAAGAAAAGCTACCCATTGTGGACGATAAAGGACACCTACAAGGGCTCATCACGTTGAAAGACATGAAGCCCCAATATTCGACCGCGTCCATCGATGAGAAAGGCCGTCTGCTCGTGGGTCTCGGATGCTCACCGTTTCTCCCGAAAAACAAGAGTGACTTGGCAATCCTCAAGGAAATTGCCGGGCATGTGAACATCTTTTTCACCGACGTGGCCCAGTTCTATAAAGACCTTGACATAACCGGCGCGCGGCAGTTGATGGAGGTGTTAAACACTTATTTCGTGGTGGGCAACATTGGCACGTTCGAAGCCGCGGAATACATTTTAACTAAAGCGAATTTCCCTGAGGATAGTTTCATTGGTATTAAAGTTGGAATGGGTTCCGGGTCTATCTGTACAACGACCATCCAGACGGGCGTTGGGGCTCCCACGTTATTTGCTGCGGCAGAAGTGGCAGATGCCATCCAAATGTATAATCCGAAAATCGCGCTCATCGCAGACGGGGGATTTAAGAATCCGGGGGACATTGCCAAAGCGTTCACCGTAGGGGCCGATGCGATAATGACCGGGCACTTTTTCGCTGGATGTACCGAGAGTCCCGGCTTTGTCGATACGATCGGCGGGCGGAAAGTCAAGGTGTACCGGGGTATGGGATCCAAGGAAGCCCGCGCGGTCGGACAGTTTTCTCTTGACCGCTATAACGTGGGCGAGGGCGGGAAAAAGCTTGCAGAAGGAGTATCCGATTACGTCCCATTCACAGGTCCAGTCTACGGTGTCCTCGAACAACTAGTGGATGGATTAAAAAATGGTATGGTTTATGCCGGGGCTCAAACTTTGCGAGAGATGTGGACTAAGCAGATCGGGCAGATTACATATTCTGGCAAGCTAGAATCCATGCCTCATGATCTCTTAAGTCGCTGATCGACTCAATTTTTTTTGTATTATAAATTTGCAGGTGAAAATGCATGGGAAAAATCAAGCGGGCACTTATTAGTGTCTACGACAAAGCGGGCGTGGTTGACCTCGCTCGCGTGCTCAAACAGGAATTTGGCGTGGAAATCCTCTCCACTGGCGGCACTGCCAAGGCATTACAAGATGCCGGCATTGACATCATCCAGGTGTCGAAGTACACGGGCGCACCCGAAATGTTCGAAGGTCGCGTGAAAACGCTCCACCCGAAAGTGGAGGGAGGTATTTTACAGCGGCGGGACAATCCCAAGGATGCGGCTGAAGCGGAAAAGTATAACGTACCCCCGATCGACCTTGTGGTGTGCAATCTCTACCCTTTCGCTTCTGTGGTGGCGGATCCGAAAACAACAAATGACCAAGCGCTCGAAATGATTGACATCGGGGGCCCCACGATGATCCGAGCGGCTGCAAAGAGCTGGCCCTACGTAGCAGTGGTAGCCAATCCCGCACACTACAGTCTCATCATAAAAGAAATGCGGGAGAATGGCGGAGAAGTCTCCCAGAAAACGCGGGCAAATTTAGCTCAAGAAGTGTTTGCCGTCATGTCGCTCTATGATGCCACGGTCACGCAATATATGGCAGAAAAACTAGGTGCAGGCACGAAATTCCCCGAGATGCTCGTGAAAATGTACCGCAAGGTTTACCAGTGCAGGTATGGTGAAAACTGGGACCAAGAGGCCGCTTTTTACCGCGACACGAAAGCGGACTGGTCGCTTGCCGATGCGAAGATCCTTCAAGGCAAGGAGGTCTCGTTCAATAATTACCTCGACATCGATGCGACCGTGCAAATGTTATTGGACTTGGGAACCAAGAAACCCACGACCGTGATCTTCAAACACACCTCTCCCTGCGGCGCTGCGATGGACGACACTTCACTCTTGGAATCGTGCAAGACGGCGTTCTCTTGCGATCCACTCTCGGCGTTCGGCGGAATTTGGGGGTTCAACCGTCCTTTGACGAAAGACATTGCGGAATACATTTTCGTGGAAAAGAAAGTCTTCGTGGAGGTGATCCTCGCTCCCAGTTTCGCGCCCGAAGCGATGAAAATCCTCCAGACTAAGCAGAATGTACGTGTCGTGGAGTTTGGGGACATCTTTTCTAAGCGGAACTCCATCTACAAGATGCAGGACATTCGGGGGGCGTTAGGCGGAGCGCTCGTGCAAGACTACGATAGTAAACCCGTGGTCAAGGAATGGAAGGTCGTCAGCAAGAAGGGTATATCCGAGAAGGAGAAGGAATACCTCGAGTTTGCATACATCGTATGCAAGTGGGCGAAGAGCAACTCCGCTGCTTTCGTGCAACCCACTAAGACGGGTGTCTACAGTATCGGTATCGGAGCGGGACAGCAAAGTCGCGTCCACGTGGTCAAGCTCGCGGCGAGCAAGGCGAAAGAATTCGGGCACGAGACCAAGGGATCCTATATGGGGACAGATAGTTTCTTCCCCTTCCCTGATGGTCTCGAGGCTGCCGCTGACGTGGGGTGCGTGGCCATAATCAACCCGGGGGGGTCAAATAAAGACGCGGACGTGATTAAAACCGCTGACGATCGTAGTGTAGCTCTCGTGTTCTGCGGGAAACGTGTATTCCGGACTTAATTTTGGATGAAAATAGAATCACCTTTCAATTACTCCCTTCCATTTTTCATTTTTCGGCCTGAACTTACACAATGCTAAAAGGACTGGTTGGCTAGCTTTGCCCAATGTCTGTCAATCTCGCCCTTACGCGGTGTTGTAACCAATCTTGTCTACATTGTTATGTGAATGCTGGCGGGGCTAGAAATGAAGGAAATAATGAATTGGGACTTGAAGACTGGATTGCGGTAGTGAAGGAGTGCAGGGATCAAGGGTATGAACACGTCCACATATTTGGCGGGGAACCATTTTTAGTATCTTTTCTCCCAGATTTGTGTGATGCGATCGATGACTGCGGGATGGCCTACAACATTGCAACCAATGGGTGTCTCCTAAAACCTACTGATTATGGGTGGTTACAAAATACCGGGGGTTCGCTCGTGGTATCTGTGTTTGGTGGTGAAAAGTTCCACGATGCATTCACCGGCGCCCCCCAGAGTTATTTCCGAGCTCGGGAGACGATACGTACTTGCCTCGCTCGGGGGGTTAATGCTAGCGTTGCCACGTGCTTGATGCGGCGAAATATGGAAGAATACTCCTCCCTCATCAAAGAATTTGCAGATATGGGTGTGGAGGAATTCTTCGTCCTTCACTTCTCCCCGATTGGGCGAGGGGAAGCACTGTTTGAGGAGGCTATCGAGCCCGCAATGTGGTATACTTTTTACCTTCGCCTCAAACAAATCTTACCGGCGATCCGCCAGGCTGTGCGTCACGAGGTGGAAATTTTGTTCGAACTAGCCACATACCCGACTGATAATCCCGCTACTTTGCATTTCACTCAAGAGGTTATGCCCTGCCCTCTGCCCCGCCATCTTAGCCTGACGATTGATTGGACGGGGCGCGTGTTCCCTTGCATTTTATTCCTGAATAATCCATCCTGGGCGTTAGGAATCCTACAGCATCAACCATTGGAGAAAATTTTGAAGGAATTGACGTTTGATTGGTACAACCAACATGTAAAGCAAAACCGGTGCCCGTCCTGCCGATATTATGGGAAATGTCAGGGAGGGTGCCCCGCCTACACGCTTGGGATGCTGAGGGACTTCCGGTGTTCGGATTTGAAATACCTTCCTTTTTGCCCTATCCGGGTCATTCCGGTTTAGATGGGTTTTCTTTTTCTTCCTTACACGCTTCCGTAGGAGCGTCTTCTGACATTTGTTTGATTGCCCACTTTTCAATAGCACGGTTAACGAGTTGTTTGTGTGCTTGTCGTTCGGATAAACCTTCCGCTAGTAGTTCCTTGATGATTTCCTCGTTTTCTTGTAATCTTTCCCCAATAGTTTTCGTTTTTTTTCCCATTGTGGAAACCACCAAGATTTCATTATAATGATATTATATCTTTTTTACGAGAAGTATTCGGGGTTTTACAACCTCAATTATTTTGGGTATACCCAGAACAGATTAGTCAATTGAGAAATTCATCATTTGATAATCTGTAGAAATAAAAGGACGTGCATCATTTTATTGACTGGATGTTGCCTTTCTGTTATTTCCTCGGGCGATGTTGTAAATCGTATTTTCCGAAGGCAAGGTATAGGGTCAAACCAATCAATCCTCCGAAAATGAGACCCATCACCATAATAAATAATTTACGCGTGGTAATTGAAAAGTTACCTATTGCAAAGACATCAGATGCAAACAGGGGGAGATTTCTAAAGGTAGTCACGTGTATTC
>MBAA01000216.1:65471-66179 GCA_001940655.1 Promethearchaeota archaeon CR_4
GACAGTGGGACAAATAGCGGATCCGTTGTGGAGATCGTTCCAAGATTCAAGTAGAATCCAACTCGCTTGTTGTGCCATCGCATAAGCCCAGGAATCGTTGTAATATTTCCCTCCTTGCCGGTCTTTTATTGTGAGGGATTCATCGGGTACATACCCTGCACGTACGGCACCGGTGTTGTTAAATCCCGGCCCAATACTGGCGATTTTGATACCAGGCCTATCGGGGAGTTTGGGGCCTTTAGCTGCCGCTCCCCATTCCGCGAACCCTACGAAATTTATAACTCCGATGTCGGCCCAAATGGGATTTCCCACGAATACCAATTTCGAATTCGGAATGAGTTTTGCAAAATCCTCGGTTATATTTGCGACAAGTTGGTCATCTACATGCTTGATCCAATCAACGTTGTTATCCAACCATACGAGATAATTATTTGAATTATGCTGGAACTCGAAGCGGTATTGAGATGGTATGCAATCGTAGAACATTTTAATTGCGGTGACGAATCTCTGGTAATTTGGATAAATTGTCAGGTCAACTTGACCTGATGCGGTGATCATATCTTGGAACAAAGAAGATGTGTTCAATAAGAGGGCGATCTTTGGCATATCCGCGAGGGCATTACCATCTGCTACCAATTGAGTGTAACCTGAAACAAGTGCCTCTAAGCACGAGTTTTCGTGAGCAAGGGTTGTGGGATTTCCCGAGTA
>MBAA01000216.1:66189-66364 GCA_001940655.1 Promethearchaeota archaeon CR_4
CAAGCATTCACTCCCGCCTTCATCATCTGGGAAATTTCATACTTGTGCCACGTGGCGTTAACACCTCGAAATCCAACTAGGCCTGAACCGTTATTATAAGGTTCATCCGTGAGAGCGCTTTTCCCGTCAACGAAAACATGGTCCTCAGTTAAACTATCGTAGAAATAGTAGTAAG
>MBAA01000216.1:66431-68199 GCA_001940655.1 Promethearchaeota archaeon CR_4
TACAAAACCAACGAGCGGCGCTTTTCGATCATCTCGTTAAATTTAAAAGTAAAAAACTACATATTTTATTCAGGTAATTTGGAATTTTTTTGGGCTTTTATCCGCCAATTTGAACATACTAAAAATATCCTTATTTCGATTGGGATGGATTAAGGCTTAGATTACTTGACAAATTTACACGAAATTTGCCTGCCAAGTGAATTAATATGCAGAAAACATTATTAGAAAAAGTTAAAACGCACGTAGAACGAGGCTCACGCACCATCACAATAACTATGGACGAATGGGATTCCGCCCCAAGGATCGACCGAGACACAATCGAAGATCTCCTGGCTATCAACGGTATAAAGGCTTTTTTTAGGAAACCGTTGTAGGACGAGCGGTGTGGGGCATTTTATGCCCAAATTGATTTCCTATGACTATTAAACAACGATGGACAATAGGGTCATAGGAGATTTTTGTGACCACTCAAGCGAACCAACGGATTCAAATGCCCCCTCTCCCTCCTGCAGTGATTTTTACCAGAGGACGGACTTCCGTAACTTATTCATACTCTATCGAGAAGTTTGCAGCAATGACAGGCATTTATCTTGTCATTGCCCTTGCAATTTCGGTCCTCCTCCTCCAGTATCTACCAATTGAATATTACACCAAAATCCTCCTCCAGGTATTTCCATTCTCAATGATTTTCATTTCCATTGTTGTTTACGATTTTTTAGCGTGGGGAAACGGTAAGTTGGAGATATCATTAGTTACAATGACTCTCGACCATCAGAGGATCCCCAAGAAAGGACACATCACACCACCACCGCCAGTCATCATCCCCTTAGGAGAGATTGCTACAATCAAGCTCAACTCAATTTCGCCCGAAACTGCGAAATCTCCCAAAAATCAAATGGCATTTGTGGTCATCAAGCGGAGTGGTGACTCCATCCCTTTATTCCAGAGTACCTATGCCAAGATTATTTTCCTTCACCTGCAAGCGTTAGCACAGGCACCTGAAATAAAAAATGCTTTGCCCGACCTTAGATTTGAAACGTCTTAAGCGTTTTTGCATCTGTTAAGATCCTCCTGCAGGGAGTGCATTCTCTTGGCGGGAAATAAAATTTTTATTGGCGAGTAAATTCCTTTTAGATAGCACAGCCCTTCGTTGAAATGGAAGAATTTCACGCGGCCCCCATTGTCTAGTGGTTAGGATAGAGGGCTGTGGTCCCTTTGATGCGGGTTCGATTCCCGCTGGGGGCCCTCTCTTCTCTTTCTTAGGATTTTGAATGCTCCGCTGACATTTTCCGCGATTTAACCCTGTTTCCAGAGGTATTTCCGCATTTCAATCCTATAATCCGAACTTACTTCAACCCCTTCCTTCCGAAGTAAAGCTGCTTGTTCTTCTTTGTCTTGAACTGTTGGTGACGCGATATAACCCCTGGAATTGATCACGCGGTGCCAGGGTAATTTCTCTTTATCAGAAAGCGAGTGGAGAATTCGCACGACCTGCCGGGCACCACGGGGGTCTCCAGCCATTCCAGCGATAACTCCATATGTGGAGATCTGCCCTCGTGGGATCATCTTGATGATTTCCAAAACCCGGTTCGTGAATTCTGTGTACATGGGTTGCAAAAAAGAGGGGGATGAAATTAATCTTTATAAATTTTTTCATCTGGCGCATCTGCGTGTTCGGCGTCCAGCTCCACGTCTCGCCAATCACTTCCTTTTGCGAGTTCAGTATAGTATTCATGTTGGATGATGAGGTTCATAATCTCAGAGGTGC
>MBAA01000216.1:68208-79112 GCA_001940655.1 Promethearchaeota archaeon CR_4
TGGAAGCGAGCCGAATGTCTCGGAGGAACTTTTCCAGAGGATATACGGACGTATACCCGATGCCACCCAGTACCTGCATCGCGTTATTAATAACCGTCCACGCGGATTCCGTACAAAACCGCTTGGTCTCCGACACGAGCCGTCGGCATAATCCTGCGTTCGCGCCACTATCAATGACTTTCGCGGTTTGATAACAGATCGCGGAGGCGGCATCGGTGAGCATGAGACAATCTGCGATCTTAAAGCTTACGGCTTCGTACTCCTTAATCGGTTTACCAAAAGCGTGTCGCTTCGTGGAATATCGCGCGGCGAGTTCAGTTGCTCCCCGCATCATCCCAAGACATCCCGCGGCCGAAGTCATGCGCTCCGGAATCATCATTTGATAGAAAATTTGTCCCCCGGCGCCCTCTCCAAGGATGAGATTTTCCTTGGGCACGCGGACGTCCCGGAAGACCAGCCTCCCGGCACCCCCCCCTCTAGTGCCCATGAGTTTGTAAAGGTATTGTGCGTTCACGCCCGGGCCTCGTTCTACGATGAAGAGGGAGATGGATTTGTGTGGGGGCAATTTTGGATCGAGATTGGTTTTGGCATACACCAAGAAGTAGTCTGCCCCCTCTGCGCCGACAACAAACCGTTTCTGTCCATTCAAGATGTAATGATCCCCCTCTTTCACCGCTTTCGTAGTAGCACCAAAGAAGTCCGACCCACCGCGAGGTTCTGTTAACGCTTCAGCCGTGAAGATTTTCCCTTCAATAGTTGGCCGAAGGAACTTTTCTTTTTGCGCTGGAGTTCCAAATTTGTTGAGGGCTTCCCCACAAATGCTCGGCAAGGAGAATAAACACCCGAGCGCGAGGGAAAGAGCTCCAATCTCGGCAAGGACGGGCACTTCCGCGGTCCACCCTAAACCATGTCCGCCATATTTGGGGTCGAAACGAATGCCAAGCAATTTATTTTTCGCAAGGCCAACGACATATTCTCGTGGGTACTTGACCTCGTCATTGTCCATCTTCACGAGGAGTTCTTTGGGAACAGTCTTTACGTACGCCCGAGCTGCATCACGTAGGACACGTTCCTCACCATTTAACACAAAATTTGTCATACGCAAAACCAACCTTTTCGCTAGCAATTGACGCTTTGGGGATAAAAAAGTCGCGTTCAGGTGAGAGTACTCAGGTATTATCTAAAAATGGTGATCTTTACGAAATTGTTTAGCGAGCTTGCGTGCTTTCGGACTTTCTCCCGTTTCCAAGTTCTTCACGAATGTTCTGATTTTTTCCTTATCTTGCGAGTCTTCAAAATACTCGTTGAAGGAAATGATGGCTCCACTCATGAGTAAGTTTTTGTGCTTATGTTTGGTCATTTTTAGGTCTAAGAGCGATTGAGTTATCCTTTCCCGCAATTCCTTGTGAGTTTTAGCGAACTTCCCCACGTTATTGGCCGCGTTTAACGCTACCACAAAACTCTTGTCCGCGAGTAACTCTATGTACCTGTCGATAATTTTCTTCGATCTTCCTTCACGATCAACCTTGGCTATGTTCGCCAGAATCAGCACCCCTTCGTACTTGTGGTCAGAATTTGCGTCCTCGAGTTCTTTCGCAAATGCATCCCAGTACGGATACAGGGTTTCAGGGGTTTCTTCACTCACCTTTAACAATTTTTTGAAACCTTCATATCTAAGTTTCTCGGGTTGTTTTTTTTGAGGATTCAGGACAATCTCCACTAATTCGCTGTATGTGTCCATAAATTACACCGACAGGAGTGTGAATAAAAATGTTACCTGCTATGAATACTACATGTCTTTCATAATCAACCAAGAACTCTGCATTCAGTGTGGGCAATGTGAACCTGATTGTCCTGCTCTCGCGATTAGTCACGAAGAAACAACGAAGAAATACGAAATCAATCAAAAACGGTGTATCATGTGTTCTCACTGTGCCTGCATTTGCCCTATGGCTGCAGTCGAAGATGGGAAGGAATTTTTTCTTGATTGGAAAGATCCCGCCTGTGATCCAGAATCGCTTCACATCTTCCTCGCCGGCAAACGTTCCGTACGTCAATTTCACGATCGAGAAGTTCCGCGTGAAATTCTCGAAAAAATGCTTGAGTTGGGTTCCTACACTGGCACCGCCAGTAATGCCCAAGATTGGCACGCTACAATTGTTGTGAGCCCCGAAAAAAAAACTATACTCCGGCAAGGCGTGCAAAAGATGCAAGCGCAGCTATGTAAGGCCATAAAAAATAAGGGGATCCGGATCCTTGCGAAATTAATTCCTGCTGCGAAGGCCTATTTGGATGATCCAAATATAATGGATAAACTGCAGGCATTGGAAGAAGAATTACACAGTGACCATGACCGAGTGTTCTACCAGGCTCCAGTAGTAGTCATTCTATCCACGACTAAAGATTCTCCGTTTGGTGCGGCGAATTGTATTCTCGCCGGGTCAGCAATGATGTATGTCCTCCAAGCAAGGGGAATTGGTTCCTGTTATATAGGGTTTGCGGAACAAATGCTCAACCGGAGCAAATCAATCTGCATGCAGGTGGGTGTTCCACAGGGGCACAAAATTCATATGGTTTTTGCCCTCGGGTACACGAAAGTGAAATATCAACGTTTACCGCATCGTAAGAAGATGCCTGTGCAGTTTGTGTAGAATATGGAAAAAAGTTGAGAAAAAGGAAAAGATCATTTCATAATTAATCCAGATCACTTTTAATTCCCCGAAGCATGCGTGCCACGTCCTCGGGGGCGGAGGAATTGATCCAGGTACCCATATGCGACTCCACACTACCCGCAAATTTCTGTTGGTTTGCTCCACGCATGGCTGGATAAAATTGCATGTTCAGGTGGAAATAGGGATATTGCCCACCATCAGTTGGTTGCTGGTAAAGGCCCATTGTATAGGGCATGAACTCCAAATTGGGGTGGAACCGGTCCAACTTCTGCACGAGTTGTTTGATGATAGCAGCATAATTATGACGTTCCTCTAGTGTCATAAAAAAGAGTGACGGTATGTGTCTTCGGGGGTAAATGTGGGTTTCATAGTCCCATTTCGCGTACGGAGGGCAGAACGCAACGAAATCTTCGTTCTCGCATACAATTCGCCTTTGGATTTTTAATTCATTTGCCAAAACCTCGCAATAGAGGCAACGACTATGTTCCTCGTGAAAGACTTGCGCACCATCGAGCTGTCGTTGGAATCGAGGGGGGATGAAGGGGAATCCGTACAGTTGACCGTGGGGATGGGACAAACTCACGCCGATGATTGTACCACGATTTTCAAAGATGAACACGGACTTGATGACATCTAATTTTCCTATCTCGGCATAACGGTCAGCCCATAGTTGTACAAGCTGGGTAATGTGGTCTAACGAGAGCGATCCAAGCTGTTGGTTGTGTTCTCGCGTGTATAGGATGACTTCATTCACTCCAACGCTTGCTTTAACCTTGAAAATAAGTGTATCTTGCAAGATCTCTGGGGAAAGGGTAGCTTCCGGTGTCATTGCAGCAAATTTGTTGTTGGTGTGTTTAACCACCCAGTCTCCTTGCCCTTCAGGGGCATCAGGACAAAATGGGCAACGGTAAGATTTGTCTGCCTTTTCTGCAAGCACGGGGCGAGCTCCCCGGTGGGCAGCAATAACCACCCACTCCCGCAGGAACGGATCCCAGCGCATTTCCGATCCCCTCGTTTCGGATTCTGGCATAAGCTCAACTATCCCGAAGTGCATTAAAGGTAGATGTCTTATTAGAATTGTAGTGATTTCCGTGGATGTAACAAAGGAATTCAAAAACCTGCGACTAGAACTCGAGAACTTTAAGAATACACTTCAAGGTTTAGAAGTTTCTTCCCGCGAGGAGGAAATCCAGAAGGTATACCTTGGTAAACTCACTTCCTTCAAGTGGTTGTTAAAGTTAGAAACTGAGTTTAAAATGGAAGGCAAAGGAGTACCTGAGGAAGATTTGGATAGTCTTTTGCAGGAAGTAAAAACCCACCCAACACAAGCGAAAAAGCTATTACTCCAGATATTGCAGAAGTTTCCAATTCAACCACGTGATCAAGAGGTTCTCGCAGAAACCTTCGCATATTTACCGTTCGCCGAAATGGAAAAAGCAGTACTTGATCTTAAAAAGAAATTTTAGTTTATCGCGAAGATTCTCTTCTTTTGCTCGTCATTCCGACAACGATCATATCATAAAACTTTTTGACATTTCTCACCCCGCGGATTTTAATCTGGCGCGTGAGCCAGGCTTTCGCGGGGTTAAGTTTCCCCATCGAGATCGCGAGAAATTGGTTTGTTGTGCATTGAATGAGGCATCGGGCGCCCGTCTTCTTCCATTCTTTACACGCTTCTTGAGAAACCGAACTCACTTTTACCTCTCCGTAGTCAGCATGAACAAGCGCGGCGGGATACATATCCGTGGCAACGAGTAAGATTTTGAGGTTGATAGCACTAAATTTCTCGCTAAATTTAGGATTCTTATTCACGGGTCTAAGTAGTTCCTTCATTATTGCCGCAAAACCTTCCAACAAAGTGCCTGACATGTCACTCACACATAGAAGTCTAACTTACTTTCGTCTCATCTTCCGCAGGAAGACTTAGAAAATTCTTATTCCCGATATGTTGCTCCACTGCGAGCTTTGTCTCTTCGATGGCAGTACCCAGAGTTTCGAGATCGGTTTGCAGTTGGGGGTACATTTCGAGAATACTTTCGTATACATTGATGCAGAAAAGAAGGATTTCACGAGCCAACTCTTCGAATGGGATTACAAAAGAAGGCGTTTGATTATGCTCGGGCACAACCGCCACATTGTATTGGAGGAAAATTTTCGCGCGAGTCTGGTCGAAAGGTGTTGCGACGAGAAAGTGTTCGTGGGGTATCAATTCCGCTGCTCCTCGTTCTCCCCTCATTAATTTATTGAGCAATTCGATGAGCTCAAATGCTGTATCATACACTGAAACCACTATGCCCTCGCATCCTTGTGGAATGGTTTCGGAAGGCATCACTCGGCGTCCTAAAACGATTATGAATTGACCCTGAATTTTTTCAAGGGTTAGTGGTTTAATCGCTTGACTAGCACCCTTTACTGGTTTGATAGGGTGCAGGTCGATGAATAGTCTTTGCATAGCGGATATGAAATCCTAAAGATTAGTGTATTTTCTTCACATACTTATTGCGCTTTAGGATTATTAAACCACATCCTCATTTAAAAGCCACAACCAGATTGGGTGGATGGAACATCACCCCAATTATCTGAAAATAAAAATCTTGCATAAAAACTAGGAGTCTGGATTTGACCCATCTTCGGTAGTCTGGAAGTAGTCTTCGAAGGCTTCCCGATCACTTTCAGAAATCTTTCGTTTCCCGCCATCTTCAACGACTGCGTTGGTTCTTTTAGCCTCAGGTTCCCTTCGGTGACCTATACGGTAGTCTTGCTCTGCTTTAAAGGGGAAATCTACTTCGCACACGCGGCAGTACAGTACTTTCTTATTACCTTTCTTCTTCGGCAGAAGCAAACTGTCGCAATTTGGGCAAAATGACACTTGTTAACGGGTCTCCATTTCTTGTGTTTTTCTCTTTTTTCAAGTTCATTAAAGTATTTTAACCTTTCGCATAAAAAGTATGCGAAATCGACAAAATCTCTATATCAGAACATTCCTAAATGTGTATTTCTGTATTAAAATATTAGCTTTTGAAAGAATGGAGGATTTCAGCTCATCGAATCCTTTCTGAATCTTTTAAAACGACAGAATAAAGATGTCTTTGATTCAAATGGCAACCCCGAAACTCTTACCCCAACAACCTCTCAAAGATAAATTTGTCATTGGGACGGGCGGACTTCCAACGGAATATGGAGGTCAACTATTTCGGGCAAGTTATTCCTATCCTGTGCCTTTTACCGCACTTCTTGGCTGCGAGAAAAGGTCACATAGCAAATATTTCCTCTGGACTTGGATTTATGGGCATCCTTCTCCCTCTTGTATCCTCCGGATACGAACTCACCTGGGTTTGCGGTCTAAAACAAGACCAAACACCCCGAATGTGCGATGAAGAAAAAATTCTACATCCTCCTTGGCGAGTCCAAGTTCCTCTGGAGAGTGGGTCGTCTATTCCTCCGTCTTGTTCATCTGATAGAGGATGGGGATTTAGAAAAAGCAAGTAAAAAACTAATGAAAACGGGAAAAAATAACGGGATCAGCAGTCTAAAATATGGGGCATTGTGATAATCACAGAGAATTGTTATCACTTCTTCGGGATTTGACCCACCTTGAAATGTGATATCTCCATTACTCCGGAATACAAATCTTTTTCAACATGTATCCGCATATTGAAAAGCGAATGCTTCGTAAATTAGGGGGTTTTTTACATCGTTTCTAAAGATATTCCCGAGGAAATCTATAGTGCACTAACAAGCGGTCTTGGTTGTTTTCTTCTTCTTAAAGGAAAAGCAGGTACGGGTAAAACAGCGCTAGCGTTGGAAATACTCAAAGGATGTGAAAATCCCTATTACTTCTCAACCCGGGTTCTCCCACTAAATCTCCTTAAACAATTCCCAAATATCGCAGAACAAATAAGCGGGGATCGCATTTTTGACGCGACTCAGATACCTTTCTTAGAGGAATCCCGCCCTAAGGGAAAATCAAAAAGAAATTTCGAGAAATTGGTATTCCGAGACCTATCAGAATTTCTCGAATTACTTTACAATAAAGTCAAGGAACACCAAAATACTGGCATCCCCACGGTAGTAATTGACTCGTGGAATGGACTTCCCCAAATCGAGGATGATCAGGTAGGAATTCACCCCTTTGCTAGTATGAAACAGTTTGAAAAACACTTTTCTGAGTGGATCTATAGCAGTAATGTCAATCTCATTTTAATTCTCGAACACACCTCTTCAACGAACTTTGATTACATAGCCGATGGCATTATTGTCCTCAAGGACACGCGAAAAAATGGCTTGCGGGTGCGGAAACTCGAGATCTCGAAAATTCGGACTGACCATGTCCGACAACCAGATTATTCTTTTTCCCTCGAAGGGGCTCAGTTCCGTTATTTTGAACCATATAAATTCAGATTCCCCGAAATTGTGCTTCGTCCAGACCCGATCCCTGATCTTAATAGCAATGCCATCTCCACGGGTATGCAGAGTTTTGACGATCTGCTCCAAGTGGGTTACCCACAAGGATCGTGGATTCTTTTTGAACTTTCCAACGGTGTTGGTCAGGGTTTCATCCAATTACTCCTCCCAACAATAGTGAATCAATTGAACCTGGGTCGTGGTGTAGTCGCTACTCTTCCAGAAGGGATTTCTCTCAAGAATTTTGAGATATACTTGGAGGGGTTTGTGGATGGGGAAAAAATTGCTCAACAGTTTATTCTATTCGATCGTCCACCTGTGACAGAGAACATCCGGTCGAAGGCAACGGTGTTAAGCGACTCTTTGCTGGATGCGTTGGGCGAGTTCCACCACCAAGAAGACCTCTTTGCGTCTTACATCGATGGACCGGTGCTTAAAATCATCGGATTAGACAAATTAGAACACTTGTATTCACCTGATGACCTTCGGAAGACTATTCCGAATGAAGTCGTTTATACCAAAACGTCTCCAAACATTACCGTGGCTTTTGTGAAGGAAGAACAAAGCCTCGTGAGTAATCTGAGTCACCTTGCCACGCGTCACTATAAATTAGAAATGATCAATAAAGCGCTCTTCATGCGCGGTATCCAACCTCAGACTGATTACATCGCCATTTGTCCCGTCATTTCAGGAGGATACCTCGACACTAAATTCATTAACGTTTTATGATGTGGAGAACAATTCTTATGTCCACCGAACCATCCTGTGACATTCTTGTAGTCGATGATGAACACGACACATTCTATATCGCCCAAAAAATCCTCGAAAAGGAGAATTTTACGGTGATGACAGCGGCCAATGGCGAGGAGGCTCTGCAATTAATAAAGGAACGTGGGGTCATTCCCCGTCTCATGTTACTCGATATTATGATGCCAAAGGGTGATGGATGGTTCGTGTTGGAAACACTCAGGAAAGATGAGAAATATAAGAAAATCATAATCGTCCTTTTCACGGTGAAGGGTTTCATGAAAGACATCGAACGAGCAAAGGCCCTTGGAGCAGATGGTTATATCACAAAACCTTTCACCGCTGATAAACTCGTTGAAAATGTTCGAGAAAGGTTAAAATCTTCAAAAGAACACAAAAAAAACACAGTCTAAACACTTTCTTTGTTTTTCCCCGTCATTTCCGGCTGATATCTCTACGTATAGTTCATTAACGTTTTGTGAATACTTTTTTTCACGCAGAAGATCTTGGATTTCCCTGTAATCCCGAATATAATCGCCTCTAATGCATTTTAGCGTTCACTATACCTGGATGCAGATCAAAGGCATAATATTAATGCGATTTAAGAAATCGTTTGTTAGAATAAAGATGTCAATAAAATTCTAAATATTACTTCTGCGAGATTTTAATATATCAGGAACAACAAATACGGAGATAGGTAGCATTTTCATATGTCGTCTGAACCCTCCTGTGACATTATAGTAGTCGATGATGAACCAGATACCCTCCGCCTTGCCCAAAAAATTCTTGAAATGGAGAATTTTACTGTGAAAACGGCAGTAAATGGCGAAGATGCCTTGCAATTAATTAAGAAACGTGGGGTCATCCCCCGGCTTATGCTACTCGACATTATGATGCCAAAAAGTGATGGGTGGACAGTACTTGAGACGCTCAAAAAAGACGAAAAATATAAAAAGATTAAGATAGTTCTCTTCACGGTGAAAGCGTTCACGAAAGATATTGATCGAGCAAAGGCACTTGGAGCGGATGGTTATATCACGAAACCTTTTAGCGGCGACAAACTCATTGAAAATATTCGAGAAAGGTTAAAATCTTGAAATAAAAGCATCCGAGTAATAAACTCCTCTTATCCCTTCATTCCATTCAGAATTTTTAGTAATTTTTCTTGGAGGTCTTTCCCTGAGTGAGCAAATAACCGAATCATGGCCTCCTTTCCAAAATCACCCGTGTCATAAACCACGTCAGGAAATGTTGTGGAGTCCAGTCTGATTTGGGAAGGGATCCACTCCATAGTGCTATGCTCCGAAGTCTTTTGTGCAGGAAGTTCGCGACTCCGCATGATTTCCAAACATAAAAGGCTAGCACGCTGGCAGAAATCCAAGTTTGTAGGGGAATACTTCAGATTTATGACCGCTCGAATTCGCGGGTCTACCTCTCTGCACGCGAGGAGGAGGCGGGCAGTGTGATTTGAGCACCCCAAACGGATCGGGCCTGCAGCTTTTACTTGTCCCCCGACTATCGTGATTCGCCCGTCAACCGCAGCTACTTGCTCTCGGGTGACTCCACCAAGTGATAATATTGACACATTCGTTCTTACTTCTGGGATGAAACTACTGGCAAAAGGATGACTTTCCAAAGTGGCAATTACTTGATTTACTTCATCCTTCAAGAGTGATTCAAGTCCCAGCTCGGTTAGATTGTTAAGAGGGTTGAGAAATGTGGTTTCGTGCCACGTCCATCCCGCGAGTAAAGCACTTTCAAATAAGTGTTCTGCATCGGCGACCGCCGTAGCAATTGAAAGGCCTTTCGCGCAATAACCCGCGATTGCACTTGCAAGACAGCACCCAGACCCGTGAATCTCGTTGAAAGGGAGGCGAGGGTGAGAGAAACGCCACATATTATCTTTTTGAACTAAGAAGTCGGTTATGATTGAACCGCTCGCGTGGCCGCCCTTTGCGAGGATATTTGTCTTCCATATTTGAGCCAATTTTTGTGCGAGCGTCAGGGAGTCTACAGCAGAGAGATCTATTTCAGGCGCAACCATTCGCGCGAGCTGTCGCAATTCTCCGAGGTTGGGGGTCACGATGGAGGCTTGAGAACATAAATTGTCAATATACGCTTTTAATGAATCTTCTTTAGCAAATCCGAACCCTTTTCCTGACCTCAAAATAGGGTCAACTACGCATTTTAGTTTGTATTTTTGGATAATCTCCGCAACAACTTTAACGAGATTGGGGTCTGGGAGGATACCTGTCTTCACCCAAGTTACGGGAAAATCATCAATGCAAGCAGTGATTTGATCTTGTAAGTCCCTTGGGGAGATAGGCATAATTCGGTCTATCCCGTGTGAATTCTGGATGGTTAACGCACTGATCGCTGACAACCCGCGTATCCCACAGGCGCCAAGAGTCATTAAGTCCATCTGGACTCCCGCTCCTCCGCAGGGATCTGAACCCCCAATCGCAAGAACAAATATTGGGTGGGACGTCTTACTTTGATTCTCCGTTGTTTTCATTAAGTTTGAATCGCCCCCGCGTATATTCATCGAGAAGCTTGAGCGCACAGAATGGCCCGCACATCGTACACTCGTCTTTTTTCGAGGACTGGCGTTCGTGACGTTGGCGTGCAACCTCTGGATCGATCGCTTGGCGAAACATTTCTTCCCAATCCAACGCTTTTCGGGCCACGTCCATGCGGTGATCCCACGCGAGTGCCGATGGCAAACCTCGTGATATATCGACCGCGTGCGCAGCAATGCGAGACGCTATCACGCCTTTTTTCACATCATCGAGCGTGGGCAAACCTAGGTGTTCTGCCGGGGTCACGTAGCACAAATAATCGGCACCAGCCATCCCTGCCAAGACGCCACCGATGGCACCTACGAGTTCATCATATCCTGGTGCAATGTCCGTGACAATTGGCCCAAGGACGTAAAACGGCGCCCCCTTACAGACGTCTTTCTCTATGCGAATGTTCTCCGCGACTTGTTGGGCTGGGATATGCCCTGGTCCTTCCACGATTACGGGGACTTTTCGCTCGCGACACCGCTCCACCAAGCGGGAGATTTCCAGCAATTCTTGG
>MBAA01000216.1:79126-83034 GCA_001940655.1 Promethearchaeota archaeon CR_4
TGTAGCATCAAAGATAGATCCCGGTCGAAATCCATCTCCTAAACTGATTGCTATGTCGTATTTTGCCAAAATATCTAGTAAAGCATCAAAATTCGTGAGGAATGGATTCTCTTGATTGTGGTGGAGCATCCACGCAGCCAAGAAAGTACCTCCTCGAGATACAATTCCCATTAAACGGGAATGTTTTACCAAGTGCTCCACGATGTACTTTTGGACACCTGCGTGGATGGTAAAGAAGTCTATGCCGCGCTTTGCCTGTTCTTCCACGATCCCCAGCATGTCGTCCTCAGACATGTCGATGATTTTCCGGTTAGCATCATGCATGCGGACTACTGCTTGGTAAATCGGGACAGTGCCGATTGGAACCGCGATTTTCTTGAGTAAATTCTCTTGCAATCTCCGTAGGTCGTCTTCTGTCCCGCCCGTACTCAGATCCATAACTGTGTCGGCGCCAAATTTCACGGAAATTTGTGCTTTTTCCAGTTCTGCAGGGAAGTCGTGGATGAGTTGACTCGAGCCCACGTTGGAATTGATCTTAACCCGGGTACCCTCTCCAATGGCTAATGGGGTAATCTGGTGCCTTGTATTTTTCACGATGACAATATGCCCCTCTTTAACTCGTTTTTCCAGTTTGTCAAGTGGGATGTCCTCGAATTGAGCGATGGGTCCTAACTCTGGCAGCACCAATTTCTTAGCCTCTTACGATTAAAGTCGATTATATTACGTAAAATACAACTAGTCTAATAAAATTAAGCCGCTCGTTAGATTACGTGCATTATTTTTTACATTTACTGGATTTTTTCACGGAATTTAAATGTAATAAGTAGTAGCAAAATAAGAATAATAAAAAAGGAAGAAACGAACATTGGTTAAAATGCGAGCAAGATTTTTTCCCAGTATTCAATAAGTTTAGCTTGTGTTTGCTCTGGGATCATTTTACGCACATTTTGGGCGATTTCTGCGACAATGGACACAACTTTCGCTACTCCAGTCTCCACTTTATCTTGAAAAGGAACATCACGCTTGGCATCGAAGTAAGCAATGCGACTCTCCATTGCTTTCTGGGCCTTATCAGTCGTGTCTTGACGTAGCTCGGTCAACATCCGGACTTTGATTTCTTTGTCACCAGTCTTGACGACCTTGATCCTTGCATTTTCATCGGTACTCATTGGTATGTTCCTCCTTACTCCACAGGTTTACCATCTTTGTCTACCCCGCCATTGCGGATGATAGTCGAAGCTTCCGGTCCGGCGACATTTTCTACCCACTCTTCCTTGCCCTTCGCGGTGTATTTTCTGGCGATCTTCTTCTCGGTCTCCTGCCGCGTGAAATTATTGTAGACGCAGAACGGGGTTTCCAGGACAGAACCATCCGGCATAGGGACGCCAAAATGCACAATACAGCGCTTGGCCCGCTCGAGGTTAAAATTGAAGGGATCTTGGAAATGCATGCTGCCAATGAGGAGGGACCCGTAGCTAAACGAGGAAATAGATGCCCAATTCCCATTCATAATCACTTTACTGAAGAGTTCCATCAACTTGCCCGGTTTCTTGATGTAGGGGAGCACGCCGAGGAGAAACCGCGCCTTGACGGACTGGCGGTCAAACCAATTCAATCCCTTGTCAAGGGTTGCGCCCGCACTCTCGCCAATGAGCTTGGTAAAGAAATTCGACTCTTTCCGCTCCTTGACCTTTTTCCAGAATTTATTCGCGAACTCGATCATAGGGAGAGGATCAATGTATTCCAGAAATGACCGTAAACTCTTGGTTTGGGGGTCGAGAACCATGTAGGTGGCGAACCCGCAATCCGGGTGGCAGGTAAATTCAATAGGTTCCATGCCTGCATACCAAGCGATGAGGCGCCCGAACTCTACTATGGTTGTTAATGGGTACCAGTCTCGATCCACTTTCAACGCGCCATTCGTTTGTTTCTCGATCTCGTGGAGAACATCTGCATTGGTTATACGCAATTCCCGGAGGTCTTCGTAGGAAATACGCCCACACAAAGAAACTGGTTGGAAGATGATACCGCGCACGATGTCAATGTTATCGATAGCATACTGAATAATGTTCCCTGCTTCCATATCTGTGACGGACTTTGCGAGGGTGCACACAAAAACGATGGAATCAAAACCTGCTGCTCGACAATTCTCTAAGACTCGCTGTTTGTACTTCCATAATTTTGCACCCCGCGTCTTCATATAAGTCTCATCGTGGATGCCGTCAAATTGGAAATATAATGTGTCAAGACCATTATCCCAACAGGCCTTTGCGAACTTATACCCCTCGCCGTTCGGTTTTTGGAATCCATATCCATTGGTCGCGACGATGGCTTCCTTGAATCCTTCTTCTTTCGCCATCTTACAGATTTGGGGGAAGTCCTTGCGTACCGTGGGTTCGCCTCCCGTGAACATAATCGCTACTGCGGGGATAGGTTTGCTCCGGAAGTGTTTCATGACGCGTCTTATTTCCTCAAGTGAAGGTTCGACTAGGACGCCGGACTTTTCCACGTTCGCATAACAAAAATTGCATGTTAGGTTGCATCGGTTCGTCACGTCAATTAACGCGAGCGAGCACGTGCTCTTGTGTAAGTTACACAAACCGCAGTTCCACGGGCACCCGCGTTCGTCAGCTATGCGATCAGGGGGATTGGCGTCACCAATCTTGTCAAATGAAAATTCACCGTCTTCTGTCGCATAGTGAGTCCACTTGTAATACGAGGCATCGGAGGAAATTAAATCTTTGAACTCCCCGTGCTTGGAACACGTTTTATAGATGTAGACCTTGTGGTCATCTTCTTCCTTGAGTATCGCCTTGATTTTACCAAAGCATTCGGGGCAGACGCTCTCGATTTCTTGATAGAATTTCTGTTTCATGTAGTCTTTATCTTTTATTGATTCCGTAGAAATCAACTCGAATTCAAATTTTCAAAATTCTCTCAAAAACACTTATTTAAATAAATGTTGCTTAAAGGTATGAATGCTTTCCGGACTTTAAAAATTCTCCGCTTGAAAACGATGGGATCAAACTTGGCATACTCTGAAAAGCGTGCTGAAATTCCAATTTTCGGATCATTTCAAAATTTGCTCGTTCGAGATACTCCCGAGCACTTTCCTAGTTACTAAGCCATAAGAGCGACCGAACAAAAACATCCGGATTCTTGTCCTGGCATAAGATACCGTCATCCCACACATCCAATTCTTGTCTCAGCATGCAAAATTGCCCAGCTTGTTCCCGTACTAAGAATTTTGGTAGATCTAGATTCTTCAAACGTATGTATGTATTTAAACGTGTCCGGAAATTAACAACGGGAAAAAAGTTAGTTAAGATTATCAGAGCGTGAGGAAGTGATGCTTCTCTATAAAAAAGAGGGGGGGATTGTACGAATAGACTTTTACATGCCCATTCCCATGCCCGGAGGCATGCCACCCATGCCACCCATACCACCCATACCACCGCCGGGAGGCATTGCAGGAGCCCTAGACTTCTTTGCGATGAGCATATCGTCAATTCGGAGGATAAGTGCAGCGAGATCGGACGCTAATGTAATGATCTGTTTGATGATCTGCTCAGGTTCGAGGATTCCTGCTTTAAACGTGTCATCGATCTTCTTGGTATAGAGGTTAACCCCTATCCACTTACCCGCGGCAGTGGTGTGTTTCGACCGGAGTTCCGCGATGGTGTCGATGGGGTCCATCCCACCGTTCTCAGCGAGGGTGGCTGGTATGATCTCGAGAGCATCTGCAAAAGCATCAATGGCTAGTTGCTCGCGACCGCCTTGCTTTCGTGCAAATTCTTTGAGGCGAGCAGCTAACTCTGCTTCGACAGCACCACCACCGGCGACCACCGATTTGTGTTCGGAAAGAACTGCTGTAACACAAAGCGCGTCATGGAGTGTTCGTTCTGCCT
>MBAA01000230.1:0-1517 GCA_001940655.1 Promethearchaeota archaeon CR_4
AACATTCCAAGTCAACGCTTGATTGCAGGATCTTGACCATAATTGCCTGTGGAGGCGCAGCATTAACTTAATAAGTTTTCATTGAGAACTGAATATTGCTTTCGTCAAGGACACCTCCTCTTCAGGAGCGAAGAGTGACCATTTATACCTACCTGTCACACCCCCATCGACCACTCCATCGACTCCAAGGCGTCATCTCCAGCCAATTTGCGGGAGTGGAAAGCTTTGATTTTGAAAATAGATCAAAATATTTTCCCAATTTTCTGATGAAATACATAATGAACCTAAAGATTATGCTCTGAAGAGGAGGTGATGAGATACAAAATCGGTTGATAGCAAAAGCGAATCCCTTCGCGCGAGATTATATGTTCCCGCCGTGTGCGTGAAAATCAAAAAATATGTACAAAATTATTTTTGGGATGGGTGAGTAATAATGAAAGTGTTAATTCTTGCCGGTGGATTTGCAAAACGAATGTGGCCCTTGACCGAGAATAGGGCAAAAGCGTTATTGCCCCTTGACGGAAAACCCGTGATTGAACATATAATAAATAAAATTGAACCCATCAATTTCCTTAAACAAGTTTTTATATCCACCAATAAAAAATTCGAGGTGGACTTTAAGGAGTATATTTTTCATTCCCAAACCAATAAAAAGTTGGAATTAGTTGTCGAACCACATCGCCGGGAAGATGAAAAACTCGGGGCTATTGGGGGGATGAATTTTTTCCTAGAGAAACAAAATGTGAGAGAGGACTTGCTTGTTATTGCAGGGGATAACTATTTCCATTTTGATCTCAATGATCTCCTGAGCTATGGGAAAAAGAACAGCGATTCCGTGATTGCACTTTATGACATGAGGGATCTTGAAAAGGTGCGCAATCGTTTTGGGGTCGTAAAACTCGATCATGAGAATCGAATTGTCGCATTTGAGGAGAAACCCAACGAACCCAAATCCACGCTCATCTCCACTGGAATCTACTACCTCAAAAAAGACGACATCCCCATGATTAAGACCTATGTTAACGAGCGCAATAATCCCGATGCCATGGGTTTTTTTATAAAATGGTTGATTCAAAGACGGGTCGTTCGGGGATTCAGATTTGACGGGATCTGGTATGATATTGGGTCTTTTGCCTTATATAATGAAGTGATGACGTCCTTAAGATAGTATTATAGCTATTCTCTCAAAATTCAACAAGGGAACCAGTTCAGAAAATACGGATTTCAACAGGGTCTCCATCCCTTACATCCATCATCTGACGTAAATGGGGGTGAGCCACTAGCTCAACGACTTTTTCTTCAGATTTCTGGGCACCAAAATCCAACGCAAGGGCATAGCACTTTTTACTATGGTTCCGGTTTGCCTGGAGAATGGCCGGATAACAGTCGACATTCCAATAACTCACGTCACCCTCGATTCTGGGCGCAATACGTAAAGGCCGGCGAGATCGAAGATGCCTGAAAAACTGGCGGGAGTTACCCTGCAAGTGCATGTTCAGGGTTCCAAGAAAGGGTTC
>MBAA01000230.1:1557-1775 GCA_001940655.1 Promethearchaeota archaeon CR_4
TTCTCAACGTATCGCGCTCCGACTCCCATTCCCGAAATAATATTTCCTGAAAAGGGGTTTGAGATTGTTGGAGAAATCCAATCTTGCGCCCTGTCAGTTATTTTTGAGAGATATTGGGCGACTGGGGTGGGAACCGCCAATTTCCAAGACTCATCACCCTTCTCCATTAGGTCGCGAATTCTCCCTCCCCGATATTGTCCTCGTTGAAAAAACATCTT
>MBAA01000230.1:1787-6917 GCA_001940655.1 Promethearchaeota archaeon CR_4
AGTTTGGGAAATATTTTGAAACTGGGCTCGAACCCAATCGTTGTTTGAAATTAACAGGTCAATGGGTCCGAACTGGTCGAGAATTGAGGGAACAAACGGGACGGGTGGGGATACGTAGGGAACGGGGACGATTGACATTTCTATCCTCAATCTTGGATTTAGTGTGGCCAGCGTGGATCTTATCATCCAACAACGTTCAGCAAATGAGAAGGGGTTATCTCGTGTCCTCTGTTGTTCCACATTCGCGATAGCAATAACAATCTCGTCGAGTGCTGGGTTTTTAACAACGGTTTTTAATAATTCCAAGTGTCCAAGATGAAATGGTTGAAATCTACCAATATATAGTCCCCGCATTCAGTCTCGGATCTCCTTCTTCTCTATAGCTAGTTCCTTCTCTCAAGTTCCCGATTTTCGTTCGATTTCTAGACATTCCGTGCAGTAATCGGAATCCCAGGGAATTAAGGAACCGCAGCCGTGACATGCAACTAAGGGGGGTTGTAGCGACTTTCTATCTAGTTCTTTATATATTAATTGAAAATCTTCCCCATAATCCCCCAAGGGATGAAAGGGTATGGGTTCTATTGCAGAGAGGACCCGAAGGCGCCCAGCTAACTCTTCCAGGTATTTGCCTTGTAAAAAATCATCTGCATCTTTTGCACCCCACGCTACGAAAGGTGGGAGTACCTGAATACCCAATGCAAATAATGTCCCGTGGTGAAACCAATAGAGTAATTGCCCCAGGTCTCCCCGGAGGGCGTTTGGACGATATATCTCTGCCAACCCCGCGGTTGAAATAATTGACATGGCCTTCTTTTCCTTCAACGGGTCATTTGAGAACTTCCACTGGTTTCCATAGGCGAACCCCATGGCGAGAACCCGCTCGATCCATGCCTTCAATATGGCCGGCGGGGAATCCCACCACAACGGATAAATAAACAAGATAAATTCAGCATGCATCACCTTCTCCTGCTCCTTTTTAATCTCGGGGGAGAATCCTCCTGACGAAGTTGCATGGGTTTGCTCAGCCTGATAATCAAAAAAGCGTGGGTTCTGTAATTTCAGAAACTCATTGCGATTTCCTGCGCCCTGTATGTCAAGATTGTAAAGATCTGTCAATTGTATATCGTGACCTGCATCTTGGAGAACTTGGATTGCATAATCCTTTAAGCGACCTGTAAAAGACGCCGGTTCTGGATGAGCAAATACAATTAAGATCTTCATTTTATGTACCTCCCTATACTCAATTCAATACGCGACGACAAACATTTTAAATCCAACGGATTGGTGCAGTTTTGCACAGGAAGTTGATGATATTTGCATTAAAGAAAGATTGACAACCTGTGGGAGGGGTTGAACCCTCATGATCGATGCAAACAACACCTCAACAACCCTCCCCGTGGGAAGTCGACCAAAAAACCTAGCATTTTCCCACCAATCAGTAGCGCAAGTTGAATTTATAAGGGTGGCAATAGTCCAGCGGGAGGCCCAACCCTAAATCCTATGCCTTACTGGCATTAGAAAAGGGACTCAACAAAGGGCTGCCCCGTAAGATTAGCTATTTTTGGATCAAGAGCCAGCTCAATACCTTGTGTTGCCCCTTTTTTCTACAGGTGCCCCCCTTGGAACTAAATCCATTTCGGGACGGTTGACATTAATCACGCCTGAATGCAAAGTATTGACCGAGACGTTACAATTCCGCAAGATTTCGGCCAATTCCACGGTAAACTTGATGAGACAAAGCTTAGAAGTGACATATGCGCCATATCCGCTGTAATTCTTCTCCCCTTGGAGGTTGCCGAAATCCAAGTCCCTTGCTTACGCTCGTGACGCCACGTTCACAATGTGACTGGGACCAGCATTTAGAAGTAATGGCAATATTTGATTTTAAAGCAAAAAGGGCGCGAGATTATTAACCTGGAAGGGTCATTCAAGACCATCAATTATGATCCGCCGGGTGGTTTCGAATGTGCCAGCATTGTTGATCAAGACATCAAGATGGTTAAAACACGCTCGAATATCATCCGCCATTGCACACACGGAATCAAGAGAAGCAAAATTACTCCTGACCGTTTTAGTTTCTTTTTTCTGGATCGATCTTGGAATTGCATCTTTATGTTGAAGAATTTATCATCCGAACGCCCGTGGAGTATCAGGTTTACTCCCGATCGCAAAAACGTCAAAATAGTATATTTCCCGATTCCATCTGTGGCCCTGTTACAAGAACTATAGGTCTTGGTCGTCCTCATATCTTTGGATAAGATGAAAAATCCGCAATAAACCCATCACTTGTGCGATTTGATGCACATCTGGCCGGTTTAAGTAGGCATCCGTGCTTTATTCGGTTGTGCGAATATGTTCGGCATTACAATTTTATAGCATGGAATAGTGTTAAAATACAATAGATTATTTTGAAAAAAGAAGGTGAAATCTCATAATCGAACGTATTGGGACCGCAATTTGGCATGGAGATCTTAAATCTGGAAGAGGCCGGACTAGCTTAGGGTTCGGATTGTTGAAAGGCGCGCCATATTCCGCCAAGACCCGGTTTGGGGACGAACAAGGCACTAATCCTGAAGAACTCATTGGAGCTGCACATGCGAGTTGTTTCTCGATGGCGCTCGCGGAGAAATTGCACGACTCGGTTTTCATGTGACGAGTATCACAACCAAGGATCGCGTGTTCATGGACAAGGGCGTTGATGGGTATGAGATCAAAAAGATCGCCATTGATTCCGTCGCCATCGTGAAGGACATCACACTTGAAAAGTTTAACGAGGTTGTGGAAAAGGTGAAAGACACTTGCCCCGTCTCGAAAGCCCTGAAAGGGGTACCATTTGAAGTCTATGCAACACTTGCGCAAGAAGATGCGGTTGTACCTTCAATTATCGCGTAAGGATTCTATTCTTTTTTCATTTCGAATATCTTTTTTTTGAAACAAACCAGAATATCAAGGAGACGGGGCTAGATTTCATATTTTCCCACCGACATATCTGGAGATTATTTCCATAACCCACCAAAGTCAGCGCATTCTTTCGGATTATTCTCCACGAGCACTTTCTTTAAAAAAAGTTAACTGGGCCCTTGCATCTTGCAAGGCATCATCCCCAAGTAAGGGATCTAAAATCCTCCGTTTTCATAATGTGCTCTTTTTTCACAACCGCATTGATGAAAAAACGTCCCAATCTTAGGTCTTATATTTGTGGAGGACAGACCGTTTATAACAATTGGTTAGGAAGGGACGCGGCTCAGTTGGCCCGCGCGCGAGGAACGAGGTTCCGTGCTCCTCTTGGTGATGGTCGCCGGGGGCGGGGGCATGGGCAAGACCATGCTCAGTCGCAAGTTTTGGATATATCTCATTCCTGTCCGTCTTGTAAAAAAATCGTGACTGCACAAGCATTGCGTCGATATACCCGGTGGTACGAGTGCTCTCGACACGATGGATAAAAATACAAGGGTTCACTAGGGAGGAACCGCGCTTTCTGCACTTGAGGGGGAATTGAAAGATCTTGCGCCAGAGCATGCGGATATCCTGTGCCAAGAACCCCATTGGACCTCCATACCGCAAGTTGAGTATCAGGCAAAGTGCCCCACCCGTGGGAAAACCATCCAAGTAACGGTATTAGATCTCGATTTCGCGTATTCCTGCTCTATTGGTTACCCGACTTTTTTAAAGATCCACTGATACCGGTCATTTCGCGTTTCCAAACCCGAGAGTCGGAACCTCCGCGAAACCCGTGGTGTGCGGGCGTTTTTAAGGGAGCCCGAGGTAGCACAAGCACAATTCTTCCTCAAGGTCACCCACGGGGATCACGTGCACGCGTTCTGTTCTCGCTATGGGGAGCCGGTCATGGTCACGTTTCATGGCCTAGACTCGCTGCAAGAATCATTCGAGTTTGGAAATGAAAGATTTTCAAGGCGTCGAAAAAAATACACTGCGTTGTGTTTAAGATCTGCAACATATATGTCTGTCTCTATACCTATGAAGAAAGCAAATGATAAATGATCATATAGATTTAAATCGTGTTCGATGTGTATTCTTAGTAGTATCGCTTGCACCGCACTGGTACTTTCAAGAATTACCCATCAAATCAGTGTTAAGTGAAACATAACAAGTTTAGACCGAACGTGCCTGTAATGAATATTTTTTTAAAAACGAAGGGAGATATTGGATGAATGGCGGTTATGTTGAGACCCCGGGGGATGCAACAACGCGCGTGCAAAGGCGAATAAGGTGCATTAATCCCGCGACATTAAACCCTCTTGGAGCGGTTTCTGCGACTTCCCCCGAAGCGATCGGGGAGGTACTCGCACGAGCACGGAAAAGTCAGGAAAAATGGCAGGAAAAATGGCAGGGTATCCCCCTGATTGATCGCATTAGATTGTTGAAAGGCGCCGTCCGGTATGTCCGGAATCACGTCGAGGATATCGCCTTCACGATCGCCAGCGAAACGGGTAAACCCAAGATTGAGGCTATTAATTCAGATCTCATCGCTGCGATGGGCGTGGCAGACTTCGCCATTCACAAAGTTTCGAAGGTCTTGAGGCCCTATCGCATCAAGGACCGGGTACTCGCCTTGATGTGCCTGCTGGGGCGCCACTCCTACATCTTCCCCAAACCCGTGGGGGTCGTTGGCATCATCTCGCCGTGGAACTATCCCTTTGGCATCCCGTTCGGCCAGACCTTCATGGCGACTGCGGCCGGGAACGCGGTCATCCTCAAGCCATCGACAGAAACCCCCCTGGCCGGTGTCAAGATCCAGGAAGTGTTCGATCAGGCGGGATTTCCCACGGGCCTCGTGCAAGCGATTCCCGGCGCGGGTAACGGCATCGGAAATGCCCTCGTGGAATCGGGTGTTGACCGGATCATTTTCACGGGGAGCGTGCAGGTGGGCAAGCAGATCATGGCACGGGCCGCCCAACGACTCACACCCGTCACGCTAGAACTGGGGGGGAAGGATGCCATGATTGTGTTTGCCGATGCGGACATCGCTCGCGCCGTGACCGCGGGGACGTGGGGGGCGTTCATTAATTCCGGACAGACGTGTGTGGGTGTGAAGCGGATCTACGTGCAAGAATCCGTTCAAGAGGAATTTATCTCCCAGTTCACGGAACAAGTGAAAAAACTCAAGCA
>MBAA01000078.1:0-252 GCA_001940655.1 Promethearchaeota archaeon CR_4
TTCCTTCATAGACAGGGTGCACCCGGGTTAATTTGAGAATACCTTTCCGATAGAGGATGAAAACCACGATTACCGCAACCACAACTCCCACGATGACGAAAATCAAAGCATATGGTACAGGGTTCGTAGGATTATTTGGGTCGAGGCGGGATCCCACATTAATAACACCTGCTATGACTCCCACCGGGGATTGCGTACCGTTTGCATATAGGAGGTTGATATTTATATTTCGTTGCGTAACCCCATCGGGCA
>MBAA01000078.1:314-2236 GCA_001940655.1 Promethearchaeota archaeon CR_4
ATGCTGACAATTATGCGCCGGTTGGGTAGGAACGTGCTGTGGTTGCTCGACAACACGAGAGTACCGCTAATTTTGATACTTGATTGCTCATAGGTGGTGGAGGGGTAAATTGGATTACTTATAGCTACATCTCCTGCTTGGAGGGTGTCAAGTGATTTTGAGGTTGACGAGGGGGAATAATCATACAGCACTCCCGCAAACGAAAATGTTACCGATGGATCCTGTGTGGAAATAACAAAGGAGTAGAAGAAAATCCCGCCTATCCCCGTTATGTTCGACCCGGAGCTAACACCACCGATCGTTACGGCGATAGTTTGTCCAACAATCCCGAAGTTTTGCACCTGACTCGAGGTCAATGTACCTTGGAGTGGGACAGTATCTCCTACTAAGTAGTGTCTGTTAAAGATCGTATCATCGGGAGTAATAATTGTGTCTGTGTAAACGTTATAGACTTGGTTGGTAGCGTTGAAGACTTCGGACCTATACGGTGAATTATTGGGTATATCCACGGTGAGAGTATGATTTGGATTTATCGGTAATCCCGTAGGTATAGTATAGGACAACGTGAAATTTCCATTTGGGCTCCCCCCATAATACGGTGTAGGACCTTCCACGCCATCATTGAATACTCTAAGTTCTTCACCAATTCCTGGTTCCCATGAACCCTCATTATAACGTAATACATACCCTGTTATTGATACTTGTCCTCCTAAAGGCACGCTGTACGCAGATAAGTATTGGAGATACACACGGCGGGAAATGACAGAACCATTCCCGCCCCCCACGAGAGGTGGTGAGGGGGGTAGAGAAGGAGGATTCATGTCTGGTAATGATGATCCATCCGAAAGAGAATTTCTCAGGAATATCCCTCCAGCAAGAAGAAAGAAAACTAATGCGACAATTGTAACTTGGTCGAATTTTCGCGTGTTCTCTTCACCTCCATATTAAATTCCCGTTGCAACTTGACTAGCATTTGCCACATGATTGTCAAGGGAATAGAATTTCCACTCCACCGTGAACGCTACGAGCCACGTGACCTTGACCTGGATAGAGATAGAGCCGTCAATTAACATCGACCCATTCGTCGCAAGATTCGTCATTACGAGGATGTTGGTTGGATTGCTCGTCTCCCACACGGTCATATTGATCCGACTGATGTACGACGTGTCGAGGGCGGTTCCATTATCCCACAGGATACGCCCGGAGACTGTGATGTTCTCACCGGCTGTTGGTACGGCGGGCGAATAAATCGCATTAGAGAATTGTACTCTCGCGGTGAGGTTAATTCCGGAGGATTGCGAGGAATTTTCTGCCAAGAACCCACTCGTGGAGGTCAGGAAAGTTGGGCACGGGTTAAAATCCAAGGCGTTAATGGTGCGATTGAAATCGACCCGAATTGAGTAATCCCCATAGTGTAATGTATTGGATAGCCTAACTGAAAATGTAAAAGATCCATCCTGGACTGTTGCTTGGGTGGGGGGATTGTAAGTGAAATATCCATTTCCTAGAGAGTTCCCGATGGAATTTAACAGCACCAAATTAACTTCTCCTCGAAATATACCACACGAATTGGCATCACGCAGGTATCCGGTCACGCTGATTAAGGTAACGCCCCGTGCGATGGGATTTGGAGAGAGTGGCGTCACGACTACATTGTTAAAATAAGCAGATGGACTATCAACAAAAGCTACTGTAAAATTTTCCCTGTTTTGATTTACCCAATAGGCTCGGAGGTGGTGTGGTCCCGAGAAGGCGGTTAGAGGTATGTTAAGGGTGAAGGAAGCATTACCAGCGCCAATAGTGGTGTTCTGCCCGAGCAGTTGACTCCCGTTTGAGAGGTCATAAAACCGAATAGTTTGACCATTTTGCGGGATTCCTGATTGCAGGGCTTGCACTCTCAATTCCAGTTGCTCTCCCTTTGT
>MBAA01000078.1:2296-6785 GCA_001940655.1 Promethearchaeota archaeon CR_4
CCACAGGCGAAGCTGGATGTCAGATGGATCACGAATCTCGATGGCGCATTGCCACGCATTGTCATTGGCAAATCCAGGCACTTGTTGGGATACAGGATTATACCCATGGGTTTGTTGAAACCAAGGGTTGGTGAAGAGGAAGGTTTGGTTGAACCAGAGGTCAACGTAATAGGTCGTGAACGCCCCACTTCCCATGACATTTTCATTGAAAGTAACCAATCCACTAGTACTTGTTGGTCGATAAGCATTAGGGGTGAAATAATATCCTGACAAAATATTAAAAGAATTTAGGATTACGGCTCGAATGACTGCTTGTCCAACGGGATTACCCGCACTATCATTGAGGAGGGCAGTAAAGGAGACCGTGGTTGAGTCTAAATACACAGGATCAGTGGGTGTGGGAGTTGCCCAAAATCCGAGGTCGATGGAACGGTTTACGACACAATACGTATCATTATAGCGATTTAGAGAACTCACTGTATCGTAGAAGTGGGCTCGGATGACGGCGGGTCCTGTGGCAATTACAGCTGGCACGGTCCACTCGATGCTTGTCCACCCCGTTGGATCGGTATTGTTGCTACCAAATGTGGAGTTAATGACATCCAACGAGTCCCTGTAGCTGAAATCAACAGAGATACCCCCCCCAGGTAAACCGCCTCTGATTATTTGTGCTGTCAGTAGTACTTGTTCACCCGGTTTGACCAGCGTGGTGTATTCCGTGTAATCGTGACCCGCGACATACAAGTTGAAAATCACCTGAGTGGGGTCATTAACCTCTAAGGTTCTCGTGATCGAGCTCGCAGACATCCCCGAAACCCAGGCAGAGATTTCACCAAAAGTGAATAAACCTATGAAATTTAACCGAATGTAATAAGATCCATGCAAAACTGACGGGTTGAGCGTGACGTTTGATGCAAATTCACCAGTCTCGTTCGTTTTAATTGTGTTCGGGGTAAAAGGATTTGTAACATAGGTCATCCCTGGATTTGTAAATAAATCCACGGATATATTCACCTTTGGAACTCTATTAGTAGAGCGATTCCCAGTATACGCGATGTCTTGCACGTAGCCAACCACACGGAGGTCTTGATTGGGTGAAGATCTGTCAATCGTGTCTGGTGTGCGACTTTCAAATTCCAAGTTAAGAGTCCCGCGTACACCCACACCGGTATAATTCACCAATAATGATCCTGCGGTTGCCCGGATGCCATGTCCGCCCGCGAGTACCGTGGTGTCGATGTTCCAGAGGAATTCACCCCACCCACCTGAAGTGGTGATAACAGTCAGGGATCGCTCTTCCAATAAATCGTAGAGTGTAACAGGTCCATTGTACGGGTTTCCCCCCTCGGTTACGTTCACGGCGATGGTAACTGTGGCGGGACGATCCACCGAGTAGAAGTTCAATATCTGATCATACTCCATACCATTGATGAATAATCGTATCTGGTTTGACGAATCTTGGATGGGAACCGCAACATCAAATTTCATAGATACCCAATCCCCGGTGCCATCATCCTGTACGGGCATAAATACTTCTGCCCACGCGCACATGTTTAACAACCTTATCTCCACTGTATTCCCGTAACTATCAACCGTTTCACTCGCGTTATTCCCATTGTACCCCATCACGAACCGGGTTGGGATCTGGAAGTACCGCGCCAACATAACGTAAGTGCTGACCAATCCGGTATAGTCTCCCATCCTATGTTCGCAAACATCCTCTACGATGTCGGATGCCTCGCTAGCGGCTGTGGGGTCGCAATAGATTTCACCTTGAACATAATTCCGAATTATATTCGCTTTGACATACAAGTTTGCAGAGGGATTCATCAAGGACTGTAGCTCGGCCACGACCGCTGCAAAGTTAGGCCTGCTCGCGGCATAAGCCGCGGCCGATACCCCACCGGGAAACGTCAGGTAGCGGAACCGGATGGCCGCTTCGATGATGTTGGGATTCGTTCGGGTATTGATGTTGTAGTAAACTGACCCGCCCGAACGCTCGAACCCCCACGTCCGCAGGGATATATTCTGGGGATTGTTTGTGTTAAATATTGGTTTGAGATATTTTACCCCGAAAGAGTCTACGTGGGGGGTTTGGATGGAACCCGGATCCAAGGACGGATAATCCGCCTGGACGGATCCCTGCCGGATGGAGGTATCAGGGGAGACAGTTGGGATGGTGATGGAATACTCTTGAGAGGGAGTGATCACACCAAGAGGAATTCGGAGACGGTATTCTGGAGTGACATCGGGAAGAATTCGGTTGGTTTGATACTCGCTGGGGATAATTGCGGTATCAGTTTTTGACCAATCCGTGTCAGAAAAAGAATCATAAACGCTGTAGCGGAACAAGCGCGACTGCACGTCAGCCAGATTGGGGTAATCATAAACTCGAAACATCACCCTCAGGAGTAAAGCCGGGTTCGAAGCTAATAATGAAGCCAAAAAGCTAGGATCGAGGTTCTGTAGATTCCCACTTAACAAATCTAGCAGTTGTGCGAGAAGATTTGGATCCAAGAGGTTGAGCAAATCCTCAATGGGAAGATCGGGAAAAGGAGGCCAAGGGATGTCGTAGAGGCCGTAATCTCCTCCTGGTTCGTCGTCCAAATTTTCTTGTGCTTTATATCTTCCCCGCGAGCCGCCCTTAAACAGATCTATTAGACCATAAATGGACCACCAGGCAGCAAAAACAATTCCTGTTATAATAATGATTGAGAATATTTGACGCTTGGCAGAGGTTTCTCCTTGCGACATTTGGGGTTGGCGAGACATAGCATAATCTCCTCAATGATAATCACCTTACCCCTCAACGATTATTTAACCCCTTGGATTCGATTCCAACCGATATGCGAGCATTGCGGAGTTGGGATTGAAATTTAATCTTATATTAGATTGAATCTCGTGAGAATATATTTGAAAGTGGTAATACATTGCATCTTATAGGTAGATTTTTTTCTTATGATCTATTGTGTCGTCAACGAAGTCACTGACGGTGTAATATTTTCATAAATTCGAGATATGTAAGAATTACGTGAAATCGGTTATCCCGTAATTTATGAAGCACTATCGAATAACCACTGAGAAGACCCTATTTTTTGTTAATTTTCTTTTGCAGAATGTGAAATGCGGTTTGTATTATTTGAAGGGTCACTTAAGTTTCACGTAAAAACCTTGCTCGTTTTTCAAGAGAAAGTTACCCATCTGTTGTTGGAGGAAGACAGCAACCGCATCTTGGCGCCCTTGTACGATGGCGGGGTCGAATTTAACACCTAGACGAGTGAGGTACTCTTTGAATTGAACAGGACGGAACTGCTTGGGGGCAGCACCTATGGCAGGATTTAAGAAGAATCGCAACAATCGTTCTTTTTCTAAAGGAAATAAATCCTCCCAAGCGCGATCCCGGAAGAGAAATTGCTCCAATACTTCTACCTTGGTCGTGAACCGCCCTTCCACTTCCGCTAGCTTAGAATCCCACCAACGACGCATTTCAACCAGCTGTTGCCAGTCACCAGAGGGGGCACCAGGAATGCCTTTCCCTTTCCATTGAGGATTCTGGCCGCAATTTTTCTCGTGCTCCTGAAGTTTATGCTCTGGCCAAAGTCGACCACAATACCGGCAGGGAACTGGTTTGTCACTCAGGGATTTTTCGTCCCTCTGCACGTTAACGAGAATCCACTCGCGCAGGAGCTCCGTGCGTGCTAGGTGGGGACGCTTCTCCCTTTCTGCTTGGAGCCGGGTTTCGATCGATAAAAACTCTCCTTCCTCAAATTTGAGCAGGATAGCTTTCGGATGGGCGAACACTTTCCGTTTCTTGGGCATCAAAGATGAGATATCACTGGATGCATTTAAATCGTTTCGGAAGCAATAGATATCGGAAACGGAGATATAACTTATTCGTTCTGATAACCCTAGTGAAGAGAGATTGATCGTGCTTTCAAATTTTTTTGAGATCATGTTCAAGGAGTTTCTCGCAATGTGTGAGGATCAGATCGAAGGTGTCATCAATAGACCCAGACGAATTTACCTCGATGATTTTGGGGGGATGAACGTATTTCTTGTAATTGGTACGCACCGCGTCCAAAAATTGGATGGTTTCAAATTTCTCCTTGACTGGGCGGTCGGCAATACGGACGAGGGAGACCCGGGGATCCACGTCTAAGAGAATGGTTAAGTCTGGTTCGATAGCCCTCTCATTGATGGCGAAAATCCACGAAGTGTCAACATCAGACTTTGCGGACTGGTAACATACCGAAGAGAGGAGATAACGGTGAGAAACGACCACGTATCCCTCCCGCAACTTGGGGAGAATCTCTTTAATGGTATGTTCGGTACGATCCGCCGCGAAAAGAAGAGCGTCCGTGGAAGCATCCAAGCTTCCATCGCGGAGCGCTTGCCGGAGAAATTTCCCGATGTTGTTTTGGGAAGGTTCAGAGGTCAGGTAAGCCTTGATCCCCCGCGCATTCAGGTGGTGGACTAGTCGTTCTGCGTG
>MBAA01000078.1:7069-11055 GCA_001940655.1 Promethearchaeota archaeon CR_4
CCCGAGACTTCCACCCAAATTTTGCTGAAATACACGCAGAGGACTAAAAAGATGCCCAAGTAAACCACGGGTTGCCACCAAAACTCCCCTGAGAACGATGTCAACCCTTGGGGTGGGGTGAGCAACCAGATAAGTCCCCTTGTCGGTCGGAGCTGGGATCCACCTGAGCTAGAGGGGTCTAATTCGAACCTCCCGATGAGGTCGATGAGGACATTATCTTTTCCAAACGTGTTTCGCAACCAACTCTCGGGCCCAGCGATGAGTTGACCGAAGAAGAGCGCGTTCGCGTAGAGTGCTTGCGTCAGGATGACCGGGATGTTCGAAACGTATAGCAATTTCATGGGGTATTTCCCCTTGAATCCCCGGTACCCCGAGTAAGTCAGCGGAATCTCCACCTTCATCGACTCGAAGTAGATAACCGCAGCGAAGATGATAACTGTCGTGAGGAGGCTTAGCCCGCCGGGGTCGACACCATCATTTCGAATGAATAATTTCCATGGGTCGGTGGTTGGGTCATTATCGAAGATTGACTGGAAGAAGGCAATAACTGCCCCCCGGGGTAGGGTATCTTTCACACCTACGTTGATCCATGAGAATGCGTTCACGAAAATTTCCTGGCACACGCCCGCCGCGATGAAGAGGGACACGCCAGACCCGAGTCCCCACCCTTTCTGGAGCATTTCATCTAGGAGGATGATGAGGATTCCCGCGAACAGCAGTTGGAAAAAGATGGCTACTGCCCAGCCGAAATTGCCCGTGAGATCCCCAAACGCACCACTCATTAAATAAGCTACGGCTTGAAAGATCGTCATGAAGATTGCCAGCACCTTTTGGGCGCCCGTGAACAGGGCGCGGTCGTAGGGGTCGCTCATATTCACGTCAATAATCTTTGCGCCCATCAACAATTGCATTATCAACCCCGCGGTCACGATCGGCCCGATGCCGAGTTCCGTGAGGGTTCCCCGGGAAGACGCGAGAATTACCCGCAGCCAGTAAAAAGAGTCCACGGAGGATTCTGTCACCATGCCCCAAAGGCGGATGTTCGACATAACGATGTATACAATCAAAACGATAGCCGTGTAAAGCAACTTTTCCTTGAACGACACTTCGCGGTCAGGTTGCTTGATCTCCGGCATAACTCGCACGAATGGCGAGAAGAACTTTAGGAACTTGCCTGCCATAACACACAAAGACCCGATGCAATTGTTGAAGGGGTTGAATCCCTACCAAAGGCAGATTCCAAAAAAACTTTGTTGAAACAGTCGTTGAAAGATCGAAAAAGGAGCATATGATTTCAAGAGAACCGAGGGGGAATAAAGAAGGAGAAGTTTACTTTTCAGCGAGAATGACCTTGCCGCCAGCTTTCTGGATCTTCTCGACCGCACGGGCGGAAGCTTTGTCGACCGTTACTTCCACTTTTTTGCTAATCTTGCCGGTTCCCAGAATTTTTTGAACGTCAATGTCTCCCAAGTTCACCACGTAGGAACTGCCCTTCTTCTGGGCAACACCCTTCTCTACCCACTTGTCAACTGTGACATCTAAGTCCCGAACATTGATTGCATTAACTTCTGCTAGACGTTGAACTTTTTGAGGGCGCTGGAATCCATCTTTGCCCGGGCGCCAATCAGGATCGGGCCAACCGAGCGCTTTCTGCTTCCACATGAAGGTTTTTTTGTGTTTAAAACGCCCTGTGGTTTTCCCCTTTCCCCCGTGACCACCATACCTGCCGTGCCCGGTAACGCGCCCGTACCCGTGTGTCCGCAAACCCCGGCGGGTTCGAGTGTCTTTTGAAAAATTACGCGTCATATTTACCTACCTCAAATCATCTTCTTCAAGAGCTTGTCCATGAATTCCACTGGAACTTTCCCGAGGGAACCCCCAGTGGTATATGGTTGCTTGATGGTGCCGTGGCGGTGCCCTCCCTTAGGGGGATGCAACCGAAACACGGGTTTTATATCTTTCAATTCACTGTATTTGACCTTTCCGTTATAGAGTGCTTTGGTCAAGGTTTTAAGGTCGAGAAATTCTGTATTTTTCCTCAAGTATTCTTCGGTTAGGAGTTTATCTCCGCGAATACGCCCACGTTTCAATAGCAACCGTTCAAGGAGAACCTCGGAAATCGGGCCGTAGGAAACATAATCTTTCACTTTGGCGAGCATACCTTTGATCGTTGGGGTTAACTGGTAGATCGTTGCGTGATTAACGTGATGGAGGCGGAGCATCTTCAAAGTGTCTGCTATCTTATGATTCATATTGGGCGCTCCGCGGATCCGGATAATAGCTACCAGTTGGGATTCTCCTTGCTGTGTTTCGACGTTTATTGACATAGATAATGCCTCTGCGTTTATTCATCAGTATAGGGGATTATTGTTTTATCGCTCCCAGTCAGAGACGGACATTACTTTATACGCTTCCCGCAATGCTTGTAAGGTTCCTTTTGCAAGATTTGCAGTAGTCCTCGTTTCGCCTTTCGTGCGGGTCCACACGTCCTTGATTCCCGCGAGCTTAAGGACCAATTTGACCGTATCAGCACACGCAAGACCCACGCCCTTAGGGGCAGGGATGACGTCAACCTGCGTGCTGCCTTCTTTTCCGAGTACTTCATAGGGGATAGAATGATTCCCGCCACAATTGCACTCCCAAGACCCACACCCGCGTTTTACAGGGATGAGGTGTAATTTAGCGAGGCCGATTGCCTTACGAATGGCGGGACCAATTTCCTTATTCTTCGCTTCGCCCAATCCTACATACCCGTTTTCATTTCCTACCAAGACCGTGGCTTTAAAGCGGGATTGCTGGCCGGCATCTGTTTGTTTTTGCACCATTTTGATCTCCACGACCTCCTCTTTCATATCTGGCAGGAGAATGTCCACAATCTGACTTTCTTTCACCCGGTACGACATAGAAAAGATGTCATCTATGGAGGTGATTTTTCCTTCTTTTACTTGTCGTCCTAACCATGTTCTGGGGATCCACTCTTCGGTAGGAGGTTTTCGTTCTGGTTGGTTGCGTCGACGACGGTCACCACCGCGTTCACCGCCGCCACCTCTACCGCCAGGTCCTCCGCCTCGGCCTCTTCCACGGGATGTGGTTGGTGCTGATGTTGGTTGTGCCATTAGAATCATACCTTACTATACTTTTTTCTCTATGCTCGCTTTCACGGACTTGAAGTGACTAGTAAATTGGGAAAGCTCGAATTTTGACGCGCGGTACGCGGTAAAATTCTTGTCAAACATCGCCTGCGCTTTTTGCTCTGGTAGGGCGATTTCTTGAATTTTTTGTTCCAGCTCCTTCTTATCATCGGGATCTTTTGTTTTATTCATTTTATCTTCGAGTTTCTTCCGTTCTTCTTGCGCCTTCTTCAAAGCCACGCTTTCTTCCTTGATCTTCTCTTGAAGGTATTTCCCGAATGTTTCGAGGTGAGAACCATCAATGCGCTTGAGGAATTGTTCAGGAAAGATCTTTTCATCGTGTGGTACCTCGATACCCGCATCAAGGATGCCTTGGAAAGCCGCATAGATGCGATGTGTATGCACAAAGACGCCGAGATCTAGAATCGCGTCCTTTACGCCCGCTTTTTTTGCCCTTAAACCTGTTAGGTACCCAGTCAAATAAGCGGCAGACATATTGCCTGTGCTAGCCTTCCATCCATGCTTATTCACCAGCTCCTTGGAAAAGGATGAGGCTAGGACATGATCACCTTGAAGTTTTGACTCGATGAATTGGACGGTGGTGTTGACAGTAGATGCTCTAATGACGACGCGGATTTTCCGCGATTTCACGATTTCTAGGCGAGTGTGATAATTGGTCTTACCTTCCCGCCGGCGCCGGAATTGAACGCGATACTTTGGTCCACGAGCCATTTTTAGATCCTCCGATAGAGTTTCTGTTCTTCAATATGACGTTTCAGGTGAGCGACCGAGTGGAATTGACCTCCTTTCGATTGCAGATAGAGTGTTCGATACGTGGAAGTGTCAATTAACTTA
>MBAA01000003.1:0-1096 GCA_001940655.1 Promethearchaeota archaeon CR_4
GTTCCTGATCTTCAGCACAGGCAAAATCGTGTGCACGGGCGGGAAGAGCAAGGAAATCGTCGCCCGCGCCATTCGGAAATTGTCACAAGAAGTCGTGGAATACGGCGTCACGAAAGAAAAGGGCGAAGAGTTCGACGGCACCTTTATTTAAGACCCTCGTGACATCCCTCCTCTAAAATCCACGTAAATTAAAAGGGCATTGATTACAAGGAAGGGAAGGCATGTGAAAATCGAAAATGGAAAATCGAGAAAGGAGGAAATTCGATAACAACGCGCATAAGTCTAATTGCATTTCGCCTCTTCCCGGTGGGCCCGTGCTTCCCGGAGGTTACGGTCAGGGGCGCTTCCGCAACAGTTGCGGCACGATTATCGACTCAAGCGAAAAATATGTCAACGGATCTATTGCAGCAAATTTTGGAGGAAATCAACGTACCGGGCAAGTTCCGAGCGAATTTATTCGTGACAACTGAGGGTCTCGTGCTGGCCAGCGCCCGTAATCCGTCCATTAATGAGAAAATCGTTGCAGCAATGGGCAGCCTGCTGGCGGATGCTGCCGAAAAAGCAAAGCAAGAAATTAACCTCTCGGACATAGTTTCTGTCCAAATTCTCTACAACGATGGGTTACTCCTCTGCCGACAAATCCCGGTGAAAAAGACGTTTTTTCTGCTTGCGGTGCTCGCCGACGTGCCAGCTGGGAACGAGTTCGAAAAATATAACAATGATCTTCTGAAGTGGGCCGTGGTGAACTCCACGAAACTCCTCGAAGACCTCGCTGCGCTTTAAAGCAACAACAGCAGCAACAAATAATATATATAATGCGGGGCCGAAGTGCGCAGCTGGCGGGACTACCCATTTCGGCAACTTTCGGCAAATTCCGACATCTAATCGAGGTGAATCGCCTGACAATAGAACAATGCAAGGATTGCATTTATGGAGAAGGACAGCCCGAACCAGAATGTGACCGGAAATGTTGGGATTTCACGCCACTAATGAAGAAAGTTATGGAAATATGTAATTTGAACTTGTTTAAAGAATCTGAATTTAATAAATGGAGGAAAATGTATAATTGTCCCATGAATATTCCAAAAATAAAAAG
>MBAA01000003.1:1122-1859 GCA_001940655.1 Promethearchaeota archaeon CR_4
ACGAAGTTTTTTTGAGGATTCCATTTTGCCAGAAAGGGCATTTTGGAATCGTTTAATTATCGTGGTCATACCCATACTGCCGCTGTAGTATTCGCCCGGATCCCCCGGAAGCAACCCATTCCGGCTCTTTGTTTTTCAATGGAACCATTGGAACCCCGCTGGTTGCAGGCGGCTGGCGGCAAGAAAAACGCTCCTATTCACGCTCACACACATCTTTCATGACAAAGGTTTCGATCTCCCACGATTTTGGCGTTCGAGTGACTGCCACCTCTGGATATGGTTCTAACAGGAAGATGGAAACCTAAAATGTCTGGAAGATGCGGAGAATTCTCCTGATTCCCATAACCTGCCTTAAAGATATGAAATTATACTCTCCCGATAAGTGATTCAAAATGAACCGATTCGAGCACATTAATCGGCCCAACCTCGACGTCGAGGAAGATGAACCCTGTTGCGACAACCCCGACGTCATAATCTCAGACGACGGCATCCGCGTGTGTCGGAACTGCGGGCTCATTCTCGGGCAGGAAATGGTCTCGTATGAGCGGCGGGCGTATACTGCGGATGAGGTTCGAAATCGCCGGCGCACCGAACCGCGGTGGCGTTATTTCGGCCCCCGAACCGTCATCACGCGCGTCAAGAGCGATGCCAAGGGACGCCAGTTACCCGCCAAGAAGCAGGCGCTCTTTGCCCGTTTGAGTAAGATCCAACGTTCCCTTATTAACAGTATCGAACGC
>MBAA01000003.1:1868-5421 GCA_001940655.1 Promethearchaeota archaeon CR_4
GAAGCCAAACCCAAGCTTCACGCACTCGCAAATAAGTTCCCCATTCCAGATTACATTGTGGAAACCGCCTGGAAGATCTACTCCGAGGTAGCCCGGCAAAAACTAACCATGGGTCGTTCTATCGAAGCGTTCGTGTGCGCGTCTCTCTATGCTTCTGTTCGTATTCACTGTTTTCCTAGGTTGCTCGAGGAATTGAGTGAAGCATCAATGGTTCCTTTCCGTTTTGTACACCGTGCCTTGGCCCTCATCATTCGCAACGTGTTCCCCATCCTTAACTTAAAGTACAAACCTATCGAGCCCGAACCCCTCGTGTATCGATTTGGCAACGATTTGAACCTCAGCATCGGCTTGCAAAAGAGCGCCGCAAATTTACTTATCGACGCATCTAAGAACGGCCTGCTCCGAATGGGGAAGGATCCTAAGGGTCTAGCTGCCGCCGCAATCTATTTAGTCGCCAGGGATACGAAGGAACGCAAGACGCAAACCCAGATCGCGGAAGTATCACGAATTACTGAGGTGACGCTGCGCACCCGCGCGAAACAAATCAAGAACTGCATCTCTCCCCAAAAATTTCTCGTGGAATAAGGGGGAAATCCGTCTCCCACTTGTCGAATCCTTGGGCGGGATGCTCCCTGTCTTGTATTACCTCCTGGCACTGAAGCAGCGGGCTCCACCCCCCAAGGAACCGGACTTTGAGGTGATGGCGAAGGCGTTTAAGGAATTAGGGTTACTATAACTCGATAGGAGAGAAACGTGTCAAATGAATGAAACTGATGAACTTTTTACTCGTATAATAACTGCTAGGGATAGATTTGTGCAAATCGCCGCCGAACGCTTGTTGAACCAATCGCTCTATAATATGCGTGATATCACACCGAGCAAAATTCCAGATCAAGCTGGCGTGTACATCTTTTAGAATGTTGACAAGGAAAAACCATTCGACATCAGTGAAAGTAACAACTTACGCCAATGAATTTATGTTAATCAATTGCAAGGGAAGATCGGGTAGAGCTCTCTCAAGCGAAAGCTCCATAAATTACTTGGATTGGAAGAGAGCGCTCTCAAAGAGTATATACGCGACCATTTATGTGTACGATTTCTGATTCTACCGCTAGGACGCATCGAGGTTGAAGATTATCTTAATGCGCAATAGGGGATGTAGAATCACGACCGGTATAAACGGAATATATAGGAATAATATTCCAACTCATCGAGGGCTAAGGTAGGTGGTCATACATGAACACCTGTAAAATGTGCGGGGCACAAGTCCTCTCGTTAGTCCCCAAGAAAGGTATGGAGATCTGCTCAGAATGTGCGGCTAAGATTGACGCCGAGCCAGAAGCCTACGAAACGGCAATCATTTTCTTCCTGAAAGCAATTCCGTTGAAAACCCCGGCCGAGATCAATGCCCGCCTAGCTGAACAGGGTATTAAGATCGCTAACTCGACCCTGTATGAGACCCTCTCCCGCCTTGTGAACCACGGGCGGATTAAGAAGAGCGGCCCGCACTATTTTGTGGAGGCGTCCCACTGTTTTTAATGGTGAAGCTTCGCATTCGGGGCGACTTCACAGAGTCCTGTCTAAGGTGTCATGGTGATAACACTTTTATAGTACTGTCACGTCAGTCTAAATAACAATTGTTGTAGTAAATTGTAGGAATGTGTATTTTTATGGTAGATGCCAAAGCCAAAACCGATGCTGAAGCGAAGATGAAGGCCGAAGCCAAGAAGAAAGCCGAAGTCAAAGCCAAAACCGATGCTGAAGCGAAGAAGAAAGCCGAAGCCAAAGCCAAAGCCGATGCTGAAGCGAAGAAGAAATAACCACATCGTTCCTTTTTTTCTGAGTTCTCAATGAAATAGTTTTTTTCTTATTTTTTACCTCCAAAGCTCCAATGTGTGAAGATTTGCTGCTCACGCGTTGAGTTGGTTTGTTGCCGCGTCGAGGAAGAACGGAAGCATCGTGATTTCATACGCAATTTTACAGATTTACGTGAAATTTGCTCGGTAGAAGTATTTGGGGGACACACGGGCCGCAGTAGAATTATAAAGGAAGCAGCGAAGATCTAGCAGGAAAAAAAGGGCAGGTCACGGAGGACGACTTGCGGGTAGATACAAGCTTTTTCCAAGGGGCGGGGATTTGACAAATGAAAGCTATCGCGGGGGCTCTCGGCACTCCGATGGGAAGGTTGAAAAGGAATTACCCCCGGCGCGTCCTAAATCGCCGGAAAGGGCAATCCCCATTCCCACCACGGATGCGGTCATCGCCTGGTGCAAGGCCCACCCCGAGGTTCCCTCCGCCCAGAAGGTGTTGAACAATATCCCCAAGAGAGATGGTGGGAACCTCGCCAGCAAGGGCGGCGGGTGGAACGGCCCGCTCCTCCGTATCTTGGAGGTCTTGCGGGCGATGCACGGGAGTATACCGTAAGAGCTTCCCCGTTTCACTTCTCTTTCTTTTCCTGGAACGCCGCAAGCACCTGATTCAGCGTGCGCCCGATTTCTTCCAACTTAGTCAAGATAGCCTCCAAGAGCACGTTTGTCACGCTCTTTTTCAAATCTTCCTGGTCTATCGCCCGGAGGTTAATGATGGAGTCAATGGCAGGAGACATGCCATCCGACTCCGCAGGGGCAGTTTAATACCCCTCCAGAGAGGCGAATTTCTGGAGACCCTTCTACTCCTGCCCATTCCCGAGGTCGTGCAACGTGGCGGCATCCTTCAGGGTGCGCACCATCTTGAGCGTGACCTCGTAAAATGCCCGTACTATTACTTCTTTAGCAGGTTCGCAATCTCCCGCAATTTTAGGGCCACTTGTTTTCCCTTCTCCGTCAGGCCGAAAAGTAATTTTTTAGGGTGGTCAACGGCATGGATCAGTTGCGCCTCAAAGAGCAACAGGTGATCGCGGTCAGCAGCGCGGGAGCCGAGAGCGAGTGGAGACTGCCGGTATTGCGCCCGTGCAATACCTTCTGGGTGGTCGAGGAGAAAAGCGAGGAGCCGGCAAACCCCTCCGTGCTCCAGCATCACGAGCGAATTGAGGGACATAACTTTTGACAGTTATTCTTCTTTTTTCATAGTTCTGCCCCGAACGAATTGTGGAGCATCATTCGAGTATGTCTGCCCCGAACGAATATTTTATATAATAATGTGACAATAGGTAAGAACCAATCTTCCGAGGTGATAATTACATGAACGTGAATATTCGAAAAGTGATTATGTTCGTCATCGGCGTTGTCATGTTAACGATCCCGAGTCCAACAGCATCTTTGATACGTAATAATGGTCCTAATGGTCCTAATGGTCCCTCAATTGCCTCCACTTTGCCAGGATGGGTGTTACAAGGTAGTGGGACAACCCAAGATTTATATGACGTGGCATTTATCAATAGTACCCACGGGTGGGCGGTAGGCGATTATGGGACGATTCTGTCCACGAATAATAGTGGCCAAACGTGGGTTGCTCAAACCAGTGGTACGACCAAGGATTTACGAGGCGTTGATTTTGTGAACGGGGTTGTCGGTTGGGCAGTTGGGCCTGGAATCCTCCTAAAGACCACAAACGG
>MBAA01000003.1:5431-6767 GCA_001940655.1 Promethearchaeota archaeon CR_4
TGGAGTGACCAAACGCCCTCACCGAATAACCTATATACGGTTGACATGTATGACGCCAATAACGGTTGGGTGGGAGGGATCAATGCCCTTCACAGCACGTCGACCGGGGGAACGGTCTGGAATCTCCGGAGTGTCATGTACTACGTCATGGATTTATCTTTCGTCGATCTGAACAACGGTTGGTTCGTCGATGGGAGTACTGCACAGGGGATGATCTATAATACAACAAATGGCGGGAGTTCCTGGACCAGCACGAACCTTACTGCCGACTATACTGAAGCCGTGGACTTCGTTAGCACGACAACGGGGTGGGTAGTAGGTGATTCAATATCCGTAGGACACATCTGGAATACCGGGAATGGCGGGGCGAGTTGAACCGACCAGACCCCTGCAGGTTGTAGTCCATTAAGAGACGTGAATTTTATCAATGCGACCGTCGGATGGACTGTGGGCGTTGGAGGGGACGTTTGGAACACGCTGGATGGGGGACAGAATTGGATTCAACAATCTTCCCCTACGAGTAGTTTTCTCTTTGGAGTTTCCTCAATAAATGCGACCTATTGCTGGGCGGTAGGATGGGATGGCACCATCATTCACACCGAGAACGGCGGGGTTTCAACCATCAACGTTCTCACCCCGGATAAAGATACCGTCTGGGACATTGGACCGCACGCAATTACCTGGACTTCGAGCGGGCCGATTACTAATGTCATCATCGAATTGTACAAGGGTGCGGTGCTCAATGCAACAATTGCAGCAATTACAGAGAACGATGGAAATTACATTCGGACAATCGAGACGTGGGATAATTTCAATGGCACGGACTATCGCATCAAAATTACCGACCACGATAACCCGGGCGTCTATGCTTGGAGTGATTATTTTGTTATTACTGTATCGCCGCCGCAACCTCCCACGGGCATTGGTGGTTACGATATCGGCCTACTCCTTACAGCATTGACTCTTTGTGCCTTGGTCGTGCAGCGAGGCGTGAAAAAGCGGGCCATAAGCACCTAAATCTCATTTCTCACTTTCATTTCCTCCTTTCTCGATTTTCCATTTTCGATTTTCACGTGCCTTCCTTGTAATCAATGCCCTTTTAATTTACGTGGATTTTAGAGGAGGGATGTCACGAGGGTCTTAAATAAAGGTGCCGTCGAAATCTTCGCCCTTTTCTTTCGCGATGCCGTACTCCTTGACTTCCTGGTGCAGCTTCCGGACTGCTTGGGCGATGATTTCCTTGGTCTTCCTGCCCGTGCACACGATGCGGCCCGTGCTGAAGATCAGGAACACGGTCTTCGGGTCTGACATGCGGTAGATCAGGCCGGGGAACACC
>MBAA01000129.1:0-3994 GCA_001940655.1 Promethearchaeota archaeon CR_4
CTTCCCATTTGTTATGCCCACTTCGGCAGCTATGGCTTCGGTTGTATATCCCGAGTCTCCAGTGATGATTATCACTTCAATGCCCGCTTGTTTCGCAATGCGTACTGCATTTTTTACTTCACGGCGAGGTGGATCGTACATCGCGATTAAACCGACAAGGATCATGTCCCGTTCTACATCCAACCCCTCATCAAATTCCGTTTCAGGCATTTCCTTGTAAGCACACGCTATGAGGCGGAGGCCATCTCCAGCTAGTTCGCGATAGATTTTTTCTTCCTTGAGGAGATACTCTGGAGTCAGGTTTTCGGGGATTCCATTAATGAGCACTTTCGTGCAAACGGGGAACACGTTGAATGGGGCTCCCTTCATGAATACCCGAATTTGATGCTTAACGCGGTGCAAAGTGGTCGCCCGTTTTCGCTTGGGATCAAATGGTAACCAAAAAGAAATGGGCATTTCTTTCTTCTTTACAACGACATCTATCCCGTATTTCATTGCCGCGATGAGGAGCGCCCCTTCCATCGGATCACCGATGACGTTCCAACTTTTCCTAGAACTTGCGTCTAGGGGAGGTTCTATTTTCGCCCGATTGCATAAAACCGCAATCTCCAATAGCTTATCAATCTCAGGAATTTCCCCTTGAACCAGCTGTTTTTCGCAGATAGAAATCACGCCATCTGGGTAATAACCCACGCCCGATACATCAAAAATCTGATCTCCTGTGAATAGTTTCCTGACAGTCATTTCCCCCTTAGTGATAGTCCCCGTCTTATCCGTAGCTATGACTGTAACACTCCCCAAAGTCTGGACCGCGGAAAATCTCTTCACTAAGACGTTATGCCTTGCCATTTGTAGAACATTGATACCAAGGACGGTAGACACGGTTAATTGTAGGCCCTCCGGAACAAGGGCAACCATCACCCCTATCATAAAGAGGATGCCTGCTTTGATCGTGAGGTCTAACGTAACCTGAGAAACGATAAAGAAGATCACCCCAATGAGTACCGCTAACATGAAATTCACTTTTGCAGTCTTCGATATCTCTTCTTCTAGGGGACTTGTTGGATCTTGGATATCTTGAGCTAAATTCGCGAGTTCCCCAAATTTTGTACGCGAACCAGTTGCGAAAACAACTGCAATTCCTTGGCCACGGACAACGCCAGTACTCATGAACACGAGATTTGGTGCGTCTTGATAAGAAACATCAGGATTATCCGCGCCTTCAGCTGTGCGCGGTTGCGGTTCCGATTCACCTGTGAGGGGTATATTATTAACCCAGAGTCCATGAGCTTCCACGAGACGTGCATCGGCAGGAACTCTATCCCCCTCGTCTAGAGATATGATGTCTCCTGGCACTAGATCCTGAACTGCAACCTTCTGGAGGCGAGCATCTCGAAAAACTTTCGCCCATTCCGGCACCCATTCCTTCAAAGCTTTCATAGCCTTTTCTGCTCGCACTTCCTGGAGTAAACTAAATCCGGCATTCATTACAACAATACCTAGGATCACCGCGCCAACCTCAATCATAGCGCTCAGAAACGCGAGAGCACTCGCAAAAAGAAGTAAGAGACTGAAGCCATCACGTAAATAGCTAATAAATCGGGACAGTATAGAATGATTTTTTTTCTGTGGGATAGAATTTGGTCCAATTTCGTGAAGACGTTTGTTCGCTTCCTCTGAACTCAACCCTTCAAGGCGACTTTTGGTAAAATTTAATACTTCTTTGACGGATAAAGCGACTAACGTCTTCATAATGTTCACATTTACTATTGCAAGCATTCAACAGCATGGGAGGAACCTGCAATCAACTCTTTTCTTAGATCTAAAATTATGGAAAACAGGAATATTTGAAACTATGTACTCTGCCATTAATTTTTTTAGCTTTTTCAAAATCCATGAGAAAAATCTAACCCGTATAACAGAATATTATACTTATTTTTATTCCATTTTCGTGCAATATTTGTTGAGGATTGGCATCCGACGTCCAATACCGAACGTTTTTGGAGACACTTTAATGGTTTGGACGAGCTGTGCCCGCTTATACTCTGCCATCATATAGAGTTGTTCTACTCGCTTGACTGTTGCTAGGTTCGAAATCCCTTTTGCCACGATGGCATCGACATCGAGGTTGTTTTCTACCATCTCGAATAAGATTGCATCGAGTTCCTGAAACGGAGGCAAGGAATCCGTGTCTTTTTGATTTGCTCGTAACTCTGCAGAGGGCGCCTTCAGAAATACGTTTCGGGGGATGATGTCTCTCTCCTTTATTTTATTGTAATATTCACAGAGTGCGTAAATTTGTTCCTTGTACAAGTCTCCGGGAACGTTCTTGCCACCGCACGTGTCGCCGTAGAGCGTACAATATCCCACTGCGATCTCGGATTTATTGCCCGTTGACACTAGCAATCGATTATATTTATTTGAATAATACATCAAAAGAGCACCCCGAATGCGTGCTTGCAGGTTTTCATCAGCTACGTCAAATGGGACAACTCCAAGAGTGTCTGCAATACTCTGCTCGTAGCAAGAGTGAATGTGCTTGATAGGCATTATTAGGGACTGACACCCCAAGTTTTGGCAGAGTTGCAACGCATCGTTGATGCTATGTTCCGAGGAAAAACGGGACGGTAATAATAGTCCCGTGACGTTTTCCGCACCTATTGCCTCGCAGGCCACAGCTGCCGTGAACGAGGAATCTACCCCACCACTCATTCCGAGTATGATACCCTTAAAAGTTCCTGTCTTCGTATAGTAGTCTCGCAAATTGAGCACTAAGGCTTTGAATAGGTCTTCCTCCTGGTTAATTTTCGCAGGAACTTCTGGGGAATTTCCCAAGTGTTCCCAGTCAAAGTTAAATGAAAACAACCCCTCTTCAAATGCAGGCGCTCGAAAAATCACCCTTCCCATTTCATCAACGATTACGCTCCGCCCGTCAAATACCACTTCATCTTGGCCACCCACGAGATTTACGTAGATGATGGGGATGTTGTGAACTTTTGCGTGAGAGGAAATCACTCGATCTCTCAATTCCGGTTTCCCAATATGATATGGGGACGCATTTATGTTTACGAGAAATTTTGCGCCGTTTTGCTTCAATTGTGGCGTAACTTTCATTGGATACGGGTCGTCCCAAAGGTCCTCGCAAATTTCAATGCCAATAGGGATTTTCTCACAGGAAATGGGGTCGAAATTGTCGCCTGGGGCAAAATATCGCCGTTCGTCGAAGATATCGTAGTTGGGAAGGAGTCGCTTGTGAACTAGTGTTTTTATTGTGCCATTTTGCAGGATTACCGCACTATTATAAAAGGGTGTAAGCGGAAAACGTTCCTTATTGGCAGCAGTAATAGTGCCAACAATTACGGATATATTTTGAGCGTATGGTGCGAGAAATTCAATCCCTTTGGTAACTTGGTCTAATAATTGGCTACGAAATATCAGATCCCGAAGGGGATATCCCGTAAGTACCATTTCAGGAAATATCAGTAAACCGACTGCTTGCGCCTGTGCCTCGATAATCTTCCTTTTAATTAGTTCAATATTTCCTTGAACATCTCCCAGTACAGAATTTACCTGAGCAATTCCAATCTTGAAGGACACGGAACGACCTCCTAATAGAAATTCAGAGCTTAAAAGATCACTTTACGAGGTTATTTTCTAAATTTTCACGCGAACGTTTTCTGTAGTTATTTTTTTTACATAATTTATGTTCGTCTTGTGCTCTTTCAATCCTGCAACGGTGACACCTGCTCCGTTTGCATTGGATCGGGGGCAAGATTTGTGTCGCATGAAACTAACATACTTAGGTTTTTTTATTTTTTGTATAGACTATAAGTTCCTATTTTGAAGGAGAATTGAAAGTTAGATCAAACTAATTGGGAGCAATAATTACCACGGAATGGTCGTTTGGATTCACACACAACCTTTACGAACGGTTTACTCCAAATTTTTTCCATTGAAATCGTGAAATTTCGGGCAAATTCCTCGAGAAAGGGTG
>MBAA01000129.1:4123-4678 GCA_001940655.1 Promethearchaeota archaeon CR_4
CTCCCCGCGCCGACAATCCAATGACGTCCCCCACATGCCCGTGAACCACGATTGTGCCCGCATTCATAGTGTTACCAACCTGATCCTCGGCGTTATTGTGAACAATTATTTGCGGGCCATCCAAGAAAATACCGAGATCGTTACCCGGGATACCTTCTATCTCGATTGTCACGTCATTACCACGGATAGCAGCTCCAATGAACCTTTGCCCGCAGACCCGTTTCAGGAATATATGTTTCTCCCCAACATCGAGTGCAGCGTGAATTTTCTCGTTAAGCTCCTTGTATGGTAGTGGAAGTCCTTCAGGAGCGGCATCGATGACGAAAGCGTCCGAGGAGATTTTGATCGGTTTGTGATTGTTTGCCATTATTACATTCACCTCATTCTCCCGCGTGGGAGATTCCTAACACTTCTGCAACATGGGGGTTGGGTCCCACGTATCGGAGGCGGTCGCGATTCGATCGCAATGACTCGACTGCATCAATACCCATTGCCCCGAGAATTTCTTTGAGTTCCTCATTCCACGCGTGAAACAAGTTGACGATGCGGCGGGGA
>MBAA01000129.1:4690-5780 GCA_001940655.1 Promethearchaeota archaeon CR_4
TCTAAGCGGCGAACGAGGTGGTCTTTTTGTGTAGCTATACCCCAACTACACAATCCACGGTGGCACTGTTGGCACATACGGCACCCCATCGCAATCAACACCGACGAGGCGCACATCACGATGTCGGCTCCGAGGGCGATCGCCTTCACCATATCAGCGGCATAGCGAACGGATCCGCCCGCTATGAGCGTCACTCGCTCCCGGAGACCCTCCTTCCGGAGCCGATCGTCCACCGCCGCGATAGCTAATTCGATAGGAATACCAGCGTGATCTCGAATGATCCGAGGCGCTGCCCCCGTTCCGCCGGTGAATCCGTCTAGGGTGATGAAGTCCGCTCCAGCACGCACGATGCCCGATGCAATGGGGGCGACATTGTGCACCGCGGCGATCTTAACACCCACGGGTACTTTGTATCGGGTCGTCTCTTTGAGAGCGGAGATGAGTTGGGCGAGATCCTCAATGGAATAAATGTCATGGTGGGGGTACGGGGAGAGCGCGTCCGTACCCTTGGGGATCATGCGCGTCAGGGAGATTAGGTTGTTCACCTTCTCTCCAGGTAGATGTCCCCCGTGCCCGGGTTTGGCTCCTTGTCCGATCTTGATCTCGAGCGCTACGGTGTCGAGTAAATAGTCGACATTTACACCGAATCGCCCCGAGGCCACTTCCGAGATCAAATTTTTCTTGTATGCGTAGAATTCTGGGTGGAGACCCCCTTCCCCAGAACCAGCCACAATACCCAACTCGGTCACTGCCCGGTAGATTGCTTTACACGCGTTGAAGGAAATGCTCCCCAAGCTCATATGGCCAACCATAATTGGCATCGCCATCTCGAAATTGGGTGGGAACTCGGACTTGAGACTCACTTTCGCCGGATCTATGGGATCGATGCTGAAATCGAGTTTTTCCGGTTTCTTGCCAAGGAAGACCCTTGTTTCGACGGGCTCCCGGAGGGGATCGATAGCAGGATTTGTCACTTGGCAAGCATCGAGGAGGATATCATCGAAGATCACCCGATAATTGAGGTCTGATCCCGTTGAACTGAGCAAGACTCCGCCTGTCCCGGATTGGGCTTCCACTATACGCCGGATTC
>MBAA01000129.1:5791-10337 GCA_001940655.1 Promethearchaeota archaeon CR_4
ATGCCGTGCGGGGGATAGATGGTCGGGTTCATCTCGATAGTGATCGCTGCCGCTGGGCACATCAACGCACACCGCTGGCACGCGACACACATCTCGTGGTTTGTTACAACCTGGGTACCATTGTAAGAAAGTGCTCCATAACTGCAATGAGAGATACAACGTTTACACTTTTTACACAAGTTGGAATCAATTCTAACCCGGAATTTGGAGGGGGTTAAATGGGCTACGGACATTCGTTACACACTTTCCTTTATCTTTAGTTCTAATTTTTCAAATGGTTCTTCGGTGCCATTTCGCACCAAACCCTTGCCAAGCTCGACGATGACTGCGGTTCCCGCTTTGGGGGCCCAAACTTCCCCATAGTGCAAGTCAAAGGTTGGATCAATCGCGAGTCGTTGGAATGATGCTTCTTCACTGCTCACATATACTGTGTTACCATCGTCAGATATCGCACATACCTGCGGGCGAAGCTTCTTGCGGTCCGTTAATGAAATGAGGGTAGGAACGGGGAGTTCTTTCCCAACAATTATTGAGAACGGACCGTTCACGACAGCCGAACGGTAGGTCAGACGAATATTTTTCAGTGCTACCTGCTCAGTTTGGGACATCTGAGTAATTTTGTCGTAAAGCGGGGGATTGAACGCGAGCGTGGCAATTGGTAGGGGAATCTTGTGGCGCCGCACGAGCAAGTCAAAGAGATAGGAGAGTACCTCTGTGTCCGTTAAAAGCGTGCACTTGTACCCATATGTTTCGAGGAAGCGCTTGTTCGTGCCGTAACTCGTGATCTCGCCATTATGCACGACTGCCCAGTCTAGTAAGGAAAAGGGATGCGCTCCTCCCCACCATCCAGGTGTGTTGGTTGGAAAGCGAGAGTGCCCAAGCCACATGTACGCTTTATAATTTTGAATTTTGTAGAAATCTGCTACCTCGTATGACCACCCATTTCCTTTGAATACTGCCATATTTTTCCCACTCGACATGCAGAATGCTCCGTCGATGTTCGCGTTGACAAACATCACTAAATCCACGATATAATCGTCATGTCTGTCCGCAGGCACGGTCGCGGGGGGATGGAAGAAAAATCGCCACAGAACTGGGGGATTCGTGCTTGCTGGGGGAAGGGCAGTAGGGATTTTTTCATCTTTCACGATGGTGCCTTTCGCATTCAAGAACTCGTCTACTTTTTGCTTGCTTTCCATGTCATCAAGGAGAAGCTGGATGCAATAGGCATCGGCGAGGTCTGGAAAAATTCCATACGCAGCAAATCCCGCTCCTAGACCGTTCTCGCGGTCTTTCAGGATAGTTATCATTTGCTTAATTTTCTCCCCAGATTCGCGTGCACCGTCAATGTTAATGAACCCTGAAATACCGCAGGCGCCGAAAACACGATCATTCTCGAACCCGGCTGCCGGCCGCGTGTAGTTGCAAAATTGCATTTAGGGAACCACCTTTCCTTTTCCTTGTTTTTTAGATTTTGGTTGAGTGAACATTTTTACGAGATCATCCAGTTCTGGCCGAAATACCGGCAAACCTAACTTTTTGCGGCGCGCGACCGCATATTTAGCCACCAAACCTGTTTTCTCGAAACTTTCGAATTCATTCTTGAATCCTTGTGGAATATGCCCTGTTTTTCGCGCCAGATTTCGTAATTTTGTGAAGACGTCCACCAGTCCCATTTTGGAGGGGCAAAGTTCGTAACACAAGTAGCAGTCTAAACAAGACCAAATCCTGTCATCCGCAATCACTTCCTCTAACTGCCCTGCCAGTAGTTTTCCCACAAACTCGCGAGGGCTAAAGTTGGAAAATCGCGCGGGTGGACAATCATGTTCGCAGGCGGCACATTCGTAACATTTTTCCAAGAATTCCTCGTCAAACTCTTCTTTAATCTGTTGCATCGCCTGCTTTCGCCGGTTCAATTTTTCAAATACCGACTCCACCGGAATACGATGTTCTTCAAGTCCGAGTTCTTCGGGCGATAATCCCAGCGCAATACCCAGTAATTCGGTGAAATAAAAGACGGGAAGATTAAATTCCATGTCCACTTTTTTTAGGGAATCCTGCCCCACGTCAAATTGTAAAAAACATTGGGGACAACACGTGACGATACAATCCACGCCGGCTTGTTTCATCTTCTCCAGCTTTGTTTTCACGATGTCGAGGCCTGCAGTTGCGTTACCCGCGCGGTCAAGGGACCCTCCACAGCAGAGCATCTTATCGTCATAGGGCACACTCAGGGAACCTAGGGCTTCTACGAGTTCGTCAAAAATGTGAGGATCGAGGGGATTATCAGTTTGAATGCGATGAGACGGGCGGAGGAAGTGGCATCCATAGTGAACCGCCACGCGAAGGTCGCGCAAGGGGTTCACAACTTGGTCTCGAATGGTTCCGGTTCCGACCTTTCTCGCGAAATATTCTACAATGTGGAAAACATCAGTCTTGCCGGTGAATCTTAATCCAATTCGTTCGAGATCCGCATTTATTTTTTGTTGCAATACGGGATCAATGCCAACTTCGCTGCGCACTCCTTTTAGCGTTTCAAAGCACCCGTTGCACGCCGCCAGAATGTTGTGATTTCGTTTTTCTGACAGTGCTAGATTTCGAGATGCGGTTAACGCATGAAGGTAATAATTCGAATTCTTAATGCCATTGGGTTCCGGACAACACGAATATTGCGGTATATCCTCGAATGGGACATCCAATTTCGCGAGGACGCTCCGGATCCCCTTCTCGATTAAGGGAAGGCGGTATTGAATCATGCACCCAAGGAACAAGTCCAGCGAATTATTTGCCATACAACCGGCTCTCATGTTAGGTCAATTTACCAACAAGAGATTAGAATTTAGAAAAATATTTTAAAACCTAAGGTAGATTCTCGCGAGAAATATATGCGGATTATGGCATATATATGGGACATATATGGGTATATGCAGGGATATGATTGAAGAAAATTTAGAAAGACTTATTCAATAGAGTCTTCTTGCCCCCTGACACGAATTCCTGTAATAATTTCATCGATAAATTTGAAAAACATCCCCTGCAGAAAAGAAAACGTTAATGTAAATCCCTGCCTTGGGCAGGGATTAAATTTATCAGTGCGATTTCATACCCACCGTATGGGAAGAAACAATGTCAACATTAACGTTTTCTTTTCTCATTTTTTTTACAAATTTGACTCTACTCCATGGTGCGTTGGGAATTACACGATCAGGAAGGGAAAGATTAAGGGGTACGCAATATATAGAACTCAAATTAAATGTATTTTGATCTCATTTTCGAAGTATTATTCCACTATTAGAGATGTATTTTTTTTGGGAAAAAAATCCAAGATCATCGCACTTGTAGCCCACGATAGCAAAAAAATCGAAATGGCCGAATGGGCCAATTTCAATAAAGGTACGCTGCAATATTTCAAACTCATAGGGACGGAAGGAACCGCGAGAGTCATCCGTAATATTTCGGGTTTAGAAGTCGAGGTGGTAGCCCACGGCCCGATCGGAGGTGATATCACAGTTGCATATAAAGTCCTGGAGGGAGAAGTCGACCGACTCATCTTCTTCATCGATGCAGAAAGTCCACACGGGCACGAGCATGACATTCAAACCTTAATTCGGATTGCTGTGCTTAAGAATATCCCGATCGCTCTAAATCGACGAACAGCCGATTATATCATAAGCTCAAGTTTGATGAATCAGGAATGAAACTGCTTCCTCGGGATATCGTTTTAAAGTTCTGCAACGGACAAATTCTGATTCCTAATACCACGAAAAATAATGCGATATCATCTTGAGTTGGGTAAATAATTCAACATAATAGTACTTTGTTCGTTAATCCTAGCAGGTTTTTTCTGTAACAAAATTTCTTTAATACCAGTTTTGCATCTAGATGCCAAACTGCGCCTCCTAAGAAGTGGTGCAATCAAATAATACTTAACCGCGATTGTTCAAAAAAGGTGAACAACTGATATGGTAAAACCTGTCGTGATTATTGGTGGTGTTGCTGGTGGTGCAAGTGTAGCTGCAAGATTACGTCGTATAGACGAGTCCGCAGAAATAGTTATACTCGAACGGGGAGAATATGTTTCATTTGCTAATTGTGGCCTCCCATATTATGTAGGGCACGTGATCAAGGATCGTGCGAATCTAGAATTGATGACACCGCAGCTCTTCAAGGAACGGTTTAACATCGACGTCAGGATCAACCACGAGGCAATGCACATCAATCGGGAGATGAAAAACGTGGATGTGCGTGACATCAAGCAAGGGAAGAATTATATATTAGAGTATGGCGTATTGGTGCTCTCCCCTGGTGCGGAACCGATCCGCCCCCCCATTCCTGGAATTGGGGACGTGCCGGCGTTCTCGTTGCGCACCATCCCGGACTCCGTAACAATTGACAAATATATCGCTGACCACGGAAGCAAAGACTCGGTTGTCGTTGGGGGTGGGTATATTGGGTTGGAAATGGCTGAAAATCTGCGGGAAAGGGGGTTAGGAGTAACCATTGTGGAAGTTCTCGACCAAGTGATGGCACCACTCGACCGAGAGAT
>MBAA01000129.1:10399-10568 GCA_001940655.1 Promethearchaeota archaeon CR_4
TAAAGGCATTTTCCCGAGGTTCAGATGGTCGGGCCCGGGTTCATACACAACAAGAGCGGGAGATATCAACGGACTTAATCCTACTAGCGATAGGGGTTCGTCCCGAGAGTACCATTGCCAAAGATGCTGGACTTGAGCTGGGACCGAGGGGACATATTGTTGTAGATCA
>MBAA01000129.1:10637-10812 GCA_001940655.1 Promethearchaeota archaeon CR_4
TGGGGCATTGACTGCCATCCCTCTTGCCGGCCCCGCTAACCAGCAAGGACGGGCCGTAGCTAACACCATTGTCGGGCGCCCAACTATATATGCTGGGAGCTGGGGAACCGCCGTGCTTAAAGTCTTTGATCTCACCGTTGCACTGGTAGGATTGAACGAAAAAGGTGCTCGAAAT
>MBAA01000129.1:10866-13329 GCA_001940655.1 Promethearchaeota archaeon CR_4
TACCCCAATGCTCAACCTGTTTCGATGAAGGTGGTTTTCGAAACTCCCACCGGACGTCTCCTTGGCGCTCAGGTGGTAGGCGGGTCTGGAGCTGAAAAACGAGTTTATATCATCGCTACCGCGATGCATTTTGGTGGAAACATGTCAGATTTGGCTAGCCTGCAGTTAGCATACGCGCCACCATTCGGGTCTGCAAAGGATCCCGTAAATATGGCGGGGTACATCGCAATGAACGTGTTAACTGACAACCAGCGCATTTGGCATTGGAGCGATCTTGCGCGGGAGAAGGCAGCAGGGGCATTTTTCCTCGATGTGCGCACTCCCGAAGAATATCGCTGTGGGCACATTGAAGGATCGGTTAACATTCCTGATACAGAACTACGCGGACGACTCGAAGAGGTGCCACTTAACCGCCCCATCCGCGTTTATTGCCAGGTAGGATTTCGTGGATACATTGCTCAGCGGCTCTTGAACAACCGGGGGTATTCAGATGTGCGAAACCTCTCCGGGGGGTATAAAACCTTCGAGATGGCGACAGCCACCATCGATGACGTGCGCAAGATGTGCGCGCTTCCTGCGGCTGTCGCGCGGGAACGAATAGAAGGTCGACCCGCCGATGACCTGCTTTCTCAAGGTGGAGTGGTCAAGGTGGATGCGACCGGTCTAACTTGCCCTGGACCCCTAAATGCACTAATCCGGACGGTACATGAATTACCTAAGGGTGGCATTGCAGAAATCACTGCGTCCGATCCCGGATTCCTCTCGAGCGTGACCGTGTGGACGAGGCTCACCGATGGCGTTGAAAATCTAGGTGTTCGAAAAGACCATGGGAACATTATTGCGTTGGTTCGCCGGACAAAGGAAAAGCTTATTCTCGCGGTAGAAGAAGAACCTAAGACAGAAATTTTCCCGACCCCGACTCAACCTCCAATCAAGAAAGGGCGAGTGAAACCCGCAGGTGAACCGCCAGTAACGGAAATCTCCCCGGTGGAACTAAATGACCGCATACTATCTAGTACTGGTCCAATTGTAATTGTGGATGTTAGGCCCAAACAAGAGATCAAAATGAATGGTGGCGCCATCCCCGGGTCTCGATTCATCGAACTTGGGGACCTCGTGAAAAACCCTGACCAATTGAAAGAATATAAGAATCAAGAGGTAGTACTCACCTGTGCAAGTGGGATGCGGTCTCTCATGGCGGCAAAAGCACTCGCACAAATGGGATATCAAGACGTGCGCTCTTTACGGGGCGGAGCTTCCACTTGGATTCGGATGGGTTTCTCGACAGTTCCCGTATAATCTTAGATTGAACTTAATTTCCGAGATTTTAATTCAATAACGGGAATATTTTCATCTCTTTTCAACGCAATCCATTTGAGAGACTAACCCGCAGGTGATAATATAGTTTTTACAATAATTGGATAAATTAACAAAAAAAAAACTAGGAATATTGTCCTGAATTAAAAAAAGATTAGGTTTGGAGAATATGAAAAAAAATCATACTGCTAAATCGCCCCGTTCCATAGTACGAATCCGAATTGCGTCTTCCACGGAAGAAATGAAAATTTTACCATCGCCAGGAGTTCCAGTGCGGGCAGCATCGGCAATAGCCTTGATTAGATCTTCAATGTTGAACCCACCATCTATGATAAGCTCAATTTTCACCTTATCTATGAATTCCACTGTATACTCACCTGCTCGTCCGAGGAATTTCATTCCCTTTTGACTACCATGCCCCTGAACTTGGTGAATGGTCATACCTTTCACGTTTTTCGCGAGAAGTACATCTTTGACAGGTTGCAGTTTCTCTGGACGGATAAATGCCTCAATTTTTTTCATCAATCAACACACTCCTGTGATCATTTTCTCGCCATGTTGCGTGATGTCCAACCCAACATATTCTTCTTCTTCCTTGACACGAAGACCGCGTGTTTTATTGATGATCCATGCAATAATATATGTCACCACGAAGGAATAGACCATTGTAACAATAGCCCCGATCGATTGGATCCATAACTGGTAAGCATTGCCGGTGATTAACCCCGCCGCTCCTGGCACTATTGCTGCGGCAAATATACCTGTTGCAATTGCACCCCAGAGACCACCGCACCCGTGAACTGCCCAAGCATCTAAAGATTCATCGATTTTGGATCTTCCACGTAATAATACTGTTATATAACAAAGTGCTCCGACTGCCAATCCGATGACGAGGGCAGCCCAAGTGGGAATATAACCTGCCGCGGGAGTAATAGCGACAAGGCCTGCTAGTGCACCCGTGACAAATCCAAGGAGACTTGATTTACCAGTCTTTTTGTATCCGATAAGAACCCACACGAAACCCGCTGCACATGCTGCCAAATTGGTGTTAAACATCGCTAGGACTGCGATATCATTTGCAGCTAAGGCGCTCCCACCATTGAATCCGAACCACCCCAACCACAATAATCCCATGCCTAACACGAC
>MBAA01000129.1:13628-18481 GCA_001940655.1 Promethearchaeota archaeon CR_4
ACCATCATATTTTTCGCCATCATTGACAAGACATTTTTTTTGCGGACGAGGCCGCCATAGAAAAATGCCAACCCAGGTGTCATTATAAACACAAGGCCCGTGCATACAAAGATGAGTGCGATATCTGCTGCTGCCATAATATATTTTCTCCCAATAATCCTTCCATACTATGATCTTACTCTTAAGTCCATTTTTTTAAATGGCGAATCAAACCATGTAAAGGAAGTTTTAGAGATTCGAGCAATCAGTTAAATTCAATTCCATTTAAGGGAGACATGCAATAGACTTCAACAGAATGGAATCAATATTACTCAGGTTAAGGGAAGTATAGAGGGATATACCGAAAATATGCAAGCTAGAACTAGATTTAGGACATAATGTATAGATTGAAAATTGGAAGTTCATCAAAATTTTTTTCATCTCCTATTGCTTATTTTCCCCCGATTGAATAATAAAATACCATTCATATGGTTCATTTATCAGGGGTTAGAAAATTTGGACACTGTCTTGTTTTATGCATGTCTCCTCGTTTTAGGAGCTGGGATCGGTTTTCTCGCCACTTTGGGGGGGATTGGTGGCGGTGTCTTCTTAGTCCCACTATATATGTTCTTTTTTGCGTTGGATCAGGTCACAGCGAAAGGATCCTCGGTGTTGAGCATTTTTATGGCGGCAGTTCTAGCCACAATCACCCACGTCCGAAATAAGCGGGTGGACTTCAAGTGCTCATTCTTGTTAGGGCTGATTTCCATCGGGGGCAGCATTGTCAGCACTCTAGTGTTTTACGCGGTACCTGTCGATAGTCGGTCATTCTTGTTGATTTTTTGCATTTTCTTGAGTCTGGTTGTAGTAAAATTATTCCGTCCTATTTTTAAGGAATACCGCGCTCACAAGAACGCGCGCCCACGTGAGGCGAGGGAACCCCTCCATTCTCCCGTAGGATTGACAACTGAGAAATCACTGGTATGCAACTTTCAGAACAACATCTTACACGATTGGCGGACACTGTTGAAGGCGATTCCCCTCTTCTTTATGTCGGGCTTTTTATCTTACTTCTTAGGGATCGGCGGGGGGGTTATTAATACCCCCGTTTTCATCAGCGTGTTCCAGTTTCCAATCCACTACGCGACAGCCGGGTCCACCGCCATCATTTTCATTAATTCCATTTACAATTGCATCGCCTACGGGATGCGCGGCCAGATTGACTATGCATTGGCTGTTTGGATAGGGATTGGGATGAGCGTTGGATCAACCCTCGCATCGCATTACTCAGCCAAGATTCCAAAAAATGCCATTACGCTAGTTCTTATCGGGTTGCTGGTCTTTACCGTGGTCAATAGCACGATCAAGATTTTTAGTTGAAGCAATGTAATGGTCTCGTCAAAAAAAACATACTTCTTAGATATAGATAGGCTAGACTCGATATCAAGTTCCTTATACAAAATACAATTTCCTCAAGGTAATTTAATCCTTGCCTTAAATATCGTGCCAAATTACAATAATCGCGTTATGTGGTGATGATAACTAAACTCAGGTATGATATTATGGCAACCAAGGATGACGTTTTGAAGTTGGTCGAGGAAAAAGATGTCGAATTCATTCGCATTTGGTTCACGGACGTCTTAGGATTCTTAAAGAGTTTCGCCATTACCCCCCCCGAATTGGAAGGAGCATTCGAGGAAGGTTTGGGGTTTGATGGGTCGAGCATTCGCGGGTTCAGGGACATTCATGAAAGTGATTGTGTGGCGTGGCCTGACGCGAGCACCTTCCAAATACTCCCGTGGCGTCCCAAGGAGAAGGCGGTGGCGCGTATGTTTGCGGATGTCACTAATCCTGACGGTACCCCTCTCGAAGCAGACCCGCGGTACATCCTAAAACAAATGTTGAAGAAAGCTTCTGACAAAGGTTACACGTTCTACGTTGGTCCAGAACTGGAGTATTTTTACTTCGCCAACGACCAGTGCCCGGAGTTTTTGGAAAATGCCGGGTACTTCGACCAGTCGATGAAGGCCACCGACATCGACCTTCGCCGGGAGACTGTCTTGGCGCTCGAGGCGATGGGCATGAGAATTGAAAAATCCCACCACGAGGTGGCCCCGTCCCAGCACGAGATAGACATGTGTTATGCTGAGGGTCTTACAATGGCAGACAATACCATTACCTACAAGTATACTGTTAAGACCATTGCCCAAAAATCGGGGGTTTGTGCGACCTTCATGCCGAAACCCGTGGCAGGCATCAACGGGAGTGGGATGCACTGTCACCAATCATTGTTCGAGGGGAAGAAAAATGCGTTCTGGAATCCGAGTGACGAGTATCACCTGTCGTATGTGGGGAAATCTTACATTGCCGGGTTACTCAAATATGCTCCGGAATTTGCCCTCGTGACCAACCCGTGGGTGAACTCCTACAAGCGCCTCGTGCCAGGTTACGAAGCCCCAGTCTACATCGCATGGGCCAGGAGCAACCGGTCTGCACTCGTTCGTGTCCCGATGTACAAACCTAACAAAGAAAAAGCCACTCGCTGCGAACTCCGCTGTCCAGACCCATCATGCAATCCTTATTTAGCCTTTGCAGTTATGCTCGGAGCTGGGTTAAAAGGGATCGAGGAACATCTCGAACTCTCCCCGCCGGTAGAAAAGAACATCTTCCATCTCTGTGCAGAGGACAAGAAAAAACTGAACATTACCGAGATGCCCGGGAGTCTCTTGGAGGCCATCCAAATCGCAGAGAAAAACACGTTCCTCAAAGAGGTGTTAGGCGAGCACGTATACAATTACTACCTCGAGAGCAAGAAAGCAGAGTGGGACAGTTTTCGCACTGCGGTCACGGACTGGGAAGTTAAAGCCTATCTTCCTTTACTCTAACTTTTTTTTACCTTATGGCAAATCATCCCCTCCTTTTTCTTAACAATCCCCGAGAATATTACCTCGATGTTCGTCTTATACAAAGAGGGTTGTCACCTAAATGAATCGTGGGCACTCTTTTATGAATCCCATATGCTCAACGATCATCGGCATCGGTAGCGCAGGTTTGGCAGCTATAACCTGTCTCCGGGATTTAGGGTGCTCGCGGGTAGAAATCGTTGCGCTAGACACGGATCCGGAAGCACTTTACTATGCCCGGGCGATGCGCAAGATACTTTTAAATAAGGTTTGGATCAACCAGAGTGGGATGTGCACTCCCCCTTCTTCAATGCACCCTGCTGTTGAAAGGGATCTTGTTCGCATTCGGGATGCAACGCGCAAGGACTTAGTCATTCTCGTCAGTGGACTTGGGGGGAGCACAGGCACGCGTCTAACACCAATTCTCGCCCGTGAAGCAAAGAATCAAGGCGCGTTAGTTTTGGTTTTCCCCATCATGCCCTTTCATTGTGAAAAACAGATTACCCTGTTGCGTGCTCGTCGTGGCCTGCGGAATCTTACTGCTTCCGCGGATACTGTAATGCCGTTTTCAAATCAAACCCTCGCGGATATTCGCGATGGCAGGTCATTGGCATCGCGATTTAAAATTCTGGACTCCCTAATTCTCCAGACTCTGCAAGGTCTCTTGGGTTTACTGGGTAATTGGGGGCGGATTAACCTTGATCTCGCAGATGTGCGAGCCGTCCTCAGCAAACAACGAGGAAAAACTGGGTTCATAGGCGTGTGTGAAATTTCAGATCGTAACGTAATGCCCCAGAAAGTTCTCGAGGTGTTCCTTAATCCCTTGAGGCCAATCAATCCTAAAAACGTAGATGCTGCTGTGATTTCTATAGCATGCGGTCAAACCCTGAACTTGCGAGATATTAATGTCATCATAGACGCGGTAGCAGGAGAAATTGCTGACGATGCAACGATTAAATTTGGGGTAATGAACGACCCTTGTCTCCAAGATACCATCCGGGTCGCAATTCTTGGATCAACTTTAGTCCAAAAAAGGGAGAGGAAACTTTCACCCAGGTGTCCCCGGGTCTACGACCACGATGATCTGGTGGATGATAAAACTGAGCACGCCGAGGATGAGAAATCCCACGATGCAAATTTTCATCATTAACCAGTATTCCTTTCGCGTGGGTTTGTGGGCGATCTTGAAAACTCGCTTACTGTGGTACAAAAAATCCCTGAAGCGTTTTAAGATATTTTTCTTCTGGGGGGTTTCTTGTTCAGCCATATGAGGATGAATAACCGGGAGTTCTTAAAGAATTTTCGCTCGAGAAAGAGAACAAAAAGGTGCGAACGTTGAAGAGAAATTCCTTTTAACTCCAGAATCAAGATTCTTCTCACTATTAGATAAGAGATTACTTCCGTGATTCCTTACAATATCGTCACATTACCAGTAACTCTCCTCTATTTAATAAACGCGGGGATTTGGCTCTATTATGGGTTGCAGTTGCGAAGGGCGTACGAGCACAATAACTTTGTCAATACCGTGTTCACGGTCACGTTGTGGGTCGTTGCAGGTTTATGTTACCCTTTTTTATACCTAAATGCAACTCCTCAGGTAGAATTCTTACAGCTGATCGCAAGCGTTATCATTGTAGGATTTACTCCTTTTCTGCTATTACTCATTCTGTATTACCAAAAATGCGTTATCGCTAGGAACCCGCCCCAGAGAGAAACGCGAACCCTTGAAGTCTTCTTAAGAAATTATAGTCTAGATAAAACAACCTTGGAGCGAAATGGATCGAAAAGAAAGGGATTTGGGTCTGAGGACAATCTTTACTCTGCGAAAGTCGATCTTCAGCGAAAATTGCTACATCTAATACCCGCCCTAGCAATTATTGGGATGTGGATCTTTACTACTCGTATCTGGGCCGGATTGTGGGGTTTTGACGTGATATGGCAGATTTCAGGGGAAGATTTCGGATTTTTTCT
>MBAA01000129.1:18508-19209 GCA_001940655.1 Promethearchaeota archaeon CR_4
CTTTGTATTTGCTGTCTTGGAATACGTCCGCTTTTCGCACCTATTCCCAAAGAAGAATATCTTTCATCTCTTACCAAATAACGTGCTCCACCTTCTCGGTAATACGATGAAACCCCGAGAATTCACAGAATTCATTAAAACAGTCCCTCTTATCCTCGCATTCGTACCGGAACTCTTCCTTCCTTTTAGTATTTTCGCGTGTATTGCGCTCGGAGCCACTATAGGAGACGGTGCTGCATCAGTCGTGGGAAAGACTTTTGGAAAGCACAACTGGCCGAAAAACTCCCCGAAAACTGTCGAAGGATTCATTGCGGGATTCACGGTGACGTTCCTCATTAGCTGGCTGTGCTTGACCTTTCTTGGTAATTACGCTTTGATCCATATCCTTATTTTAGCGTCCGTGAACGCGGTAATTTTCCTCTTTTTAGATATGTGGAATCCCCCTGTGGATGACAATATCCTCAATCCGCTCCTTTGCGGCGTGGGTGTTAGTATCGTCCTCTTCTTGCTCTGACGCATTCCGAAAATCACTATATAGTAATGCATAAATGCTCATCACGACTCTTTCTGCATTAGATATGGTCAAAATTCCTCAAGATGACATCGAAGTCCTTGCCTTTCGATTATATAAGGCAAACGAGTCGTATGAGAAAATGGTTTGGCGTTTGGCGGAGCTGTGCGAAACCTTACGGCGGACTTTT
>MBAA01000129.1:19222-30946 GCA_001940655.1 Promethearchaeota archaeon CR_4
GCGACGTGGATGTCATTGAAGCATTAGAAACCGCAAATGTTGTTCGGGATAACTTGAAAAAATTGAAAATAATCTACCCTTCCGAGGAAGAAATCCGGCCTTCAGCAGAAGTGCTTTACCACCAACAACCGGAAAGGAGTAAACTCCACTGGTTCATCGCGGAAAAAACGCTCCTTCTCGAAAAACTTATCAAGCTTTTTGGCGATGGAAAAAAGAAGAAATAATCACTTTTCATTTCAATTGTTCAATTTTAGTTTCGATGTCCCTAATCGTCCGTGATAGCAAGCGAGACAAGCGATGACTTGGCGTACCCTTCTTCACTTCTGCTCGAAGGAAGGCCATTTCCTCAGGTTGCCATGGTCCCACTTTCCACCGAATTTTACGCAGGTCCACGCCTTCCTCGACGGACACATCCGCATGTCCACCCCGATCCACATAAGTTATTCCCAAGATCGCCAGGTTCCCATCAAGTTTCAATTCGATGCCATGACGCCCTGCGGGGGATTTTCCTCCGTGTAAGTATGTGAACGTGAAAGGAATCCGCTCCGGTTTGGGCATCTTGTCCTTGTCGATGTTTATGCGGATGGCTTTACTACACTTTTCACAGAAGACTTTTAGGATTGTCAAATCTTCAGACGGAACCTCCGTTTCACCTTCAGGGACTTCCGCAGCGACTTCTTGGGAGGGAATTTTCTTTGGAGTTTTGAGACAATTGACCACCTGAGTCTGAATGGCACTGAGATTGAGATTCTTCCCATTGCGATAATCCGCTATTTCTCCTTCTATGACATCGTCAACTTTTTCAAAAGTCGTATCAAGAGTTTCGAGTTCGAGGAATACGCAAAAAATAAAAGGACGACGACCCCCCCGGACGTTAGTATCTTCTACATAATTGAAAAAGATCTTCACTTTTCGTTTTACCTTGAGAAGAGGGAGACAGAAGGAGATTTCTGAAAATTGCTCGCTCGAAAACACATTCTGGGCAGAAACGTACATTTGGGCTGCGAGGACTTCAGGAGGCTCGACTATATCGGGAAGAAGAAACTGGATAACAACGGGGCCCTTCGTTTCATCCCAGTCCGCAAGTAGCAATCCCGGTGCAACAACCATTTTCAATCCCTTAGAACCTTTGCAGTGTGTTATTTCTTAAGTGATTTCACTTTTTTAGTGCGAAAAAGGCATCTATCTTTTTCACACCCAAAACTTCCTCAAACGAGATATCGAGGGCGTCTAATACTTGTTCGAGGGTAGACTTGAGCATTTCTTTATATTTTTTGATGTCTAAATCCTCGAAACGGGCCAAATCTGTGGGTTTGACCCCCTCTCTCGTCCGCGTTTTAACGAAGGAGATTGTATCCCCTCGCACGAGATCGGGTTCAATCCCCTGTTGAATCTGAGAATCTTGCCACATTTTCGCAGCTCGCACGTGTTGTGGAATGGTTTTCGTGTAGCTCTCCATCTTTTTCTTCATCGATACGGTAATTTCAAAATCTTCGAGCGGAAATTCCAGTTGCTCGAGTTTCTTGACGTTCCTGCGAATGATCGATACAATTCTATCCTTCACGGCGAGGAACTTGGTTTCATCTGTGACCTCCTTGAGACCTTCCAATACGTCAACAAAAATCTTTTTAATGAATTCTGGAGTATTTTTTTTCTTGCCGGTCAAGCCTTTGATGTCTACGCCCCCATTCCCGTAGATGCCCGCGTAATTCTTCTTCCGAGAGGATAAGGCGAGAAATTGATACGTCTTATCAATATCCAAATCCACCCGAAGCTCCTTTTCAGCCCAGTCCGTCAAAGCGTGAATCTGATCCTTCGTGGGTTGGCGGAGAAATATCGAGTCAGTGTCCCCATAGAGCACTTCTGCCCCGAGTTCTTTTGCTTTCTGAATAGTTTGGAGAATTGAATAACGGCCAATGGCTGTGGTGCTTTCTCCTACCGGCAATGCGAACAGCGGAAATTGCTTGGATCCAAAGACCCCGTAGGATCCGTTTATGAAGACCTTCAAGGCACTCTGGATCGTGGCGGCAAAACTCCGGTCTTGAAGAGTCAATGTTTTATCACCCGCCCGCTTTTTGTACCACTTGATGCGGATATCTCTAAAAAATCCCGTGAGAAGCGCTAAAATCCCCATCCGACGCGTGCACGCGTAATAGGGCGTATTTGGAATGAGATTGTTTTTACATTCGGGATGGCCACATACGATGGTCTCGTAAGAGAGGTTATATTCCTTGATAATAGACGGGTATAGGGATGCAAAGTCCATGACGACTACGCCATAGTGACGCCCGGGCACGGGGTCAATAACCAACGCGCCCTTGAATTGTTTTCCCTCTATTACAGAGGAAGAAAATCCTTTCTCAGGGAATTTCGTGGCAATATCCTCCTTGCGGGGAATGAGATAATTTCGTTGCCGGTGCTCGAAATACAGCATATTGCGGATCCAAGGAGAAATACTATTCCGGTAGAAGTCATGGAGGGGTAATTTCGTCATCCGGCAGAATAAGATCAGTAACTTCAACACGATCGCATTATCAAATGACGTCAATTGAAGGGTGATATCCGAATCTTTCCAATTATAGTAGATGAGATCGAACAGCGACATTTCTTCGATTTCTTCGCCCTCGTGGGGAAATTTACCTTGCCCGAGGAGGGCGTTCGCCACGTTATCCAAGGAATTCCGAGCGTACTTATTCCCAAAAGCATAACCCTTGATACTCCGATCAGAGAAGAACTTGTAGAGGTCAACGTGGATGCCATAGAACAGGTCCATTTCCACGTCCGAACCTTTAATCGTCCGTTGCGAACGAATCTTAAAAGGAATCTCGTCCTTAGAAATTTTTAATTTAGCGGCGCGGTTGTACAGGTAATGAAAATCGAAATTATCCCCGTTGAAAGTCACGACTATGGGATACGACCATATGACGCGAAAAACCTCCCGGATCAGTTCCCGTTCATCATCAAAGATAACTATCTCCAAATTTTCTGGGAACTCCTCAACTTTCTTCCCCGGTGGAATTGTTTCGCGTGCGAGCACGTAAATCCTGTTGAGACCGTCATTGGCAACGAATGAAACCGATATGACCTGTTCTCGGGCAATTCGTGGATTGGGTACTTTACCTACCTCCGCCTTGACTTCAATGTCCATCGCTACACGACGAATGTCGGGGATGGGCGCTTCAAAAATCTTCACGGATTCTTTTGCATAGTCCTGAAGAGGTTGGGGTTCATCCTGAAAGAGGTGGGTAAGCGCTGCTTGTGTTGCCGGATCCAGTTGCATTTCTTCTTTTACCAACCGCCCCTCACGGATTGTATATAAGAATCCTGGCACGAGTTCCCGGTCGTAAATAAAATTGTGGTGGTATCGAATATTCGCTTCATATGCAACCTGATCCAGCGCGGTTAAGATGCTCTTTATATTTCCGGAGCCTCTTTGACCAGATCCCCCAATATCTGTAGGATTGTGTCCAATTACTTTCGACATATCCCGTTCTCTATCTAACAGGAGGTCATGAATTTTGATTCCTTCTATTCGTGCGAGTCCTTCATAAGACATTAGTTCGGAATATTGTTTCAATTGAGCTGGTTGATCTGGACACAGACAGTAGGGTTCATGTCCTGTCGTGTCAACCCAGAGATACATTTTCCTATCTTCTAAGTTATAGAGTTTTGCGTAAGCTTTATTCAAATATCCATCATAGTCTACATCCAAGAGGATACTTGCAGTTAGATCTTGTGGGAAAGCCCTTTCCGCGGAAAGAGTTGCTAAAAACCGAGAGCTTTGTGGAATCTCTGATCTCTTGTCACCAAGAATCTTACTCTTGATACCAAAAGACTCTTCATCCTTTTCGTGGGCATGTTTCTTGAAGATGTGGGTAAGCTTGACTCGTTGCTCCTCGGTAATATTGGTTTGTGCTTCGATTTTGGGAGGGGGTGCTTGCGGTTTGGGCGGTTGAACTAAATATTTCATGGGTTTTTGGGGACGTTTTTTGACTTCGGTGGGTGATTCCGGGGTTCGGATGATACGGGGTTCAGGAACTTGATGGGGAAGTTCCCGGGTCTCCTCCGGTGATTTGTTTTCTTTCTTCGGAGTCTTCATGAATGCGAAGAGCGTACCCCCCGACTTTGGTTCGTTGGTTTCGGATTTTTCCTTTTTTGCCGTTGATTTCTTAGCCATGATGTAACCCAACCAAGATTCATTCCACATAGCGCACTTTGGTTTTTAATCCCTCGCTAATATTAGGGAAAAGTTATCCCATAGGTTTGTTAATGGATTATTGAAGAGAGATTGTTCTCTTGCTAGCCTACTCCCACGCAACTTCCATCAAGTAGTTAAGATAGATTTCCCGAAATTTAATTAGTTGAACTCGCAAGGAAGAATTAGATAATTCGGTAATATCTCCCAGAGGTTGTTTCTCATGGCCGCAGTAAATTTTGAGTCGATTGTTGGAGAAATGCAAGCTGCCTTAGAAACTCCTGTTGCGATTACTGACAAATATGGAATTGTGCTTGCAAGTGGAATCCCCGAATTTGGACCCAATTCCCTCATCCCTCCTTCGATTCTTCGCACGCTCGAGAATAGGCAAAAAATGATCCAAGACTTGTGTTTAAAAGACATTAACGACATCGTGCTTCAAATTGGGGATAGTATGCTCGTTTTTACTTTCGGGAAAGATAACTTGTTCATTTCCAAGATTCCCCCTCATATCAACTTGAACCGATTTCTGCCCAGTATGGACAATTTTGTCAAGACCATTGACATGCAAACTGTGCCAAAACCGATCCCACAGTTCAATTCCTACGCTTTCGAGCAAGAATACAGCGCGATGCTCGCAGAATTACAATTGAGTGTCGAAAAAAAGCGGTTAGAATCCTTCAAATCTCTCGTTACACACATGGTTGGGAAGAAAAAACAATAGAAGAGTCCCCCTATGCTCCGGCAAGTGTTTATTTATTTCCAAGGTCAACGCATCTACTCAACACATTTCGGCAAGGCGCTCGATGAAGATTCTTTTTCGAGCGTTTTCAAGAAACTCCAACAAGAGGCATTCAAGCAGGGGCGAGATGCGAATTTGGTCGGGAGCTACGATTATTATAAATATCGGATCAGTTACATCGCGTCTCCCGAGAAAGAAATCATCTACGTTTTCGTGACGGACTTGACGGACTCGGTCGACAACATTAAAATTCAGCTCCAGATGTGCCGGCGCGAATTTCTGGAGCTCTTTGGGTCTGTATTGGGGGCTCAATTCGACAAGGAGACTTTCGAGGTGTTCCAACCCACTATCGAGAAAGTGCATAAGGAGCTCCGCCCCAAAATCTCATTAGTGGGTTTTTCGGGAGTTGGGAAAACCACGATTACCAGACTCATTCGGGCAGAGGAAATTCCCGTGGAACACGTTCCAACCATTACCGGGGAAATTGGAACGATTAAAATTGGTAAACTCAGTTTTGCCCTCTGGGACTTTGCAGGGCAAGAGCAATTCTCTTTCCTTTGGAACAAATTCGTGAAGGGCAGTGACGCAGTCCTCCTCATCACGGATTCAACGCTCGAAAATGTAGAAAAATCGCGATTTTTTGTGGAATTAGTCAAACAGGAAGCTCCGAATGCTCACATGGCCATCATCGGGAACAAACAAGACCTACCTGGAGCGATACCTTCGACTGAAATCGAGCGGATCCTAGGGGGAATTCACGCTTATTCAATGGTAGCTACGGATCCACACAATCGCGACAAAATGATTACCATCATTGCAGATATATTGGAGATGTCTGCGCAAGTCTCTCCGTTGCTTCGCCCCCTCATCGACCGTGATAAAAAAATGGTTATGGCAGAAGAATCCCTCATGAATGGCGATTTCCAAGGGGCATATAGCCTATTCAACGAGATCGCGGATCTATGTTTAGAACTTGGGGACGACTCCCTCTCCTCTGAATTTCATCAGAAAGCAGACAAGGTGAAAGGTTACATCTCCCAGATCGGACAACCAATACCTGATACAGGGAAAAAACCTGGCAGCGCAATGCCTCCAAGTAGCGAAACAGTTGCGAAACCCATCGTATTCGAGGGAGACTCAGCCGTGAAACCCGTTGTGTTCGAGGGAGAGGAAAATGATGCAGTTTCACCAGTACCTGTAAAATCTTCAACCCCTCCGGTTTCGCATTCGACTCCACCCCTATCTCCGTTGCCTCCAGCACCAGGAAAACCTCCATCTACAATCGGGGTTCCATCCCCTTTTGTTGTAAAATCTCAAGAACAACCCACAAATATTCCAAAACCAGCACCATCTACCAGTGGCGTATCCCCAATAAAACCGGCGCCAGTAGGGCCACCGGGAATGGCAGGTCATATGCAAAAACCACCAGCTGTTACGGTTGCACCCCTCGCTCCAATGGGGGCAGTTCCACCTATCGTGTTTAATCCTCCTCCAGAAGATCTTGGCACGAAAGAGAGCCACCCGCCGCTACCACCTAAACCTCTTTCGCAATTGAAACTGACGCCTTCCTCAGTACCAGCTTTTGTTCCCAAGGCTCAGAAACTAATCATACCAAAACCTTTAATTGATACTCCCCCGCCTGCTCCTGCAGTAATTGCTCCCGTTGCACCCCAGATCAAACCACCCGCATTTGCGCAACCGGGATCAGCACCGGAAGCTTTAAAAACCGAGAACATTGGAGTCACTGACTCTGCCTCCCAGAAACGACAAATTCAGTCTACACTTATGGATCTAAAAATCAAGGTCGCCAATATGAACAAGTTCCTGCTTGAGATCGAGATGAAAAACCTGACCGGGGAAATGCCGGACGAGGAATTCAACCAAAAAAAGCAACGGGCTGAACAAATGAAAAGCCTCCTCGAAAAGCAACTGATTGAAAATCAAGATCTTTTGAATAGCTTAGGATAAATCTCTACATCTCATTCTATTTATATTTCGTGCTAATCAGCACTCGAACATAATCTATATCAGTCTTCCAAGAGGGTGAGTGTCATGGGTCGCCCGGTTTGGTTTGTGGAATTAATCAAGCGAACTTTCAGCAAACGGTTTATCATTGGTAAAATGATGAAAATTCCGGTCGTGGGTTCATTCATCAAAAAGATGGTGTTTGGAGGGGACGATATCATCTTTCTTCCCAAGGATTACGTAGTTCTCGTCCAGCAGAGTGTAGTGTATGCCGGACAAATGGTTCTTCCGTCCCACATCGTGGAATATTTCATCGAGGAAGCATCATTCCACTGGGTGATGAATTTCTGCATTTGTCGTTCTGCCAGCAAATGTAAAGATTACCCGATTGAGTTAGGGTGCCTGTTTCTCGGGGAAGCCGCGCGTGGGATCAATCCCCAGTTTGGGCGTCCCGTGTCCAAAGAAGAGGCGCTTGCACACGTACGCCGCTGTCGGCAGTTAGGCCTCGTGCATTTGATCGGCCGCAACAAGCTTGACGAGCTCTGGCTTGGCGTGAAACCAGGCGAAAAACTCCTGAGCGTGTGCAATTGTTGCCCTTGCTGTTGTCTCTACAAGGTGCTCCCGTACCTGCCATCCGATATCGGAGGAATGTTTACGAAAATGCCCGGCGTGATCATGAACGTGGATGAGCACCTTTGCCAAGGATGCGGGATCTGCACGCAAGGGGTGTGTTTTACGAATGCAATTCACGTATTTAATAAAAAAGCAGTGATTAGTAATGAGTGCCGCGGGTGCGGGCGTTGCGTGGAAATATGCCCCCAAAAGGCCATCTCACTCACCATCACCGATCCTACATTCCTCGAAACAACTATCACCCACATATCACACGTTGTGGACGTGAAGTAAAAGAACTCCATTGTACTCCTCCTATAATGATAGAGTCTTCAAGGGGATGCAGTGTTGAATGATAAAAGTGAAAATTATTGATGGATATACGACTAAAACCTCGCAGCGGCGCATAGAACAGGTTAAGGAAATATTCCGTTCGAGTTTTCCCACGTTTCCTGAATATGCTGACGAGATTCCCCCGCGATTGAGAGACCCTGTGAAACAGGGATACAACTCCAAGTTGCTCATCTTGGAAAAAGACCAGCATATCGTTGTTGGTTTTGCCCTAGTTGTTCACTTTCCCTCCATTCATATTAGTTTTTTGGACTTCTTTGCGGTTCGCCCTGCAAAGAGGGGAGCGGGGGTGGGAGGGTCTTTGTACGAGGCGCTCCAAGAGCATTGTCGACAGGTTGGAAGTCACACAATGTACTTGGATATAGTCCCGGATGATCCCGCCCTTACGATTGATCCCGAGAAATTAATCCAAAGTCGTAAGCGGATCCGTTTCTATGAACGTTATGGGGCACGTGTAATCGTGAATGCCGCATATTCCCAACTAGTAGGAGATCCCCCGACTTCTTCAATGCTTATGATTGATCGACTAGGACATGACAATCATCCAGAAATTTCCCAGATTAAAAACGATTTGGTTTGGATCTTCAAACGGCGCTTCCCTAAATCCTCTCCACCTATATATATCCAACAAGTAATGGAAACCTTCGATAGAGACGGACTTAATCTTCGCCCCCCACTCCGTTATCCCGATAATAAGGTATTACCGTCTCTCTCACGTGAAAAAATGGCGGAATTTCGCTTAGTATACAACCCTCGGCACGAGATTCACCATATTCAGGAAAAAGGGTACTTAGAAAGTCCTGTAAGGATGCAAGCTATTCAGGACGCGTTTGAAGATTTTCCCATAATCGAGGAAGTGAAAACACAGAAATACAATGAAGAGATTCTCCAACACATACATACCCCTGAACTGATTCAGTACCTAAGGATGGTCTGCAACCGGTTGAGCGAAGATCATCCTTTTTACCCCGATACTTTCCCAATCCGACGTTTAGATATCAAACCGAAAAACGTACCCCAACAAGCAGGATATTATTGCTTGGATGATGGCACGCCTCTATATAAGGGGGCTTATATTGGAGCAAAGGTCGCCTTAGACACAGCATTGACCGCCTCTGATGCGATTCTTGGTGGCCAGAGATTTGTATATGCGGCATGCCGACCACCAGGTCACCATGCTGGCAGGAATTTTTTTGGTGGTTTCTGTTACTTTAATAATGCCGCAGCGGCTGCCGAAAAAGTTAGTAAATCTGCCATCACCGCCATACTTGATCTCGATTACCATCATGGCAATGGTACTCAAGATATATTTTACGAGCGAGCTGACGTACTGACACTCTCTTTGCATGGCGACCCGACATATTCTTACCCGTATTTCAGTGGGTACGTGACTGAGACAGGTGCGGGAGAAGGGAAGGGTTTTAACCAGAACTATCCCCTATCGGTTGGAACGGACGCGCCGGCGTACCTACGCACCTTGGGTAAAGCCTTGCGTAGGATTAGGGAGTTTCGGACTGAAATTCTTATCATATCCCTCGGGTATGATATTTTAAAAGGCGACCCAACAGGAGACTTTGTATTGTCTTACGGTGCAATGGGGAAAATCGCCCGCTTACTTTCCTCACTGGAGATTCCCTTATTGATTATCCAAGAAGGGGGATATCACTTGGAGAATATCCGCCGAGGATGTAAATCCTTTTTCCGGATTCTCTTATCTTAAATCCTTCTCATTTTCTCGATTATTTATGATATCAAAGTCGACTTCTCATAGAGGTAAGATTCTTACTAATACTGGGATCACTTCTCACCCCAACCTTTCTTGGCAACCGCTTCCTATTTTGCACACAGAGATCGGGCACATTTTTGTAATCCCGTATTAAAATTTAATTGGGGATTTTAGTCAATAAAAACCCGGATGGATGTATGGATATAACATCGGGTGGGAGCGCGCTTGCCATAAATTGGAAAAAAATACGATGAAAGAGATGAGTTCGTCAATGTATTTGTAATAGTCTTCGCTCAATCCGAGAAACGGGAATCCATCGGGATCTAAAACTGCGGTACGCGAAAACCGGTATAGGATAGTGCCCGCTATAGTGGACAATACTTCATTTGCATACAGGCCTTTCTCCGCGCCGTCTGCTCCGATTATCGATCCATTTCGCAAAACCCCAACTTGGGTACTAGATGGATCGGTAATGTTCCCGTCCCGAACGTAACCAATGATTTTTCCGCTCGCGGTATTGATAATGCCCGGGGAAATTTTCGCAATGACCGTGCCCCGATCGTTTCGTACGTCCATAATGTTCGACCAAGGGTTAAGGCACGATTTACTATTTGAACTTATCCCCACTCCAAATGGTAAAATTGTGTTAGTATGCAGGGGAGGTGTAGATCTTGCTCGTATCTTTCCACAGCTTTGAGAAGAAGACGATGTAGGCGACTAGTTCCTCGACCAATTTGCTGTAATCCTCGCTTAAACGCAGCACAGCTTTATCGGCATAGTCGGTTACTGTAGTGCCCGAGAATTTATACATCGCCGCGCCACTGTATGTGGAGAGTTCTCTGTCAGAATAGAGGGCTTTCCCCGCGTTTTCTGCATCCACCACCGTTGTTTGCTTGACGAATCCAACCGTTTTTCCAGCTGCGTCCGAAACCCGGCCTTTTTCCACACGACCAAGAATGTCTCCCTTAGCGCTGTTGATTTTACCTGAGGAAAGTTTGGCGACTACCACACCTTGACTGTCTTTAAGTTCCATAAGACCTCACGATCATACATCGAAGGCCTTTTTCCTTTATTAATTCATGCGATGCACTTCGTGACAGCTTTCTGGTTTCACTTGACGGTAAGGGATAAAGTTTGCTTTTGCTCTCGCCAGTACTCCGAGAAAAAGACAATGTAGGCTACCAGCTCTTCCAAGTACGAGATATAGTCTTCATTAAAGTGTAGAATGACGTTGCCGATTACATTTTTCACCGTTTTGCCGGTAAAGGTAAGGGTAGTGGACTTTGAATACGTGGAAAGTGTATTACTGGAATACAACGCGAGACCCTCCCCATCAGGGCCAATGACCATCCCATGCCGCACGTAACCGCGAATGACTCCCGAAGCGTCTCGAACCGTATTTTTACGCACGTACGCGACAATCTCTGCATCAGGTGAGAGAATTGCACCTGTCGAGATTTTTGCAATCTTCGCCCCGTGCTCATCATTTACGTCCATAGATGAATCACAATAGAGAGGACAAGGCACGAAGTTTTATTTGAAGTTAACTGATTTCACGAGGATCCCAATTTAAATCTCGGAAGCAAGGGTAAAAAGAGTAAATGGTGGACTCGCCGGGACTTGAACCCGGGACCTTTCGCACGTTGGAGGAATCCGAAGCGAATCCTTTGCCAAGCGAACGATCTTCCAGCTGATCTACGAGCCCACGAATATCCCCGATCTGAGACGGACTATCCCGTCACTCGGGTAAGGAAACCTATGTCCCTTTCCATTTAATTTTTATGAGTAGGATGGCGATAATAGTATGAGCAAGCAATTTATTGAATAAGGTATCAAGAGGTTGCTCCTATTACCACTGAAATGGTTGTGAAAAAACGAGCGAAGAAAATGAGAAATACTTGAATTTCTTGCGGGAAGGTCCCACGCCTTTTGATCGTTTCGTCGCGCGGAGGGACATCAAAGAACCCGTGGACATCCCTACCCCCCGGAAACAAATTGATACAGCAGTGTTAGGGGCTATAGCTGAAACCTTTCGGGACAAATCTTGTCGCCTCATTCCCGTCCTGGGTTCGGTTGGGTCAGGCAAGACGCATACATATTGGGCCTACAAAGATAAAGAAACAAAGATGAGGG
>MBAA01000129.1:30968-32652 GCA_001940655.1 Promethearchaeota archaeon CR_4
ACCAAGCGATGAAAACATACCACAGTGGAGTATTGTTTATGTACCTTGTCCCCTCCCCCCGATTCAGATGCTCCAACATATTTATACTTGCATCATTGATGAGCTTGGCCGGGACATCCTACAGGCATGTTCCCAGAACCTCGTCAATCGCTGGGGTGGTAAGAAAGGGAGCTCGAAAAAGAAAGATATTGACGCAGTGATGGCGAATGGCCTCCAAGAATATCCAGGAAGTTATGCGGATTGCATCAAAGTTCTCGCCATCTACGAGTTAGACAAGAACCGGCATCTCACCGCTGAAAGGTGGCTTTTCGGAGAAGAATTGAAGGGCAAAGATTTGGAAGCTCTTGAGCTCAAATCCACGCTCAGCAGTGACGAGGTCTGTTGGGCAATGCTCAAAATTCTCACAGCTAATTCGGGACGGGTATTTCTGTTCTTCTTCGATGATTTCTTTGAAGCAAGCTCGGGACCAGAGCGCCGGGTTGAAACTCGCTTCTTGGATGTTTTACGGCAATTCTATAGTGACGTGAAAAATACGGTACTGCTCCTCACGGACAACAAGGACAACTGGCCGAATACGTTGAACCTCGCAGACCGCAATTTACGATCTTTTATGGCAACCCCGCTCGAGCTCTTCCCATTTACGGTCGAGGACGTCAAGCTTTATTTCGCGAAGAGTATGGAAGTTTATTGGCAAGAGAATGACCTCCCCCTCCCCCAAGATCCGTTGTTCCCCCTCAATACGAATGTCCTCGAAATTTTGTTTCAGAATGCCAGGGGAAACCCCCGCAACACGGTGAAACTTACGCGTGTGTTTGTGGACAAGGTGGTCGCTGGGGAAGTGACCCTTGCTGAATTGGCCACGGACAAGGTTCAATTCCAGATCGCCCCCCCAGAACAGGACAGGGGCCCGAAGACTACCGATACGATTAAAAGTGCCGTGGCCGCGTCCCAGCTCGCCGAAGGGGAACTCGTGGAGCGATTACGGAAAACTTTCCGCGTGTCCGACCGCATCGCCGTTCCACAGCTCGCGCAATTGCTCCGAATGGAAGTCACTGCGCTGTGGGATCACGTCTTGGACTGGGCGGATCGGTACCGCTTCCGAATTGACAACGATGTGCTCGTGCTAAAGGACGGGGACGTTGAAGCGTTCCTCCGAGCGCTCGGGAGACTTGTGAAATAAAACGCCAAAATGGAGTAATTTCGAGCGGTTATGGGTACTTTCCATACGCCCCATTCCAATTTTTGGTGATTTCCTTAAATCGTTCATACCCGTTCGCGAGGATGAACTCCGTTGCTTCCCGGTATTTTCCATATTTATATCCTTGCTTGGAGTATAACCCTTGAAGGATGGGACAGGTCTTATAATCGGGGTAATCAGCGCAGGTTTCGATCTTCCTCTCCTCGAAACAACAACGTTTCATAGCACACTTCGCTTTTGAAACATCCCTTTCGCCGTTCTCATAACCAAGTTTGCACCCCGTGCAGGCACTTTGGGTAAGGGTTTTGCACGTTCTGCAGTATGCGCCACAACAGTCAATATACTTCATAATCATAGACTCTTATGAATGAGGACTATTTTTCTTCACACCTCATTTATTTCTTGGAAATCTTGTAAAGATTAAGTTTTCCGATCAAGGTTGAGATATTGCGCGGAACTTATCTCCTTTCATATTTGAGGCATCTG
>MBAA01000015.1:0-299 GCA_001940655.1 Promethearchaeota archaeon CR_4
TTCATCCCCGCCACCATGCCCCTGCCCCCGACGCTCCTCGCGCGTATCGCGGGAGATTTGCACGCGCCTCAGGCGGCGCGCGAGATGGTAGTCCGAAACCACTCCACGCCCCCGGAAGTGCTCGCGCGCCTGGGGAGGGATGTAAACGTGCGGATTCTGGTGGCGATAAATCCCCGCGCGCCGCCGGAGGTGCTCGCGGAACTCGCGGGGGACGGCGATCAAACCCTGCGAGACATCATCGCCGAGAACCCATCGGCGCCGCCGGAGTTGCTCGCGCACCTCGCTAGCCACGCTGAATG
>MBAA01000015.1:321-1900 GCA_001940655.1 Promethearchaeota archaeon CR_4
AGGAACCCGTCCTTGCCGCCGGAGACGCTCGCGCTTCTCGCTTCAGATACCCACGACGACGTGAGGCGGCGAGTTGCCGAGAACTCCGCCACGCTCCCAAATATTCTTTCCGATTTGAGTCGGGACGAATACAAGTACGTTCGAATCGGGGTGGCAAAGCACCCGAACACCCCCCCGGAAACGCTCGCTCGCCTCGCCGCCGATAAGGATCCGGACGTGCGGGCCTCCGTGACAAGGAACCCCCATACACCGCAGGCGGCGCTCGCACGCTTCCCCAATACCGTTGATAAATAAATCCCAATGCCTGACCGAGTTTTCAGTGATAAAGAAAGTGGCGCGGCAACGCTCCATATAATTGGATAGCAAAAAAAGTGATTTCCAAGCATAAAAGTGGACGTTTAAAACATTTGCCCGTAATCTCCTTGTAAAGAGAATACCCGTGCAACCGAGACCCCCCCGCTCCCGACTATGTAATCCCTGCTTTTCCTCAGTTGTGATGATTCTTCCCGAAAACACACAAGTAAAAAAATCTTAAAGCAACACGCATTCGTCAATAGAGATTGCGGGTCTCAATGCACCTTTTTATATTTAACAACCAGCTATTTTAATAAGGAAAAGTGGATAAAACTACTTAAATCTTAAATCACCTAGGGGATATTTCCAAAAGCGTGCAATCTGCACCCGCTAATACATCCAAAATAATTCGTTGGGCAACGTGGTAGAATCATGGCTGAATTTGACATGACTTTCAAATTATTAATGTTCGGAGACGGTGGCGTGGGAAAGACCAGTCTCACGCAGCGGTACGTCACCGGCGTTTTCGTGGATTCCCAGCGAATTACGATCGGCGTGGATTTTCATATCAAAGAATTGACATTGGAAGGCAAGCGGATCAAGTTGCAGGTGTGGGACTTTGGGGGGGAAGAACGCTTCCGTTTCTTGTTACCGAACTACTGCCGCGGAGCAAGCGGCGGGATGTTCTTGTATGACATTACTTCGCTCACGTCTCTCAGTCACCTCGTGGATTGGATGCAAATAGTACGGCAAAACGCGGGACTCGTACCCATTTTGATGGTGGGCGCAAAGGCGGATCTCGCAAACCTGCGGAAAGTCCAACCACAAGAAGCCATTGAAACTGCAAAAGCCAACAAATTGTCTGGATTTGCAGAAGTTTCAGCGAAGACAGGGGAGAATGTGGAGAAAACCTTTGAAACCATTACTCGCCTGATGATGAAGAAGCTTGCGGCGAGATCTGCAACGTCTTCTTAGGCTAAAAAGAAAATTAAGGATTCTCTTCTGAATTCCTCGTGAACTCCATTATTTTTGAGGTATGATCAGATAAATTTTTTTATTGAGCATAGTGTGTTCTGCAATCGGCAACTTGTTCGGGTAATCCACAGTATAATGAATACCCCGACTCTCTTTCCGCCTTGTGGCGGACTCAATGATGAGGTCGGCGATGACTGCCAAATTGCGCAATTCGATGAGGTCACTCGTAACCTTGAAGTTCCAGTAGTAATCGTTGATCTCCTCGAGAAGCATACGGATGCGATTCTTCGCCCGCTCCAAACGTTTATTG
>MBAA01000015.1:1916-6808 GCA_001940655.1 Promethearchaeota archaeon CR_4
CGTAATTCCACATAAAGTGGCGAATCTCGTCCCAGTTTTGAGTGATGACAACTTCCTCGTTGCTATCTGTAGCACTCCCCGGATCCCAGTCCGGAAAAATCGCGAACGGAATGCTGGAGATGTTTTTCTTGTGGCACCACTGGGCGGCATTATAACCGCATACCGTGGCTTCGAGGAGTGAATTCGAGGCAAGTCGATTCGCTCCGTGCAAACCCGTGCAGGAATCTTCACCTGCTGCCAACAAGTTAGGCAAATCCGTCACACCATTTATGTCCGTTACAATCCCCCCACAACAATAATGGGCCGCCGGCACAACAGGAATCCTTTCTTTCGTGATGTCAATCCCAAAATGGAGGCACTGGTCGTAAATTCCCGGGAAGCGATGTTTCACAAATTCAGCATCTTTGTGGGTAATGTCCAAGTAAACACATTCTGCCCCGGAACTTTTCAGTTCGAAATCGATCGCCCTTGCCACGACATCGCGCGGTGCCAATTCTTTTAGCGGGTGAACTCCCTCCATGAACCGTTTTCCCTCTTTATTGCGTAAAAATGCACCTTCCCCCCGCAATGCTTCACTGATGAGAAATGATTTTGCAAAGGGGTGAAATAAGCATGTGGGATGAAACTGCGTAAATTCCATATCCGCAACAGTTGCCCCGGCCCTGTACGCCATGGCGACACCATCGCCGGATGCAATGTCAGGATTGCTGGTATACAAGTAGACTTTCCCCACTCCTCCGGTTGCAATCATGGTAATCCGTGCGGCAAAATTTTTGATTTGATTATTTATTTTATCCAGGACATAGGCGCCGACACACTTTCCACCCACCACCACTAAATTTACCGCAATGTGATTTTCATATATTGTGATGTTGGGATGTTGCTTCACTGCTTCGAGGAAGGCACGCTCGATTTCCTGCCCGGTGAAATCTTTCGCGTGCGCCACGCGGCGTTCGGAATGTCCCCCTTCCTTGCCTAGGTCAAGTTCATCGCTCCCTTCGCGGACAGTGAATTGCACGCCGAGATCGATTAATTCTTGTATCCGAGCCGGTCCTGCTTTTACAATCGCTTCCACAACCTCAGGTTTGCATAATCCATCCCCGCATTCGAGCGTGTCTTTGATGTGCTTCTCGAAAGAATCCACGTCGGAAAGCACTGCCGCAATACCGCCTTGGGCAAAGAACGTGCTCGAATATGCGGCTTCTTTTTTCGTGATGATCGCGACCGCCCCTTGTTCGGCAGCGTGAATCGCGAACGTCAAACCCGCAATACCTGACCCAATGACGAGAAAATCCGTTTTGATTGTGTGGTTAGAACCCACGTTATCACAATTTTATATTTGTAGCTAATTGTATTTTATTCCACCGATTATTTGAGCTATCTTAATGGAATATGACTGTAACGCCACAGCCTGTATCCCATAACCGATTGCCTCTGGGACTGTTTTTTTCAAGATGTTGAATCCTGCATTGACATAGGTATTGATCACTTTCCCTCGTGCAGTGCGAAATAGGCCACGCTTTATTCGCTACCCGCAATATGTATCGTGCATTTCAATGGACTCGCCATCGGGGAATGAAAACTTGCTTGTGTATGCTTCTTCATGGAAAATTACATGCTGTCAAAGAAAGCTATTGTATGGGTTTGATTGATGCGATACTGGAAGGTGATCATTACGATAATGGGCGTAAATGAACATTTAAACGCGAATAGGGTCGCGAATTATTAATTCTCGAGAATAATGGAAATTGTCGTATAAATAACCTATTTTTAAAGAAGGGGAGGTCTTGTCGGAAAAACCACAATAAGTGCTAAAAATTGCGCTCCGAAATATGCAAAGAACTAGATGTTCCAAGCGTGACAAAAAATTCATCTTAACCTCATCACTGGTATTGAAAAATTGCTTACGAGATTGTGAAAATGATAGGTATTCGAGAAGCCGCCCTCGTGTTGGAATCTGGGAAATATTTCGTTGGGACAGGTTTCGGCGCCACGAAAACCGTGAGTGGCGAGCTAGTCTTCACGACTGTCACAGCCGCGGGATATAACGCAGTCCTGACGGATCCCTCCAATCAACGACAGATTTTTACGATGACCTTCCCCACCATTGGCAATTATGGCGTGCCGGCGTGGGTTCCAGATGAGTTTGGGTTGTTTCAGCATTTTGAGTCCGATTCTGTAAGAGTGGGGGGATTTGTGGTATATGAATGTTGCAAGCAACCTTCTCACTGGGAATCTACGAGAACCCTGGATACTTTCCTCCAAGAACAGAACGTTCCGGGTATCGAAGGAGTGGACACGAGGGCGATTACGCGAATCCTCCGCTCAGAAGGACTACAGAAATGCATTTTACAAGTATTGCCGGAAGGTGAATTGCCCGACATCTCCGCCCTTCAAGATGCAGTGCACGTTACGGAGGACATAAACACGCGAGATCTATGTGCAGAGGTATCAATTAAAGATGTCAAGATGTACAATACACGCGCCCCCGAGAAAATTGTTATCATAGATATGGGAGTCAAACACAATATTATCCGGAACTTATGTAAGCGTAACTTTTGCGTTGTGCGAGTCCCGTACAACACCAGTTACGAGCAAATTATGACCTTCGCACCAAAAGGAATAGTGATCTCGAACGGTCCAGGAGATCCCAAGATGTGCAAACCCGCCATTGCTGTGGCGAAGCAGTGTATCGATGATGAAGTACCGCTATTTGGGATTTGCCTGGGCAACCAAATAATTGGACTCGCTGCGGGCGGAAATACGTATCGATTAAAATATGGACATCGCGGTGGGAATAAACCCTGTATTGACTTGACGACGAATAGCTGCTATATTACCACGCAGAATCACAGTTACGTGGTGGATCCGGAAACGATCAAAGGTGCAGGGTTTAAACCCTATTTTACAAACGTGGACGACAAATCTCTCGAGGGTTTGTATCACCCCGAAAAACCTGTTTTTTCCGTGCAATTCCATCCAGAAGCCTTTCCCGGCCCCCGGGATCCAAATTTCCTATTTGATAAATTTGAAAAATTAATCCGGGGGGGAAAGAATTAGATGCCCCGCGACCCTTCCATTAAGAAAATCTTGCTCATTGGTTCGGGTGCTATTCGGATTGGGCAGGCGGGAGAATTTGATTATTCCGGGTCCCAAGCACTAAAGGCCATCCGTGAAGAAGGCATCGAGACTATCTTAATCAACCCCAATATCGCCACGATCCAAACCGATCCTAATCTTTGCGACAAGGTATACCTACTACCCATAACCCCAGAATACGTGGAACAAGTCATCGCGAAAGAACGTCCTGATACAGTCTTGCTTGGGTTTGGAGGGCAAACCTCCATTAACGTGGGGATTCTCCTCGAGAAAGCTGGTATATTTGCAAAGTACGGAGTTCAACCACGGGGGAGCTCGATTCACGCCATTGAGGCAACTGAAGACCGGGAATTATTCCGGCGAGAGATGATTCAGGCGGGGGTGCACATCTGCAAGAGTGCCGCAGCAAACACGCTTGGAGGAGCGCTAAAAATCGTGGAAGAAATTGGCTATCCGGTCATCATCCGGGTAGGGTATACTTTGGGGGGACAAGGGTCTGGTGTGGCACATACTGAGAACGAGTTTGTGGAGATCGTGGAGCGGGCACTCGCTCAATCACTAAATTCCCAAGTCTTAGTGGAAGAATTTATAGGCGGATGGAAAGAAATCGAGTATGAAGTCGTCCGGGATCATGCAGATAATTGCATTACGGTATGTAATATGGAGAACGTTGATCCTGTTGGCATCCATACGGGGGAGAGCGTGGTAATCGCCCCATCTATGACCTTGACGGACGATGAATATCAAATGTTACGGTCTGCGTCCATCCGTGTTATTCGGCAATTAGGTATGATTGGAGAGTGTAATATCCAGTTCGCCCTACATCCCACCTCCCTCGAGTTCCGGGCGATCGAAGTCAACCCTCGTTTATCTCGATCGTCAGCCTTGGCGTCCAAGGCCACTGGTTATCCCCTCGCCTATATCGCGGCTAAGTTATCAATCGGTTATCTCTTGCCCGAGCTTATGAATAAGGTCACGAATATCACGACCGCATGCTTCGAACCTGCCCTTGACTATGTGGTAGTGAAGATCCCACGATGGGATCTGCAGAAATTCCAAAGGGTGAGTCGTCGCATTGGCCCGCAAATGAAATCTGTTGGTGAGGTAATGGGGATCGGGCGGACTTTTGAGGAAGCTTCGCAAAAAGCGTGTCGAATGCTCGACATTGGTATGCGGGGGTTGGTTTGTAACGATGATCTTTTACCCCCATTGAAGAATCTTGAGGATTACCGGGAGGAAATGAGGTGCCCTACTGACCTGCGTTATTTCAGAATTCCCCAGGCCATTCAGGCAGGTCTCTCGATAGACGAAATTTATACACTCTCGATGGTGGACAAGTATTTCCTCTACAAGATTCAACACCTTATCGCCCTGGAAGATCAGCTTAAATCTCTTCGCGTGACTTCACCGAACGATGAAAAACAATATTGGATTCAGGAAGCGAAGAAGTACGGATTTTCCGATGGACAAATTGCGTACTGTATGAAAACTGACCACCTGGTCATTCGTCACCTCCGTCGACGGTTCAACATCGTTCCAGTAGTGAAACAAATCGATACCCTCGCAGCTGAATGGCCTGCGGAAACAAACTACCTTTATATAACATACAATGGTTCTCAGGATGATCTAGAATTCAAATCATCAAATGGAAAGAAAAAGATCGTCGTGCTCGGGTCGGGGGTGTACCGGATCGGGTCCTCGGTCGAGTTCGACTGGGGCTGCGTCAACATGGCCCTCTCGCTCAAGAAGAAGGGCGTGGACGAGGTGATCATGATCAACTACAACCCGGAAAC
>MBAA01000132.1:0-1041 GCA_001940655.1 Promethearchaeota archaeon CR_4
TCGTGTAATTCCTCGGGTGTCAGGTTAAGATTGACCGCGCCCAAATTTTCAACCAGGCGCTCTAATTTCGTTGTACCCGGGATCGGAACAATCCACGGTTTTTGAGCTAGCAACCACGCGAGGGCAATTTGGGCCGACGTTGCATTTTTCTCTGCTGCTACTTTTTTAATTAAATCGACCAAGACCTGATTTGCATCGAGATTCTCCGGGGTAAAACGGGGAAGTTTGGTACGGAAGTCCGTGCTGGCGAATGTCGAATGCTTGTTGAACCGTCCTGCGAGGAACCCCCTGCCCAGTGGACTGAAAGGAACGAGGCTAATTCCGAGTTCCTCAAGCGTGGGCAGCAATTCTTCTTCAGGACGTCTCCACCACATAGAATATTCGCTCTGGACTGCAGCGAGAGGATGAACTTTGTGCGCGCGGCGAATGGTCTGCACCCCCGCTTCAGAAAGTCCCCAATACTTGACCTTGCCTTCCTGAATCAGGTCTTTTACCGTTCCTGCCACCTCCTCGATAGGGACATTGGGATCAACACGATGTTGATAAAGCAGGTCGATGGTATCAATTTTGAGTCGTTGGAGCGAGCCATCGACCGCTTGCTTGATGTGTTCCGGACGACTATCAACTCCGGCTGCTTTTCCGTCTTTAATGTCGAAACCGAACTTGGTGGCAATGACCACTTTATCTCGGTAGGGAGCGAGGGCTTCGCCAACTAGCTCCTCGTTCGTGAAGGGGCCATAGATTTCGGCGGTATCAAAGAGGGTAACGCCACGTTCAATAGCTGAATGAATGAGTTTAATCATCTCTTTCTTGTCTGGTGCCGTCCCATAAGCATAACTCATTCCCATGCAACCCAATCCGATCGCGGAGGTTTGAATCCCAGTTTTTCCCAGGTATCTGTATTTCATGTTAATCAACCTCTCATTTTTTTAATGAATCTCTCAACTTTTGATAATCCATTTAACTTTTTGAGTCAATGGAATAGATATTATTATCCATTTCTACCCTTTCACCGCAATTTTTCGCAACCACTCGGAGAGC
>MBAA01000132.1:1092-1390 GCA_001940655.1 Promethearchaeota archaeon CR_4
ACGATCGACTGCGGGCAAAGAGCTTTGATGTTTGAAACACTACGCCCAAGACGACTTCCCTCGTGAGTACAAAAGGGGACAATAGTTTTTCCAGAAAAATCATACTCAGATAAGAAGGTTGCAACCGGCATGGGTATCGTCCCCCACCAACAGGGATAACCAACGAACACCACTTGGTAAGATTTCATGTTCTCAACTTTTGTTGTCAGGTTAGGCCGGTACTCCTCTCGAAGTTCCTTCCGTGCCTGCTCGACAACCGCATCATAATCGCGGGGATACGGATCTACGGGCACAATTT
>MBAA01000132.1:1409-4257 GCA_001940655.1 Promethearchaeota archaeon CR_4
GCTTTCGTGGATTTGATGAGCAAGTTCCCGCGTGTTGCCTGAATGTGAAAAATACGTCACGAGGATATTTCCGCCCTTTAATGGTCTTGGAGATGGTTCGAAAGTCTTTTCCATTTGTTTCATCCTTCAACTCCTTTTAAAATATATTATTTATCCCTTCTCACGTGTTGTGAAGCAATATCCGTTACCGTGATATCGGGATGGTGGTACCTGCGCCGATTTCCAATGGTGGGAACTTCAATCGTAATTGCTTCCTGAGGGCACCAGTGAAAGCAAGCCCAACATGCCGTGCACTTCTGCCCCCATTGGGGGGTATTCTCTACCAGTGAAATATTGTCCAGCGGACACACGGTTTGGCAAGTTTCGCATCCATCACATTGGGAGGAAACCTTGAATCGTTTCATTGCATTGTAAATCCGATCTATCATGGGATTTGCAGGAATATCCATGTCCTTGTCCTTTTGTAACGCGATTTCCCGATTGTTGATTTTGCGGCCAATCTCAGCAACTCGCCCCGGGGCCGCATCTAATCTTTCCTGTTCTATATTTGGTTCCGTCACCAGAGCGTTGCCAGGCATCTCGATGATCTCACCCAAGGCCAGTGTCTGGGAGCATTTTTTGAGCAATTCATGGAAGAGGGGCAGGCAATCGTGCGGATTTGCATTACACGTGGCTACCGCAAAAATATATGGTTTAAGTGTAAAATGAGTTTTTTTCACGAACTCTTTAACCACCCAGGGTGCATCCCCCAGATGAATAGGAAAGACGAATCCGACAACATCCGCGTCCGTGGTATTATTATTTTTTTCGTACAGGGCAGCCATGGGTAGAAGTTTCCCCTGCTCCGACAACATAGAGTTAAGTGTTCGGGCTATTGAAAGAGAATTTCCTGTCCCCGAAAACCAATAGATTTCTGTACCCATTATATTCGTACCTCCGAATTGGGCGATTCTTTTGTCTTTTCTTCCGGACCTTTAATTTGTTCCAACTTTGCTTGGCGCTTTCCAAAGACAAACCCTGCAATGCAAATCAAGAGAATTGCGATTACTATAAAGTAAATCGAATAATCGGTTGGGGCGATAAATTGGTAAATTACGAAATACGTAAAGATTGGTGCAATCTGCTGGGGTATTTGTTGCACGGGTACTACAATGCTCGCGTTGCCTGCATTGAGGGCGTACTGATAATGCCCGAGTCCTAACAGGTTTACTATAAGCGTAATAATAGCCGCGATCAGGAAAATAACCCATTCAAAAGCACCCGCGGTCCCGCTAAAAAGGGACCCCAGTGAAATGATAAGGGGCTGGAGCCAGATGGTCCCCACCACAAACGGAAATCCCGTACCGATCGCCAAAAAAATGGATTTGAATTTCTGCCCCTTGCGACCAACGTAGAAAAGACCCAACCACAAACCAGTGTACACGACGGTAAAGATGGCAAGACGCGTGTTGAATTGGGGGTCGGTGAAATATGTCAGACTCCCTTCGATTGATAACTGACTGAAACCGATTAATACAATGCCTATGGCTAAAAGAATAATGGCCACATACTCTCCCAATTTCAGGGATTCTTTCAGAATCTTGGTTGAACCAATGGCGAGTACAATGAATCCCGAGGCAACCAACCCCGGCATTAAGGCAGCCCCAACTATCGCTTGACCTAAGATCATGAAGACGGCACTGAATGCCACCATAGACACGATCCCCATTAACCATGTTTTGTTGTGGATCAAGGATCTCACGAGGGCGGAGTCCCGTTTTTCTTGCGCGGTATCATTAATGGCCTTCTTCTGCAGGACCTGCCCGAGAAAATTAAATATACCAGCCAAAATCCCGTAAATGACACCTAAAACATAGTCTGCCATAAGAAGCTCACTAGGTTAAAGATAGAGTGTGAATCGTAAAAAAGAACGGGAAATTTAGTCGCAAAGAATTTCTTCGTTATAAATATTGATTTCACTCATATATCCTTCTTTTTAATCATAAAAAACAATTCTACTAGTCTAATTTCTATTTGTAGCTCGAAATAGAAGATAAAATGCCAAAAGCAGGGCAAACCTGAGAAAGAAATTTATCATTGTCTGAAAATATAAACTGTACATGGATATCAAATCACGAGACTTAGGAATAAACCTGAACACGGGCAAAGATGAGGAAACATTCAAGTGGTTCCTAGCGTGCTTGTTGTTCGGGAAACCCATCCAGCAGGGAGTGGCAAAGCAGGCTTACCTCGAGTTTATTAAAGTAGGCCTTAACAGTCCGGAAAAAATTCTTGCTGCAGGATGGGATCACCTCGTGGCGGTGCTTGACAGGGGGCATTATGTTCGGTATGATTTTTCCACGGCCACGAAACTCCTCTCAATCTGTAAAAAGTTGACCGAATCGTATGGGACCATAACGAACATAATTCGATCGGCAAATAATGAGGAAGAATTAAACCAAAGGCTCCAAGAATTTAAGGGCATTGGCCCAGTAACTGCCAAGATCTTTCTCCGTGAAATATCACTCGAACAATGGAAAAAGGAATTTTTATAAGAATCATGAACCTTAAGGAAAATGGGGTATGAGCGATAAATGCCAAAAATGAAAGGAAATACCGTGGAAATCGAATACGAGACCATCGGGAATCCAAGGACACAACCACTATTATTAATTGCGGGACTGGGGAGTCAGATGTATGCGTGGTCTGATGAAATGTGTAATGATCTAGCAAAGAAGGGATTTTTTGTCATCAGATTCGATAATCGAGATGTGGGGTTGTCAACCAAATTTGGGAATGCAGGGATACCGAACTTCACGGAGCTTAATGCCGCGATTGCGCGCGGGGAAAAACCAAATGTGCCTTACAC
>MBAA01000132.1:4273-7640 GCA_001940655.1 Promethearchaeota archaeon CR_4
AATGATGCAGTGGGAATTTTGAATACCCTGAAGATAGAGAAAGCCCATATCTGTGGAGCTTCCATGGGAGGGATGATCGCTCAGGCACTTGCATACATGTACCCGTCCCGGGTCTTATCTTTGGCAATTATCATGAGTACAACGGGAAATCCAGAATTACCGCAAGGGAAACCTGAAATATTGATGCAGTACTTTGCACCTCTTCCTGCCGGGCGTCAGGCATATGTTGAGGAAAGTGTTCGGCGGGACCATCTCATCTATGGTTCTTTTCCCTTTGATGAAGTACAGGTTCGCGAATATCGGACAAAAGAATTCGATCGCTGTTATTATCCTGAAGGACCCATTCGCCAACTTGCCGCGTTGGCCATTCCGGGAAACATTCAACCCGTAATTTCGGCAATTCGAGCGCCAACTGTGGTCATTCATGGGAGCGAAGATCCATTTTATCCAATTGAAGTAGGAAAAGTGATCGCAAAAACCATACCCGGGGCGGAATTAGTAGTTATCGATGGGATGGGGCACAGCATTCCTCGGGAAGTCATCCCTAGTATAATCAGCGCATTAATTAAGAATAGCAAGAGAAAAAATCCCCGGACATAATATAATTCATCAATCCTCTATATGCCTCTTTGACGTCTCCCTTCTCCATCGGTTTTTGATATTCATTTATGTATTCATGAAATGGTTTCATAACAATTTAGAGTATAAGGTCAACGTATTTGAACCAATATTCTCCAATGATGCAGAAGGAGAATGACTTCTAGGAGCATAAACTTGTTCTGAAGGTAGGCATAATAATAAGAAAGGGTGGCCCCCGCCGGGAGAATTTCGTGGAAATTCCGAGGAATTCCCATATCGAACCCCCTGAGGCCGGATTGCAGCGTTACCAGTGGATCATCGCGGGGAGTCGTCCCTGAGCTCACCACGGCGCTGGGGCATACTGTCCGGCGCGGCCATCCGCGAACGAAGCGGGGATCCTGCTAGATTCTTCGTTAAATAACTTAATAAAATAAACTTGTAGAGTTTCGTGAGGATAATTGATATACGTTATGTAAAATGGAGCCTGAGAATGCTAAAACGACTTTTATTATTAAGAACATTAATCGACATGAGGAATAGTAGAAAATGATCCTCTCAAAAAATGTCAAAAAGTTGGCAAAATCTTTTGGTTTAGATTTATGTGGTATTGCCCCGGCGGATAAATTCACGGGAGCTCCGGATGGATTTAAACCAACAGATATTTATCCTAAATGTAAGTCCGTCATCGTTTTTGCGAAGAAATTACCTTCAGATATTTTAGAATCTCCTAATCGTGTTCCCTACACTCACGCAACGCAAACCATCCTTCAGGATCTTGACAGGATAGGTCTCGCATTTAGCGATAAGTTAGCTGACGAGGGTGTCAATTCCATCCCGATTCCAGCAGATGATCCTTACGAATACTGGGAGCCTGAGAGATCCTACGGTCGGGCTATCTTATCGCTTCGCCATGCGGGGTATTTAGCAGGACTGGGCGTGATAGGGATTAATAATCTCCTCGTAAATGAAAAATATGGAAACCTGATTTGTTTGGGTTCCATCTTAGTAGATGTCACCCTTGAACCAGATACGATCATAAATAGAAAGTATTGTATTCCCAACTGTTTTTTATGTCTGAAATCTTGCCCCCAAAAAGCATTAGATGGAAAGACCGTTGATCAACAACTATGTAGGAAGGTCTGCAAGATTAAAACTGAAAAAGGGTATAATTTATTCAATTGTAACATTTGCCGAAAAGTATGTCCGAATAGAACCGGGGTCGCAAAAAGATGAAAAAAGAAATTTTTAGTTCCAAGTCCAGAAATTCCTCGATATTTGGGGTTATCTAACAATTTAGGTGCCAAAAGTGCCCCACCACTATTGCATAGTGTGGCAAAAAAGTGGAAAATAATTATGAACCTCTAGAAAAACAGAATGTGAACCAAGTATGCCAAAAACGAATGGAAATAATGTCGAGATTGAATACGAGACAATTGGACCTTAATGTCGCGATTGCGCGCGGGGAAAAACCAAAAGTACCATACACGTTAGAAGATATGGTCTATGACGCGGTGGGAATTTTGGATGTCCTGAAGATAGAGAAAGCCCGCATCTGCGGGGCTTCAATGGGGGGATGATCGCCCATGCACTTGCATATATGCACCCGTCCCGGGTCTTATCTCTAGCAATTATCATGAGTACAACGGGAAATCCGGAATTACCGCAAGGGAAACTTGAAATATTGATGCAATACTTTGCGCCACTTCCTTCCGAGCGTCAGGCATATGTTGAGGAATGTGTTCGGCGGGATCGTCTTATCTATGGTACTTTTCCCTTTGACGAAGTGCAAGCTCGAGAATATCGGACAAAAGAATACGATCGCTGTTATTATCTAGAAGGACCAATTCGCCAACTTGCCGCATTGGCCATTCCGGGAAACATTCAGCCCGAGAAAAAATCGACCAAAAATTAGAGAAGTTAAACAGGGGTTATTTCCCAAGAGGAAGCAAAATCAAGTTGAAGATACGAAGCAATCGGTCAGTCAATGTCTAATCACATATCATTTAAAATATTGATATAGTGTTCTAGAAAATTTAATGCACTCTCGGGACTCCCCCCGGGCATTACATAGGAAAGCAGGAACCCTTCCTTGTAGCGAAGAATCACCACGGCTCCCATCCCTCCTTCATTTACGCCCACTATCCTTGTCGGATCGGTGCTGGTGACGGAAAATTTCAGGTTGTTAAAGATAAATTCTCTGATTCCTTTAACCACATCAAATATTATGTTCGTCTGGTGCGACAGATCCCAATTTTTAGTTTGGTAGACCACGTTTCCTGTCTCTGCAACCAAGGCAAGGGAAGCAATTTTGGTATTGTTTTCGAATGCCGCGATGGCAATATCTTCCATTAGACTGTTAATGTCAACCATAATCTTGGTTCTCTCGGATTTGAGTTCTAGATCTAAGCTCCAAATAACAATTCTAATGCTCGTTCCTTTATTCTTTCCGCAATACTTGGACTATCGGTATTTTCTGCAACCTCAATTCACAGATAAACCTGTCGGTGCAGGTCACGCCTCCTCCCAAAAGATTTACGATGACGGAGGGAAAACTGTCACCAAAATTTATGATTAATCGATCTAATTACATTGCAAGATTTTAGGTGACTATCCTCATTCTTTTCGCGGGAGAGGTCGGTACGGGTGCTTAGTTTTTTATACAATTAGGGAGATAGACACACGGGGTTTATGCTTAAACAAATTGATGGTGACCTTCCTGCGCTGCTCGGCGGGGATGGTGGGTACTGCTTCCTAGTTGGCGCGGGTATATCTATAGATCCTCCCTCGG
>MBAA01000132.1:7649-13658 GCA_001940655.1 Promethearchaeota archaeon CR_4
CAGCTCGACAGTTAATGGACGGCATTATCAAATTTTCTGCCCCTCCGAAAGCCATAGAGGAGATTTGCCAGATCCCAAATCTGCGATATGAAACCCTCGTGGAGGAATACCGCGCGGCGATTGACCACGACCTCGTTTTTATAAAATATTTCGACGAGCTTTCCTTGACGCCGGACAGGCAACCGAACTCAATCCATCGATACTTGGCGAAGATGCTCGCAGCCGGTAACCCGGTCTTGACCACCAATTTCGACCATTTTATCGAGAGAGCTGTGGGTTTGGACAACCCACGCCTAGTCGACATCATCACGTCGAAAGATTTCGATGCACACGCTGATCCTCAAGTCGACCAGGCCAAGAATATGATAGTACTCTACAAACTGCACGGTTCCAACGAGAATCCGCTTACGGGCGAGGATACGAAATCAACGGTCATCACCACGTTGTCGGCACTGGGGAAGGGTAAGGAGGGGGATGTTTTCTCGGTTGAGGTCTTCAAACGTCCCTTATTCGACAAGATCTGTGATGGAAGGAAATTAGTTGTCATGGGGTATTCGGGGGGCGATGATTTCGATGTCGTCCCCATGCTAGCTCGGATGAAGGGAGTGCAATCGGTCATCTGGATATCACACGGTTCGGCATCAAAAATCGAAACCTTCAAGGTTCTGCCCGACACCTCTCAAATCCTCGTCACAGATTCAAGGCAAGATAGTACGACAACTTCTCAAGACCGGATGCTGACCATGATTGCTCAGCAGCTCGGCGTTGAGGTCATCAAGGTGGTCGGTCCGACAGCAGAAGTGATCGCTGCTCTACAGCGAGTTGATGCCCGTGACGTGAACACCAGAGATGCACAGGTTACGGCTATCGATACGTGGCTTGCATCCAAGCTTCCATCGCCGTCTATAGGAGACCGCGAGTGCTTCGCTGGGCAAATCTTAGTGCAAAATGGTTTGCAAGACAAGGCATTGGCCCACTTCAAGGCATCCTTGTCCTACTACGAGAAGCAAGGAGACAAGCGTAACATCGCCATCCTCCTCAGCTTAATCGGGGCGCAATTACCGGCAAGAGATGCCATACCCTATTACACCCGGGCTTTGTCGATCTTCGAGGAACTCGGGGATAGGAAAGGGATCGCAAGCCAGCTGGTGACCACGAGCGTCACATACCTCGCCGCGGGTGAAATTCATCGCGCGCGGGATGGTTTACTCCGCGCAATCCAGGTGTTCGAATCGGAACGCTTCAGTAATGGACTTGACATTGCGTACTCGCATCTTGGGGACGTTTGGAACATGCTGGGGGAGCTGGGCAAGGCAGTGGAATGCCACGAAAAGGCTTACCAAGTAGCCCAGCTCACCGGCGAACTAGTTGGTATCGCGAACGCGTTGGAGTCTAAGGCGCAATTCCACATCGATGTTGGTGAAGGGACTGCCGCCTTGAAAGTATTCCAGCAAGCTATCGACATCCACGAGAAACTGCATAACAAACAGCATGTCAGCCGATTACTGCGGCAAATGGGTGATATCCATAAAACAACGGGCGATCTCAATCAGACATCGATATATTACCAGCGAGCACTCGAAACATCGAATGCGATTGGTGATATTCATAGCTCTGGCGTGGTGCGCGCCAGCATTGCAGCCCTTCTCGCAGCAAAAGGTGACTACGAGGAAGCCTTGTCAGAATATGATCGCGCGCAGGCTATATTCGAGCAACTCGGGGATTTGCATATGATTGCCACCACGATCAGCGATAGATCCGAGTTGTTGCTTGCCAAGGGCGATATAGATGCAGCCATCGAACGTTTGAGTCAAGCAAGGGAGATGCTCGAAAAACTTGGGGACAAGGTCGACCTCCCGAACGTACACTCCGTGATGGGTACTACACTTGATGCAAAAGGTGAATACCGTCGGGCTCTTGAACACCACGAGCGTGCCCTCCAGATGCACCAGGATCTCGACGTTCGGGTGGCGGTCGCTCATGACTTGTCGAACTTGGGCCTCGTGCACTTGCATCTCAAGAATCACGAGAAATCTTTATCCCATTACAAGCAAGCGCTTGCTATCTTCCAAGATAGTCACGATCAGGCCGGCGTCGCACGCCAATTCCACGGCATTGCTCAAGTACATGAACACTTGGATAATCTTTTCCTCGCCCGATATTACTACAAGCTTGCTTTGGAACGAGAATTAGCCACGCGAAACACCCGTGCCTTGATGTTCCGGCGCATCGACCTCGCGACGATGTCCATGAAGCTCGGCATGGTGAATGAAGCAATAGATAACGTAGGGGTTGCCTCATTGAATGCGGAGGAAATAGGGGATCACGAGCGGAAGCAGACTCTCGATGGCCAATTCCATTCCCTCGGATCCTGGAATGCCGGACAATACGTCGACGACCTCATCAGGAAATACGAGACTGCGAAAAAGCAGAAGGATAAGACCGAGATCCGGCGAACAATTTTGTTGCTTGGATTACACCACATGGATCGCGACATACCCATGGATTCTGTCAAATTCTTTTCAGAAGCGTTACAGGCGTTCGCTCATTCTGAGGAAGACGAGGTCATCGCGGGAATTTATCAATATCTAGGGGACATACAAGGCAGGTTGGATAAAAACTCTGATGCATTAAAAGCATATGAGAATGCTGCCCGCATTCAAGAAAAGCTTGGAAATCGGGAACAACTCGGGTATCTTCTCGCTATGATTGGTTATATCAATCTCTTACTCGACAAAAAGGATCTAGCAATGTCACACTGGACGCGATCACTCGACCTCCTCCAAGCGATTGGGGAATACTATTATGCAAACGCGGTTCTAAATTTCATGGGGGATGCCCACCTACAATCGAAACGATACCAAGAGAGCCTGGATTCCTACCAGAAAGCAATCAAGTATGTCGAGAAAATAGGAAACCTGCAGAGAAAGGGAGAATTATTGTACTGTGCTTCCCGCGTATTTATCGATAAGGGAGATTTGCCAACAGCTATACTATATCTCACGGAGTCGATCGAAATTAGTTCCAAGTGCGGAAACAAGGAACTAGGCGAAAATGCAACGAAAGAGCTTGCTTCCCTCAAACAAAGACAACAAAAATAGGTTTTCAACGTATCTTATCCTTTCATATCTTTGATGTTTATTGGAAAAGTATAGTTCAAGCATATTTAGACGCCCTTTGGATCTTCTTCTTTTTGTTCCTCGCTATGTTCTTCGGGAACCTCACGAATCATTATGATGCTATCATTCCTTTTTTCCAGCTAACAGTTTTACCACTAGGAGTTCACGCCCGGTTAGGGCAGTGGGGGCCCCCCACGACAGTAAGGCGTGGAATCTAAGATAAGAAACCAGTCAAAATCGGTTAAGCTTTGAGGATTTAATGGGAAATAGGTCGGATTCTTTATACTACCTAATCGAGTGGGAAGCGTGGCGATGACCGAGTCGGGAAGACCTTGGCCCTTGTGAGTGGGAATGAAGCGCCCCGGCCCCGGAGTGGCAATCAAGCGCGCCTCAAGACTACCGGCTTCGGGCTGGCCGATGTCATTAGCATCAGAAACGCCCACTGCCGAACCGATGACGGCATAGCGCAGGCCAAACATCTCGGTGAGGTGCGATCCCGCAGGCCACCACGTGTAAACGTCAGGACCAAGTTGCATTTGGGTCTTTCCGCGCTGCAGGTGACTATTGTGAGCGAAGACGAACACTTTCCCGCGGCCACGCTCACGGGACACCACATAAGCTAAATTATCCGCCATCATCGCGTCGCGAATGCCGAGAAGTTGGACAATCCGATCGCCCAACGTTCGTGCCATCGTGGCATGATAGTTGAGTAGCTGTCGTGCGACCGAAGCATAATGCATCGCTTCCAAATAGCGACTTTCATCACTCATAGCCACCAACTCGGGACGGCGAGCCCATAATTCTGTAAAGAGATCCTCTGTCTCAATCCGCAGCGCACTTGCAGCAGGGGACAGGCCTATCGATTTATTCGGATCCATCATTGCAGCAGGGTTTTCCCAAGCAGAGTCTTGGCCTAGGAGCGGGTCGATGCATTTGCGATGCTTTTGGCCGCTTGCGGTATCGATGGAAGTGAGATAATCGAGAACAAAATGCAAGACCTGTTTCGGGCTTTCGCCGCCGGACATTTCGGTCGGACTGTCGAATCCATAGAACTGGAGTTTGACGCGATGGGCAGGGTTAGCATTGTATTGTCGCATCCATTCTATGAGTTCTCGATTCGCTTCAAATTTACCGAAACTGTGACTAAATCCAGTGTCCTGCACGACATCATACGATGCCGGGCCGCGACCAGACACGAACTGGTTCACTACCCGCCCCCGAGGGAAACTGCTCTCGATCGCAATCGCGCTGTAGCCATGCGCCTCCACTAAACGCTGGAAGAGCTGGTTGCGGAGGAGGAGAATGTCCTCGCCGCCGTGAAGCGCTTCCCCGAAACCGAGCAACTCCACTGAATCAACAAATGAGGCAACAACCTTTGCTACACCGACATTGAACGTTGCAGGCGAATCGATGGAGAACGGAATCGCCTCGTTTGCAATCCAATCATCGAGCTCTCTTTCGCTGGGCGCCGGTGCGCCTCCCGGTTGTTTTGACATACGAAGGATACCCGTTATTAGTTTGATTGTTCCAACCGATTATTTAAGGATTAATGCAGATGTATGAGAAACCTCCGCGGATCCAACTAAGTGAGAACTAGCCCCCAAAAACGTTTGGGTAACGTATTTCTGTTTGGAGGGCGAGCAAAATTCCAGTGAATAGAATGACCAAGAGGATCGGGGTTACGATGTCCCCGCCTCTTCCTCCGAGCTCATTTGCAAGCTGAGAAGGGTTAATTGCATGGACAGCATTTCTTGGCATTGTTGTAGCAGGTCCGGACGTGCAGGGATTCCCCTAGCGAAGCATTCTTCCTCAAATTTGGTTTTCAACGACTGTTGAAGGATATTTTGGGCATCTAAATTGAGCGGCTGACTTTTCAACCACACGTCAATGGCACTCTTGATTTCAACGTCGGCATTCGTAATAGGTTGGTAATCTTGCGCATAGACAATTTCCTTTTCTTGCTGGGTTTCCATCTTTGCTTGAAAAGTCGTGTCTTGGACAATAGGGCGCACTATCTGACCTATTTTCAAAAACAGGGGTTCGGGGGCAACTGTTTCAAGTGAGGTGCTCAAAATGTTCAGGATTTTTTCCTTCTGATCTACGCTAGCGATATCCACGTAGAGCTCGACCAGGCGCAACAGGACGCTTTTTTGCAGGAGTTCCCTGAGGTCGGACGGATTTTCTGCCATTTCGATGGCGTCGAGGATGCTACGGTATATTTCGGTTCGCAGGGGTTTGAGGCATTGAAAGAGCGAGAAATAGAGGACAAACTCTGAGATTTCCTTGATGCCCTCTTCTTTCGCCTCAGGATCCTTAAAATTTTGGTTTAGAATCCGCTCGATCGCCTCGGTAAGGGGAGGTTCTTTAAAAAAGTTATTCAGATTCTCGACTGGAGCCCGGTTCACTTCGCCCCGCACGATGTGCGCTCGTAGCTCGATGAATTGCCGAGTCAACTCTTGAAATTCCGCCTCGAGCACTGCCATCCGCATACCTAATTCCGGCGGTGCCGATCCAAGTGTATTCACATGCGTTTTCTTTGCGAGACTTTTCCGTTGTTTTTTCGCAGCTTTCTTTGTTGGAGCTTTAGCGGGTTTCACCGCATCTGCTTTCTGCGCTCGCACTGGAGGTTTTTCGGAAAGGGTAGCTTTTCTTCGATCCTTTTTAGCACCTTTCCGACCGGACTTTTTCGCTCCCCTCTTGCTCGCAGTTCGCTCCATATGCTATTCACGTTGAAACAGAAGCTTCAACCAGTATAGATAACTATCGCAAAGCTGGTAAAAAACATTTTGCCGGAGCTAATCTCCGTCCCCCGCCCTCTGCGTCCGCCGCTCGCTCCGCTTCTAGCGATGGTCAAGTGCAAGCATTGCGACTTAAGGATTCAAGCGGTCAT
>MBAA01000132.1:13672-15257 GCA_001940655.1 Promethearchaeota archaeon CR_4
TTCAAGTGTTGATAATGTGATTTATCATTGAGCACTTTCCCACATTCTGAACAAATAACTAATCGCGAAATCGAGTGAAATTCCATCTGAGCTTTCAAATCGGTGTTATTGTGGCAAATAATTATGATTCCACTCAATACTCATTGAATCCAAAAATGAAATACGCCTGCTAAAGATTCAACCCCATTTCTTCCCAGAGAGCAGTTATTGTTTCCATTGCCGTTCCCCGAATCGAGATGGCACGGTGGTGAATTTCCGGGGGGATCTCAGGATATTCTAAATTGATGCGGATCAACCGTGCATTCGGGAAGGAACGGACGATGCGTTCGAATGGCCACCGAATCCAGACCGGCGTGTGGTAACCCGACCCTATTTCGATGAGAACTAGATTCCGTTCCTGGTGGCTAGCGACCCACGTATGGTAACGTTTCTCTTCCTCCGCATAGGGGGCGTGAACAAACCAATCTCCAATACGCACGTTAATGAAAACCCGACCCCCACACTTGGGACACTCGGGGAGAGCCGCGGGATCGGTAATTTCCTGGGTGTCGTGGTTGATCAAGGGATAGAGACGCTCGGCAATCGGGCGACTCGGCCAAGTTTCGTCAGAACACGGTTTTACACATTGGATGCGGTAGTAAGACCCTTGGGGCGTGTAAATTCGCAATGGATCAAAGCCGTTTTTGACAAACAACTCATCCACGTTAGTGGTGAGGACAAAATAATCGCGGGACTGGACAAGATCTAAAAGCCGTCCATACACTGAATGGGGGGGGAGATTCATAATTTCGGTCATATGCTGAGCATAGTAACCCCATTTTTGGGATTCGGTCCAATCTTCATATCCCATCAATTGCAGCTTCATCCGAAAACCTTTCTTCACGAGCCCGGGAAAGTGTTCGGCAAAATATTTTATATCTGTGTAATTATTGCCCGCGTCAGCAGAAAGACCGGCCCCCGCTCCGATGAGAATGCACGTGCTCTCTCGAATCCATTGTGCACATCGGGTGATGTCTGCGGGTTCATTCATAAATCTCACGTCTCTTTTTTCACATAATGCGCTAATCCATTACGGATACGAGTTTATTGGAATAATTTACGATAAATTTCAACGTCTTTTTGGGTAAAGACGTTAAAAACAATGAGATCGAAACGACTAGGATGTTGTTGCACCCATTCATGGACAGACGAAAGCGCGAGTGGTGCAGCAACGTCATTTGGAAACTCGAAGGCCCCCGTTGAGATACAACAAAATGCCAAGCGCCGGATTGCGGGAATTTGATCAGCCAATTCCAAACACGAGCGATAACAAGACCCTAATTGTTTGGCGTGTTCCTCGATTATTTGAAGCGATCTCTTCCCATGCTCGGATTTGGACAAATTTGGACCAACTGTATGCAAAATATAAGTTGCGGGGAGGTTGTACCCACGCGTGATTTTCGCAATGCCGATGGGTTCTAGGGTTTTTTGTTTCTGCATGATTAGATAGCAATCATCCCGGAGACGCGGGCCGGCGGAAGCGTGAATGGCGTTGTCAATACACTTGTGAAAGGGGGTGAAACAACCCAACAATCGTTCATTTGCC
>MBAA01000132.1:15311-19293 GCA_001940655.1 Promethearchaeota archaeon CR_4
ATTGCGGGATATTTAACACTTGGCGTGAGGGAATTTGCGTTTACTAGTGTCTTCTCGCGCCGTTCGATTTGAAGGAGGAGATCGAAGTCCTCATTGACCCAATAGGGTATTTTTTCTGGACTTCGCGTGATGATGATGCGATAGATTTCAATTCTATACTTGTCATACAATTCTTCAGGAATAAGATTCGGGAGTGAAGTTTCTGGGTGAAAATATGTGAGTAACTCCGAAACCAAACGACGTTTTATTTTTTGATTTTCACGAGGATCTAGGGCAAGTTGTGGAGGAAGAAATGGAGCATCCAACTGGATTAAATCCCTATACTCGTTTAGGGGTAATATATTCCTCAATATTCACAATTCCATACTAAATTCATTACACGACTATTCCAATATTTGTAGAACTGAAGGATTGCCTACTTTATCGATTTTTCAAATCCCTTGAGATTAAATAATATTCGTTCGAGGTATTCTTCGAAATGATCTATTTCACTCTCCGTAAATTCCTTGAAAAAAAGGTGATTCATTTCCACTGATACCTGCAAATATGCTTCATTGAGTTTTTTTTCATTTTGATCAATTAGCTTGAGGCGAAGTTCTCGCTTGTCCTCGCGAGCCTGGGTTTTCAGGATCTTACCCTCGCGTTCCATTTTGTCAATCATCATACTAAGGGTGGATTTCTTCAACGATGTTCTCTCGCAAAGTTCCTTCAGAGAGATTTCATCGTTTTTCCACAAGGCAAACATAATTCGCCCTTGGGCGGGATTGATGTCGTTAATCCCCATTTCCTTCAATTTTCTGGCAAAGATTCTCCCACTTATCTGATGAATCTGCGAAATTAAAAATCCGGCTTTACGTTGGGTTTTTAATACCGTCATGTAGTATGCCTTGATGGTTGTTTCTTCTTTAAAATCACGATTATCCGAATTTTATAGTATCTGTATTGAGAGCGTAATATAATTTCAAAGTTGTTGGTTTAAATTTTAAAATGGTATAATCAGGATCGGTCACTCCCTTGAGATAATAACGTTCCCATCCATCTTCCCAGAGGGCATTCTTGATACGTTGGTCTTGAACTACTTCCATAAATCCTGTAAGCGTCAACCCCGATAACCTATCCTCCGACACGTAGTAATAGAGCGATGTTTTAGGATTTCTTCTTATCACTTCTACTTTTTCTGACGAGGTATTGGTACCTAAATAGATTACAAATTCCTCCTTGTAACTCTCAATAGTTTTCAATTGCTTGGGAAATTTTATCTTGTTATGGAAATTAAACAACGCACGGATGTGGGGAAATCCTTCTTCATCCAGAGTGCTAAGAAATACAAAATCGGATTTTTCAATTACTGCTTTTGCTTGTTCTTTAACCTGTTCTTCTTCCATGTAAACGTCTCCAAAATAATGGTTAGGATTTTACCACCAAAATCCACTCTTTTTTAGTTGCTCTTGAAATTCCAGAATTTTTCCCTCCGGAACCTTCGTTGCAGGGGGATTACCCATCCATTTCACGTAGAACCAGTCCAAATAGTGCCTGAAACCCTCCTGTTCCCAATTATCAATGAGACCGATTCGTTTCTGGTTATCGTCATATTCTGCGACAATCCCTTCCAAGGTAGTTGTGTCTGGCGGGGTATACTTGCCAAAATGAACGACAAATTCCCGACTCAATCGCCCTTTCTTGTGGGGCGGTTCCGCTTTTGGATAACCCAACACAATGGTAATTAACGGGAAACAGGAAGTCTCAGGAAGGTGAAGTAATTCGTATACTTTTGTAAAATTAGTCCGATGCATCCCATTCGTAATGAGGGAATCAATTCCAAGAGATTTCGCGGCTATCACGGCTGTCTGTGCAGCAAGCATTGCATCCATCGTACCTGTGATGAATCCAATAATATCTTCATTGCTGAATTCGTGGCCGAGATGTTTGGCCAGGGCTCTGAGTCGATTAAAATCCACGCAATAGATTAACGCCCGACTGCCTTGGTAACCGATTAATTCTTGCATTTGTTCCCGATCATCGATGACAATTATCGAATAACATTGACGTGCTGAAGAATTTGCAGTCTTAATACTCGCATCAATGATTTGCAGTAAATGGGATTCACTTATGTCTTTTGGTGAAAAATTCCCGTGAATACTCCGCAAGGAATTAATTATTTTTAATGTAGCATTTATATTCGCATTTTTTCTTGTTTTTTCCTTGACTTTTGTCTTAGATTTCTCATTAATCATATTGTTTGATCGTCTCAAAAGTGGTTCTATTTCGAACTAAGTAGATAGTTCTAGGTCGAACTATTTAATCTTTATGATTCTTTCAAAACCCTCTAATGAAAATGGTTGTTACGAAATCCTCATACTTTGTGGGCATTGATATCGAAGTAAGAGCACTGCTAAATTGGACTTAAAACTCGATGTCCCCTGTGTGGATGAAAACGAGGGAGAACGAAGAAAAGTTCACTTAGCTGCAGAGAATCCAATTATGTATTGGCATTTTTGGGAAACGTATGCCGTATGTATGCGATTGAAACCTCGAAAATCAATGTCTTGTATATCTTCACTCCTAAGAATTGAATTACATTTTGGGCATTTTCCAATATTATTTGACATCTACTTCACGTCCTCCTTTATTCAACATCACTTTTTTGTATAAGAAAATTCTTGGTCTTCCTGCCCGCCTCTTCGAGTTGAAATTTTTCACGTTTTCGCGTCCAATTGACTAGGGGTTCCAGAGCTTGTTTCAATTCCTCTCCGTCCTGGGTCAATAAATACTCAACTCGGGGGGGTGTTTCAGGGTACACGGTGCGCGTGATTAATCTTTCCCGTTCGAGCACTTTCAACGTGTCAGAGAGGGTTTTAGGACTAATATCACTAAGAAAACTCTTGATTTCGCTGTATCGGAGGGATTTTCCTCTCTCGAGTAGGTTTGTGATGCAAATAACCCACTTTTTCGACACGATTTCTAGGACTCCGCGCACGGCGCAGGGTGATTCATCAGAGTGATTGCAAAGAGTTTCGTCATACATAGTAAATCACCACGAGGTAACTTGCTATGCTAGTGTAAACTCCAGAATTTAAATGCTTCGAATCTTATACTTGGTATAGGATTCATACCTACTACAATAATTGAATTCTCAAAAAAAAACCTAATTTATGTTCGTCTTGTGCACTTTCAATCCGAAACGGTGACACCTGCTCCGTTTGCATTGGATAGGGGGCAAGATTTGTGTCGCATGAAACCAACATATCTTAGGAAAAAAAACAATAAGAGGCTGATAATATGTGTTGCGAACGACCTAATTCCCAATCGAGTTCGTGTGTCTGGATGCCAGTAAAAACCATTTTTCATTGCCGGCATTATTTAACCAAAGAAGAACAAAGGATAATGCTAGAAGAGTACAAGAAGCAATTGGAAAACGAGCTTCTTGGGGTTAACCAAGAAATTAAGGAATTAACCAAATAATACCTTACTTCATTTTATTTCTATTTTTGACAAGTAGAAGATAAAAAAAAATTGCTATCCTACTTCTAGTCAGTCCTTTTGTCATCTGGAAAATAAGGCGTCTTGACGAACACCACCTTCATTATCATCTTTCCCGTATTTTTAATGTCGTGTTTTTCCCCAGTCTCACACCGGATGGCGTCCCCCGTTGCGTAGGGGATTTCCTTGCCGTTGCAAATGAAGATGCCGGTTCCTTGGACACAATAAAAGGTCTCTTCCACCTTCTCGTGCCAGTGTTGTCCCATCTGTTTTCCGGGTTCGGCTTCGAGGATGCCCCAATCTAAAACTGGCCCCCGCATCATATACCTGACGTCAAACGCGCCCTTACGGATTTCCTGAAATTTTTCTGAGACTTTTTGCATATTGATCACCTTATATAAGCAAGTTCGTGAAAAAAATAAAATAGTTTTGCTAGATACCTACGACCCCATACTTGTCGAGGCAGATATTTTTGAGTTTAATGGCTCGCTGGTAAATGCGG
>MBAA01000132.1:19338-22111 GCA_001940655.1 Promethearchaeota archaeon CR_4
TAGGAAGGAAAGAAGAACACGTCTGCTCCGCAATAAGCCTCGTGGATGTCATCCAAGAAACCTGTGAAGGCAACATTCGGTAATGATTTGCATTTATCCACCCAGGGATTCTTGACTAAAGGTCCAGCCCACACGAAATTGTAATCAGGGAGGCGTTTCGCGCATTCATACCACGTGTCTGGCCCTTTTCGTTGCCAGCTAATCCCCACGTCCAATATGACGGGTTTTGCGGGATCCATGTGGAAAGTTTTCGCAAGGTAACTGCGGAACTTCTGCCGTTTTTCGAGATTTGGGAGGAATTTACCAAAATGAATGCCGCTCGACACCACCCGGATCGGGGGTTTCACGCCGGTTTTTTTCAGGAGTGATCGGGCGTACGGAGAGGGGCAAATGATAATGTGAGAAAACGAGTACAAGAATTTCATATAGATTGGGAGGAGACCTTTCAGAAATCCAGGAATAAATCCCCCACCTTGCAGGTCTTCGACGGTCGTATGCCCGTGGTGGACGACTGCGGCCTTAAATTGTTTGCGGTATTTCCAGAGTCTGTAGAGGGTAAGGGGGCCGTAGGTGCAGGCCACGAGGATGTCAGGGACAGTACCATCTTTGAAGGGTTCATTCATTGACACGCGGTGGCCGTTCTTCCGCAACCATTGCAACATATTTATCATATGGGTTTCGATGCCGCCAAGTGTCTTAGTTTTCATGAACTTTTTCATCAGCGAGAGTTCCTCGACCCAAATTATGTTCATACTATGTCACCACGAGTAATGAATTCAAATTTGCGAAATTTTTGTTAAGTACTTGGGCGTGTCGGGATTTATGTTTTTGATGATGGCGATTTCCACGCTCAAGATTTGAAGAGGGATGATGGCAATGAGGGGGTTAAAAATCTTCGGCACGTTGGGCAAATTAATCACGTGATCGAGGACGTCAAGCTCGTTCGTGGGAGTCATCTGACTGCAGATTCCCAGAATTGTCGCTTCTCTTTCTTTAAGACGGGAGAGAAGGCGTAACATCTTCTGGCGCCGCTCATCTTTTTCATGTGGAATGATCGCGATGATCCAAGAGGTATGATCCGCAAGGGTGATAGGTCCATGCGGAAATTCTGAAGTCGAGTAAGCTTGGGCGAAAATACGTGCCCCTTCTTTTAGTTTTAACGCCGCTTCTTGAGCGGTAGCAAAATCAGGACCTGTCCCAATAACGAAAGCTTTTTCGGCAAATTTGTAATAGCGGGAGATTTTCCGAATGGCATTGCGTAAATCTGGCAAGAGGGATTCAATTTTATCCGGTATCAGTTCGAGCTGCTTCCAGTAATCGTTGTAATTATCTTCTCGCAATGTGTGTTTCAAAAAACCGATCTCGAGGGTTAACGCAAACAACATCCCTAATTGACTAACATAGGTTTTAGTGGCAAGCACCGATTTCTCAGGACCGCACATTGTTACAAAATGCAAGTCGGTATTTTTCGCCAGTCTGCTAGTTTCGTTGTTAGTAATGCCAATCGTCATAGCTCCTACCGCCCTTGCCGCTTCACACACCATAAGACTATCTTCACTTTCACCGGACTGCGAAATGACAATAACTATCGACCTTACATCAAGGATGGGTTGAATCTGGTAGTGAAACTCTGGTGATAGAATTGCTACTGTTTGAATCTTTGCAATCGAGATTAAGTTATATTGACTCGCGAATCCCGCGTGAAAACTCGTTCCATTTCCGGCTAAAATGAGGTTTAAAGGGTTTTTGTCAACAATCACTTGGGCGATCTTTCGTATCTTTTCCCGGAAATGCAACGTTCTCTTGAGGGAGGAGGGAATTTCCCAGATTTCTGCGAGCGTTAATTCTCCACGTTCGTGATTTTTTTCTCCACTCATAAATATGGTTAAATTTGAAAGAAAGTTTAATAGCGTTTCCGTGAATAAGAGAGATCAAAAGAGAATATTCAAGGAAGGATTTTAATATTAAAGCCGAACCGTATATTGAATTGCGTAATCAAATTCTCTATCTCAATATCGGAATTGGATCTGAAACTTTTTTTAATTGGCGTAACCCCGCAGCCACAATTACTTTTAACCAAATTGACGTTCTGAACGCGCGCAACTATCCCGGAAAATTATCATATTCAATCCACATCAAGAAACAAGATTACAAGTTGGTCTTCCGAAAAATTGACCCCCCGAAAGGGAAGGGCAAAACGCTAATTTTTATTGTTGGGGCGACCCCCGCCTGTCAATATCAAGTAATGGAAGCGTTCATGGAATTTATCTCCGAACAGTGGTATGAAGTATATAGCGAGCTTTTCCTCCAAAGTTCAACCTTTGGCAATCTTTTCGAGGGATTCAAGGAGATCGTGGAAGACGCTTTCAAAGAAGTTCCCAAGAGATATCTAATTAAGATGACCACGCGATGTTCTTCCTGTGCCCAGAATTTTGTCTTATACGTGAAGAAATCCCTCATCGATCACGCAGAATCGTTTCCAGTGGCGCTTGTTTTCGAGCATGCAGATCATGCATTGTTACTCTACATCGACTCGCAAGGACATACTCGCGGGGAAAGCACGGTTGATATCACGGGATAATATTAGAGAACTCACATCGATTCGAGAAATCTTGGTTCCATCGCTTGAATGCGAGGATCACGGATGGATTCATCGAGGATGTCAAGGAATCGCTGTCTATCGATTTTGATGTTATGAGAGTGAATGGACACATAGTTACTAACATGATCGTTGTAGACTTCGCTCGTAACATTCTCTCCCAATTGTGAAATG
>MBAA01000132.1:22119-22403 GCA_001940655.1 Promethearchaeota archaeon CR_4
AGACCTGCCGCGAGTATTCGCTTCCCGTGTTGGATGGCCATTCGAGGGGTCGTCCCCTTTTTCATGTTCGCGAGGACTTTATCCGACCCGCTTTCGAGGCCAACATAGACAATGTTCAATCCTGCATCGGCGAGCGATTTTAACTCCTCGTCAGATTTCCGGGCAATGTCCAGAATCTTTGCATAGGAGCTTATACGTTCCACATCAGGAAATTTTTCCTTAATCGCACTGATGATTTTGACAAGATAGGCCACTGGAGCCGAGGTAGGATTTCCCCCAGCGAG
>MBAA01000132.1:22522-28407 GCA_001940655.1 Promethearchaeota archaeon CR_4
TATTCCAAGAACAACCTCCCGTAACCGCAATAAGAAGGGAGTAGGCCTCTACGGGTGGTCGAATGAGAATCTGGTCGGCTGGTAGCATTTCTATTCAAGATATACATACTAATCAAGGGAAAAAAATTTTCGTCAACAATCTTATTAATTTCAAATTAGTATTCATATTTGCAAGCGAATGTAATCCTATTCCCGGGAGTTTAGTTATTTGACAATCTACGAAGTATCACTGGTTTCTACAGGCGGATATCCATTCATGAATAACCAAATCATCGAAGAACCGGTAGAAGTACCTTTAAAATTACTTTTTTACGAGTACGGGGGAAAACCTAAATTAACAGATAAAAGCAAGTATGATGCAACTACGGCTTTCGAATTGAATGCCGGATTGATTGCAGCGCTCTCAGAATTTGCTCGACTTTTGAAAAGACCGATGACTGGTCTTTTATTTAACTATATGGGGGAAGGAGAGTTGCCAGATAATTGGAAACCCGTGAATGTTGAGGGCGAAAAGCATTCGGAGAACGAGATAGGTACCATAATTACCGTGCGTTGTGATGTGTACAACCACTATTTGGAAGTGAAGAAGAAAGTCGATCTAATTTACGAGAAATACGTGAAAGATTTCACTCCGTTCGGTTCAGGCGGAATGATGGACGAGGAAACAATTACTAACATCATTCGGGTGTTGTCGGACGAACCCGCGAAAGAGAAGCTCGCAAAACACAGTGAGGTTATTCGTGATACTTCTCTGAATTTCCTCGAGGATATGAACTCTTATGGTCTAGAATCCATAATGATTACTTCCTGTGATTTTACCCCGCTCGCAACATTTGGGGACTTGTCGTTGATTGAAGGAGAAAATCTCCTGCGTAATTTGGGCGATGTACCGCTCGTTGACACATATTCCTGGAAATACCGGGAGTCCCGCTTCGTTCGCTCGAAAGTCGAAATACGAGTCTGGAATTATATCGTCAATTCTGGAGCAGGAATCACCTTGGAAGGGCAGTTCCAACCGTTCTATTACATGTTAATGTGCACTCCGGGTTCATTCTTAGGAGAAGTGCCTCAGCAATATTACACTTTAATAAATAACATTCTCCTTGAAGACTAACTGTGGGATTACACTCCTTTTCATAAGATGGGGTGGGATTAGTTTAAAAGAAAGTTTTCCCCAAAATGATGCATCCTCTGGTTTCTGGGAACTTCATGGCCTCCGATCACATAATATCAAAGGAAAAAGTGCCAAGTTTTCCCAGATTTGCTAAAAAAGTCGTGTGTTTTGCCAATCGTGACCAAGAATTAATGCGAAACATAAAAAATCAATTAGAATTCCAGTATAGGGTCGACTGCATCACATATTTTCTCGAAAAGTCCTTTCCAGAGAGTTTGCTTGCCACAAAGATCTGGAATCAAGATGCTGCAATTATTCTGCCAAAATTGACCACGGATCACCAGAGAAACCCTCGCATTTACACCGCGATCGAGGCGGCGGGCGTGCCTACCATTAATAGTGTATTTTCAATCCGTCTTTGTGAAAATCGAAAACTAACATTCATGTACCTCCACAAGAATCTCCCGTTCGTTAAAATCCCAGAATTCTATATTTCACTTAAAGATGCAAAGCACGCGTTGCGGCGGGGTAAAAAAATCATAGTTAAACGCAATTCCCACCACGTGTCTCACAATCTCCGGTGTTTAGGTATCGCCGAAGATATCCGAGACTTGACCAGGATCGCGGATACCGTGCCAAAAGACGAGATGTTTTTGCAGAACTACTTGGGTCCGTGTATGAACACAATCTATAAGGTCTACTTCATCGGAACGGCTGTGATGGCACTTAAATGCGTGAAGGAAGACGTGTTTGCAGAACGGAACATTACAGATTTCCAAGAACGGTATCAACCACCGTTATCGCTTCTTCAAGGTTTCCGACAGATTGGTCAACATCTAAAAATGAATGTTTTTGGTTTAGATTATTTAATCGGGCCAGATGGCCTGATGTACTTGATTGACGTGAATGATTTTCCCAGTTTTCGAGGGATAGAAGAGGCAGTCCACCTGCTCTGCGAGTTTATCTTTGAGCATTATTTTATGATTTAATCTGGTTGACAAGCCATCCTGCGAGGATTTCCGGTCCATTTTTGATGTAATTGAAATTTGGAGCCGAATTGACATCTGTCAGGTAAAATTGCTTCCCTTCTTCGAGAAAGTCTACGGACGTAATGGTGAGTTTGGTAACTTGCTTAATTTTCTCGACACACTCGCGAAGGTACGGGTTTTCAGGGATGGAAACCCGGGTGGCCATTTTATCTGGATTTTCAAGGGTGGGTTTCTCCTTGAAGAAGAAAAACATTTCCCCGAAACTGTAGATTTTATATTCCCACTGGGAGTGAATTCTTCGTTGAAAGTAGTAGATATCATTGTTTGTAACATGTTTTCCACGTTGCCCGATAAGAGGGATGAATTTTTTCGTTGATTCCACGCATTCTTCTTTCACGACATACTCTTCGAATGTAATGTCTTTCTCATACCCCACAGCGAATTCGGGTTGAGGAATATTCATAGATTTTGCGAGCATACTGTAAAGAGAGCGGTAGTTAGTCACGTGAATAGCATAAGCACAATTATGGGTCGGCACACCCATTTGTTCCATACGGAACGCCTGGGCTTGCACTATCGATCCCCGTCCTTTGACGAAACACACATCCCAGTTAGAAACTGGATTGGAAGACGAAGTATCGCTATTCTCTTCCAGAAATATCTCCACTTTTAAACCCACTCTCTGCTGCAACGCAGTGATTAAGGTTTGTGACCGTGGCAATTCAAAAGAGTTCGTTATAATGCCAACCGTGGGGATGAGAATCCGCTCCTTTCACGCATTAATTAGGCGTCCCTTCAGAAGACGGTCAGAAACGACACCTGTAATTTCTACCTGCTTGCGTTGTCCAATGAATGATCCACCATCTTCGATTTCTACCCCGGGCCCTCCACGAGGAATTCGCCCAATGACGGCACCTTGCCGAAATTTGTGCTTTTCGACGATATCAACTGCAAGAACTTGTCCTACATACTTGTTTTTCTGATCATTGTTGTATTGAATCACAAATCGCTTGATCTTCTGGGCCCACGGGCGCATTAACTTTTCCTGCTGCTTTGATTCCCGGTAATGCTCGAAGACGGTTCCTGGAAGGGTCTTGAATTGGTAGAGCGTGATTTTTTCGAGATCTAATTCCCTCAGTTTCTCGAGGAAAGCTAACGTGTTCCGGGCGGTTTCAGGGGTTTCCCCAGGTAGGGAATGAATGAAATATGCATGTACGCGGAATCCCATTCGTTTTGCGAGCGCGATTGCATTGAGGCATTCTTCCGGCATGTCAGGCCTGCCAAGTAGGGTGGCTTGCCCCGGATCGCCAGTTTCGACTCCAATGGAGAAAATGGGATTCGGGATTTGTTGTAAAATGCGAAATACTTCCTCGGAACAGAGAGAGGCTTTCAGATTCTCGTAAAAAATTTGTACAGTTTTATTCCGAACCTGATCCAGTTTTGCAATGGTGCTGATCAAGGCATTTAACGCTTCAAAGTTCACATCTGGGGGACTTTTGGGAGAAGTTAGAGGAATAGGCGCGATCGCCTTTTCTCGTTGAAAATCGAGGAGATCGGGGCCTCCCAAAACAATTCGCGTTACGCCTAACGAAATTAACTTTTCAATCTCGTTAATAATAGCTGAGATCGCTCGTGATTTAGGAGGTCCAAACATCGTATGGGTTCCGCAATATCCGCATCCGGGTGGAATCCCCTGGGGACATACTTTTGACAAATCATTCCCAGTTTCAGCACACTGGTTACATTTGGGAGGACATTTTTTTCCAAACTTCGGTCGTCGGTAATTGGAACATCCTCGCACGCACTCCACGTAAATTCGTGCATGCTGGAAATCCGGGTATTGCCCAATAAATTTACATTCCCGGGGGAACGTAGCAAAATCTGGGGGCACCGTTTGAGAAGTCCTCGAAAACATTTCTGGTTTTCCGGCATTATATGAAGCGAAATTCAAGAATTTACTGAATTCTGGGAGGTGGAGTTCCAGTTCTCCCTTTGTTGCTAATTCAACTTTCAATTTTTCTCTAATCCCTTTTTCGCAACAAATGGGACCCCCTATGGCAACTGGTGCTGAACCTCGCGTTTGACGCCATTTCTGGATGATTTTGATGCAAGCAGCTTTGTCCATCGTCATAGCCGAGATGAGGAGGCAGTCGAACTTGGATAAATCCAGAGATTTATCGCCCAAAATCTGCTCAGCACGAAAGATAAGGCAAATCACTTGGCTGTTGGTTAGAGAAGTGATGATGGATGCTACAGTCCAAGGTCCTGAACCAATGAAGTCACGCGTGAATCGGCGACTACCAGTACCCGCTGTAAGTGCGTCAATAACGCAGATCTGAAGCAAAATAACCATATCCAAGAGTTTTAGGAGAATTTGAAGCAAAGAATTACAATAACACGAGCACAAATGCTGTAATAACCATTATTGACGCCGACAAGAAAGCATTGAGTAAATTATCAGAAATCACCGGCGTGAAGTAGTCTACAAAACAAAATGTCAAAGTGCCAGCAAGCGCGACAATAGCGGGAACCCCAAAGTTAAGAGTGGCAATATTGGGAATCCCATCTTTAAAAGTCTTCAATGCGGGTTCGTATATCAGGAAGAGGAAGGATACGATAAAGGATACCGCTGCGCCCCCCAAGAGGCCTTCCCAAGTTTTTGGCCCCCGTAACTTGTGTTTTCCCCACCGTCGCCCTATGATATTTGCTGCAGCGTCCCCAAAACTCGAGATTCCCATGGCCGCACATGCAACCATAGGGAAATAAGGCCCAATGATCATTATCACGGAAATGCATCCAATTGAAAAGGACACCTGAGGGCCTAGCATTGTACCCTTTTCCCGATCCCGCAAGATACGGTTGACTTTCTTTAACGGATAGGCTTCCGGTTTCATAATCCGGACGAAGTCAGCTATATTTAGACCAATGAAGGCGATCCCCACGAAGAACATCGTGGTATATTGTCCGTACGCGGATTCTGGACTTTCCAAATGGGATGCATTCCAAAATTCTGGTGTTAGTGCCATCCACGAATTGAGTACTATAATCATCCACGACCCAATGATGATATAAATAAGAAAAATTCCGACCACAATGAAATGGGATAATTTACGATACATATCGTATCTCAAGCTCAATTTTTCCCCAAACACGTATGTCGCTTGCCGGTTCGGGTCACGTTCCTCCTTCACCATAAAAATGTAAAATATGAAGATGAAAGCTATGGAAAAAACCACGGTCACCACATCTAATGGATACGGCATTATGGGGGTAAAAGGCGAAAATGCGAGGGAAAAAATCAGGGCGATACCAAAGACGAGTGCATTAGCGAAATTATTTCGCCCCGCATCTATTTCATCGTGCCGGTATGATTTGAACCCGAGGAATATGTAAAAAATTTCGATGAAAATAAAGACGCCGAGGTAGAGGATAAACGTGAACATAAGCCATTACTCGCAATTTTTATGGCTTTCAACACAAGTCAGGTGATACAAAAGAAAATAGCTTGTAGAGGAAAAAAATTTTTTGACAAAACAATAAACAATATCCCTTATAGATGCCCACATATTCAACTTCATCATTCACACCGGATTTGGTCTGTTTGGCTATCGATATTGTTAAAGACTTAATTAATACGGGCATCGCGTTGCTTTACATTCTTGGATGTGTCTTGATCCCCGAGGTTCTGCAACTTAAAGGAAAAATCTCAAAATTTGCCGCGCGCAAAGCGGTGCATTTTCTAGCCGGATTGACCGTTTTCGTCACGCCATATCTCACAATTC
>MBAA01000132.1:28432-28740 GCA_001940655.1 Promethearchaeota archaeon CR_4
CTTAATGACAATAGTGACGTTTAAGAGCTCAAAACACAGCTCGAGTGCAGCATTCAAGGGACTATATATGGCGATCGGGGAAGAAGCGGAAGAACCAAAGGGGTACCTGCAAGGTCCCTTTCATTACGCTCTCGCCATCACTCTTCTCGTCACTGCTTTTGCGGTCATTCTTCAAGTGACTAGTCTCAATCTCTTTTACCTACCAATCGCGGGGATTCTTGTAATGGTAATTTCGGACACCCTCGCTTCCATCGTTGGAAAAAGGTGGGGGAAGCACGAGATTCACGTGCCGTGGATACACACGAGAA
>MBAA01000132.1:28756-40975 GCA_001940655.1 Promethearchaeota archaeon CR_4
TTTGGTATTTCTCCTGAGTGGATTTTTTGTATGTTTCATTGCATTTACGGTGTTCGGCATTTTCCTCCATGGTTATTCGGTTCAATTGAGTTTACCAAACGCGATGATAATGAGCATCGTAACTGCCACTATTGGTACTGTGGTAGAGATCATCACCCCTAGCACGTGGGATGATATTACCATTCCCATCACTACAACTGCTATTATTACTCTGCTAGCGTTTATCTTCGGATGGATTCCTACAGGTTAGAAAAAAAAATTGGTCAGATAAAGGAATACGCAGATTTATTTCGCATTTTCTGCCCCGCGGCCTTCCATTTTGCGGGAGATATCGTCCATTTTTTTCCGGTCTTCCTCGGAGAGATTTTTCATCCGTTCTTCCGAGTCCCTCGCAAGTTGTTCGAGGAATAGTTGAAGGGTATTTTGCGAAACGATTTGATGTAAGATCGGGAGCGATATCCGAATGCGTCGCAACTCTCCAGAGCAGAATTTAGCGTTGTCGCGGATTTGCTGTAATTCTTCCTTGGTCATGGTTCCCTGCCCAACTCCCGGACAATCTGGTTCCTCGAATAATGAGAATGCATTTCCTTCGTATTCGAGCGGGAATTCTCGACAGTATATGGGGCGATTCTCGTAAATTAAGCATGTCTTATCGCTCGGACGGTAAAGGGGGCAACGCATTTCTTTTTTATTTTCCTCGGTTGTTCCCTCGTTACTCACATTTGCTGTTTCGCTTGTATCTTTTTTATCGTCACTTACTTTTGTTGCATCTGCTCCCTCATTGGTTTCCTTTTTCTCTTCTGCCGTTTTCTCTTCAGAGGGAACCGATTTAATGACCAAGTCCATCATTCCTTTTCGTGGGGAAACAACCGCCAAGTGGGGAAACATATTTGCTACAACTTTATTTTTCGCCCACAATTCAATATCCCAGAAGGTCAACGGGATATCGCCGCGCACGCAACAATCCCCGCAGCGGGTACACTTGAATACGAATTTCGACTTCTTTTCGCTGGAGTCATCTTGAGTTGGTTTTTTCGTGGATTCTTCATCAACCATAGGGGCATCTCCTTTGAGACCACTTTTTCAGGAAAATGGGAAATATTATTTATAGAAGTCTAAGTCGCCCTTTGTTTTTAATTTTTTGGGTGTAGATCTATACCACCGTGGAGCAATTTTCCGAATTAGGACGTGATTATAACCCGAATGTGCGGGTTAAATGCAAAAAATGCGCGGAAGTCCATTTTAATTGGTAATTTTTAATAGTATTTCCTGTAGATCAAATTCGTGATTTTGTTAATCATTGTTGAGGCAATTTCCTGCTTTGCTTGTGGATATAATTTGTCCTGTTGAGTTGTAAATGGCAAAAAAGATTAAAAGCTGTTCCGCGCAATTTATATGCATGCATTGAGAGGTACCAATATCTCTCATTCCCTGGCTTATATCTGAAATTGAGCCCACGCGAGGACATTCTGGATGTTCATTGGACTCACACATCATGTTGGAGTTGAAATACCATTCGGGTAACGAAAGATAAGAAGATCTACATTAAAATCCTCTACTGGGGCCCGGCCGCCGGGGGGAAAACAACAGCCATCGACACTCTGTATCGCTTAACTAAGGAACAACAACTGGATGTTACCCCGCAAGGAAATCTCACTAAGATATCTATGGCTAGTGGCTCAACCCTGTATTTTGACCGTGGAATCTTCCAATCTAACAAAAAAAATTCAATTTTTTGGCATATTTATACTGTCGCTGGCCAAGCACGCTTTTCCCCACTCCGAAAAAAACTATTTCTCGGCACGGATGGTGTGGTTTTCGTGGCAGACTCGCAGCGATCACGCTGGGAAGATAATGTCGAATCGTTAAAGGAACTGAAAAAGGTCGCAGAAGGGGCATTGATTACAAAAATCCCCCTCGTTATCATGCTTAATAAGCGGGACCTACCGGACGTGATAGATATGGGGGAATTTGAGAAATTGCTCAAGGATGAAGGGTTGTGGTACGATTTGAATCACGAGCTGAATATGTGGAATCCCATCATCTACGAGTCCGTTGCTTTGTATAACCAAGAAAAAGCGGTCTACAAATCCTTCTCCGAGTGCGCCCGTCGCACGGGTCTCTATAGCATGTACGGGCAAGGTTCCGCCCCACCTAAGGGAAAAGTGAAGATGAGCGACAAAGTCGGCGATTTATAGGTAAATGCTCCGCCGCCAGTAATGGAGAATGTAATTGAGAGAAAAAATATTTTATTTTTTTTTGTATTTGTGTATCATCGCCTTGTTGAACCCGTTGAGCATCGCCTTGACAGACGACATCACGATGTCTTCGTGAACCGCCTTCGCTTCATACTCGCGTTTTTGTTCGTCACGGAGCTTGATGGTCACCGATGCTAGAGCATCGGTTCCCCCTGTGACTGCCTCGATCTGGTATTCCATTAATTCGAGGCGAGGGATGTCAAATTTCTTCACGTTGGCGAAGGCAGTCATTATCGCTTTTAGGGAGGCGTCTACTGGCCCCACTCCAACAGCGGACGCAATTTGGGTATCGTACCCGCCATTCACCTTAATGCGCATTTTAACTGTCGAGGTGGGCGTCACGGATCCAGTCAAGACGGTTAATTCATCCAAGAAGATGAATTTCTCTTCCTCGGGAATGGAACCGATGACATCCCGGACGATGGCCATGAGGTCTTCGTCCATAATCCGGCGCCCCTTGTCTCCAAACGACTTCACGCGGTTCATGATCTCGGAAAATTGATCATGAGTGAAGGGGATGCTGAGACTTTCCAACTTGGCCTTGAGTGCGTGCCCACCCGAGTGCTTGCCAATTTGGATGCTCTGGTCTATAATGTCCGAGAGTTTGTCTGACCGAGGAATTCCGATAAGTTCGGGGGTGAGGGGTTCATATGAGCGCGGGTTCTGGATGATGGCGTGGGCATGAATGCCAGCTTCGTGGCGGAAGGCGTTCTTACCTACCAGTGGTGCGCAAGCGGAAATGGGGAATCCACTCAATGACTCCACTAGTTTGTAAGTTGGGTAGAGTAACTTAGTTTTAATGTTGGTTTTCAATCCATACATCGCGAACAGTCCCATCGCACACTGGGCGCAGTCCGCATTTCCCGCCCGCTCCCCGATACCTAGAATGGTCGTATGGATCTGGCCAGCACCCATCTCAACGCCTGCCAAGGAATTTGCGACTGCAAGCCCAAAGTCGTTATGGCAATGGGTCGATATCCGGACGTTCGCGGGGAGAACTTCACGGTTTTTCTGAATCACGTAGGCAAACCCACGTGGTGTAATAGTCCCAACGGTATCGGGAATATTAATCCGAGACGCTCCGGCTTTTACTGCGGTCTGGTTAACCTTGATCAGGAAATCAAGATCAGTCCGTGTAGCATCTTCGGCAGAAAATTCCACGATATCGTAGTGGGCGCGTGCATATTCGACTCCCTCGATGATTTTTTCAAGACATTGCTCGCGGGTTATCTTCAGCTTGTCTCGCAAGTGAAGATCCGATGTGGCGATGAAGACGTGGATACTATCCATATCACAATCGATGACTTTATTGATGTCGTCCTTCCCTATGCGGGCAAGTCCGATGATTTCTGATTTAAGACCGAGCTGGGGGATCTGTTTACACGCTTGGAAATCGGCGTCAGATACCCGTGGGAAACCCGCCTCGATGACATCGATGCCGAGCTGATCCAATGCTTGAGCAATCTTGAGTTTTTCCTCCAGGGTGAACGCGATCCCTGGTGTCTGCTCACCGTCCCGTAGCGTGGTGTCGAAAAAGTACACGCGCTCGGGCGGATGTGTTTCTGCTTCGATGATTTTCATAATCGGGGAGATTTCGATCTCTCTTGCATTTGCCATAGATTTCACGGTTAAATTCTAAACCTGAGAAAATAAAATGCCCATAACGCCCTTAAATGATCAATCTTCTCCTCATTTGGAGAATATTTACACGGAAAGAAGGAAGGACGATGTTGAGGGGGGTAAATCGTTCGTGAAGGTTGCCTTATCTGGTTCCTAAAGTCTTCGGACGGAAACCAGCAAAACACGTTCGCCTCGGGTCACGGAATAGGTCATTACCCAATCACCTCAAAATCTGGGGCAATTTTTTGCCAAGTTAAAAGACCTCAAAGGTTGCCCCTTCAAAAAATTTACGCAAATTTTTTCACTTAAGACCTCCATTGTAAAACGCGCTGATGAAAACTGGCAAGGCTGAGCTTGGAAATCTCAAGCTATGAAGATTTATAGTTACGCTGAACGCCAATATGCTACAGATAAGACCGAGGGATTCATTCCCTCCAAGTTCTTACATCCTTCAACTATTAAGGAACGTGTCGAGGAAGCCGTTAATGGCATCCTTGTTTGTAATGACGTGAACGTCTTTTTTTATGGTATCACGCAAATAAGCGAACACAGGATTTGTAGCCCCACGCGTGCGCAAATTAAAACGGGAGAGCGGGGCGCTACATTCAAAGAAACCTACGAGGTATGTGAATCTTTCGGGCAATGTATAAGGAACTGGATCGATCTCGTTTTCTTTTTTAGGGGTTTCTGGAATATTCATAGGAATTGGATTAGGTTGCTCTGGATCGGTGGGGATATTCTGCGGGTTTTCAGGAACAGTTTTTTGAATAACCAACCCGTCTTCCGTTCCAAATTTCTCATCGAAGGGCAGGGTGAGACAGAGAAGGATTGGAGAATTCGGGGTCAATTGCGAAATAGGACGAGTGAAAAACGATGTATGATCAACAAATCCCCTGCTCGTGCTAACACAGGGATCAAAGGATACATACGTGAATGTTTGACCTTTGACCTTATTGCCACAGGATTTTCCCACCAATCGGGCGGTTTCTACTGCAAGTTGTTCGGTCACGCTAAACAAGCGTGCCTTAATGAGTCGCAAGTGTTGGGAAGGATTAAATTCATTCGCGAGATCATTAAATGAGAAAAGGTCGAAGGGAGGAATAATTCCCATTAAATTTCCCGCGAGAACACGCTGAATTTCCAGCGGTGAGAGATGGGTTTTATTGTACAGGTCTTCGGATAAGAGATATTCCAGGAGATCTGTTGCCTGGGGAATGGTAAAATAGTTGAAATCCGTCCCGAAAATCACGTGATGGGACCAAGTCCGGGGGGCGGCTTCCGCGAATTTTTTGAAAAAAAGGCCAACGTCATCGGATCGCATACCGGAGGTATCGCCAAACAGGTGATTATCGTTCAAGACTTGGTAAAGTGAAGCAGAATTAAATTCCATACCTGAATGGGCTAAAATAAGACCATAATTCGGATTTTGTACGTCATTCTTAATGATTTGATGTAATTGGTAAATATCTTCGGCGGTTTTGAGGAAACGACACTCAAAAATCACGGGCAAGCGGGCATTCAAGGCCGCAGTCACAACAGCGCATACTCTCCGGTCGGTGACATTGTCTACCCAATGCTGCGAAATGGGGTGCAATTTCAATCCCCGTGCTCCTTGCTCCGCACAGCGGATAACCTCTTTCACAGCAGCATCTCCATCGAGTGGATTCACGCGCACGAACCCAAGCATCCGGGTGAAAAAAGGGGGGGTTTGTTGGCGTTTCAATATCATATCGTTTGGCATCTGAAATTGAGGGCTGGTCTCAGCAGCCTTAACATCGTTGAAAGGGAAGGTGACAAATTGGTCGATGAGGTATCCGGTATATCGATCTTTTGATATTTCCTCCGAGAGTCCCCCAATAAATGCCGCTGGTCGCACAAAGGGGTCATCAGGTAAGAAGTGGAAATAATCGGGGTTCTTTTTCATATCACGTAGGAGATTAAATTGTAAACGCGTGAAAAAATCGAGAATTTGGTTGGGCAGGTTCGTGCGGTAATTTTTTTTGCCAAATTCGATGACTTCCTCTTTCCCTATGTGAGTGTGCCCGTCAATGAGGTAAAAGTGGTACCGGCTGCCGTCCTTGAGTTTTACAAATAACATCGATTTACGACCTGTTCATTAGAATCTAAACTTTGAGGTTAAATTCTTCGCCAATCATTCTAATAATACGCCGTGCTTTCTTATCTGTTACCCAATTTTTCACGCGAAGAGAATTTAGTGCTGAAATGATATTCTCCTTAAAATGGGGAAGGGTGGTTAGGTCATGCAGTTTTCCATTTTCTGCAAAGAAACTTTGCACACCTGGTTTTTTTAGAATATAACGATTGAGATTTTCCTTGATTCGGGCTTCCTCACGGGAATCATGGAAATCAATCTGTCCTCGTTTCTGCTGTTCTAAAGAAACAATTTTAGGAAGATATGGAATGATCGAAATTTCTGGTCCTCGTAAAAATCCAAAGAATAGAACTGGAAGACCTACGAGTTGTATACTCCCCCGAATGGGTATGGCGTGGAATGTAAAAAAATCCTCAATTTCGTCAGTTTGCTTTCGGATCCAGCGATTGAAATCTCCTTCAACTTCCCGGCGGAGACGCGAGAATGACTCGTAATGGTCTTTTTGGACATCATATCCTGCAGATTGATTCGTTTCTTTATCTTGAAGCTCTTTTTGCACTCTCTCTTTTTGCCTCTGATAAGATTTTATCTCATCCTCCCGTTGTTGACGATCTCGCTTGCGTTTTTGTTCCATATCTTTTTTTAATCTGTCGATGTTCTTGTTAAATTGGGACAATACTGCGTAGATGTCGCGAGATCCACGGAGTGCAGAATCGCTTGAGGTCGTGACTTGGTTTAAATCCCGCTGTTCAAGACCAGACCTTATTTTTTGGACTTCTTCTTCAAGCAACGAGATATCACTCTCGATGTTTTTGGAGAGCGATGGTAGATTAAATTCTTCCCGCGTTAGATATTCTTGATCCGAATCCTCGTGGGGGCGTGCTTCCGCTTCATTAATTTGGTCGTCTAATTGTTCGATAAGAGCTTGTTCCTCGGACGTATCAACTTGGATTTGGGCCATTTCCGCAAGCTTGTCTTGAAAATGTTCGAGCCACTGATCCATTAATTGAAGCGTGTACTTTTCAGATGTTTGTAGTTCTTGAATCACGTTGAAGGAGAGGAAGTCGTTGAATTTCTGCCGTTCCACTAACACCTGGTCTTCATCAAGCTTGGGGGGAAATACAAAAAAACTGTCCGTGTAAAGCTTGGTTATGTTATAGAAATGGGGTTTCAAGTAAGCAAAAGTATCCCGATCGAGGTATCCTAAGATCCTCTCGTTCTTCCGTGTTAATGAAGGCCCTTTTTTCAAATAATTGTCATAACGGAGGACTTTTCGCTCGAACTCGAGGAGATTTTTCGCCTTCAGCTCCTTTTCAACCTCTTTCAGCGCGGGGTATTTCCCTATTGGCAACGTGTATTCGTTAATTTCCAGTGCATCTAAGAACGTGCAATAGTCGTCGTTTAGGGGGAAAAGCCAAAAAGGCCAGAATCCTTGCGTGAAAAAATTGAACGAACCCAAACGGCGAATATGGCCCTTGTAATCCTCTTCTAGGCAAGCGAACGTGATCGCAACCTCTTCCCAAAAATTTTCTTTCTGCTTGGTTTGAGATAGTCCTTCCGTTCCTTCAAGTGCAATAAAGGGGGTGACATATTCGATGAAAACCACGGATAATCATCCGACCAGATACCATTTTCTTCATAAATCCACTAGCGTGAACCTCTAATAATTTTAACGCAAAAAACTACCCCTTCAAACCTTAATAAAAAGGATTTCAAAAAGAGGATACACAACTACAATAATTGAGAAAATTGAGGGATAACTTATTTATTTCTTCTTTTCATCTTTCTTTGCTTTCTTGGCATCTTCCTTGGCTTTCTTGGCATCTTCCTTGGCTTTCTTGGCATCCTCTTTGGCTCTCTTGGCATCTTCCTTCGAGGTTGCTGGCTCTTCTTTCTTTACCACTTTGACTTCTTCTTTTGGTAGTGCTTTGGGTTCTTCTTTCTTTACTGCCTTGACTTCTTCTTTTGGCGGTGCTTTGGGTTCTTCTTTCTTTGTTACCTTCTCTTCTTTCTTTGGGGTTTTTTCTACTTTCTTCGTAACCTTATCTGCTTTTTTCGCTGCTGGCTTTTTGGCTTTCGTCTTAGTTTGTTCTGCGGATTTTGCTGTTATTCGCGCATACATATTTTTGCTGACCCGCTTGACGAGTCCAATGTAGTACCACTGCTTCAAAATATTTCGAGCTTCCCTGTGGTCACTCGGATCCATATTCAATAGCGCCATCATCTGAAATACCGAGAATTGAGAGGGGAGTTTGGCGGCAACACGCTGATATAATCCCAAAGATGTTCACCTTTTTGGTACGATTGAGCGAAAAAAGTTCCCCTGCAATTTATTTTTTATGATGCTATTCGTTGGTTTGTGGCTCACGGGAGAAAAAGAAATGAGGAAGCTGCTTCTTGATCAACCGGCATTTCGCATCTAAGAATTTTGCGGGGGATATCTGCTTAGGATGGGGACAATCCTTATCGTAAGAACACCGATTCGACCAAGGATTTAAAACAACAGGATAGAGCTGGCAACCGAATGGCCTGATTTCATAGATAGTGCACGATTTATCGGTTGGCGAAAAAAAAATGCAGTGGTGATTTACATTCTTTAAAATAACATTGGAATTCCCATCCCATCGTGAAAACTCTTTCCAGGATTTCCCCATACTCGCCTCGATTCGCGTGAGATCATCTAGAGTGAGTTGCATTTCCGTGTCGAGGCAACACTTCCCACAGGAAAAGCAAATATTTACCATATAAATCCAACAAAGAGAGAGGTTAGAAGGGATCCCATTCCGTCGGGTCAAGATCAGAATTAGATTCGGATTTACTAGGAGCTTTCGGTTGCTGATCTTTCTCATCAGAAGGCGTCTTAGGATTTACGATTTCACCCTCGAGCGGCGGAGAAGAGTCCGCCTCAGATTCGTTATCGCTACTTGTGTCTATTCCCTTGGACTCGGGCAAATTTTCCTCTGACTCGCTAACGATGACCACGTCTTTGAACCCATTTAGGATACTTATGAAGTTAGAAAATTCCTCGTGATTCATTTTGAAGTTTAATTCAGCGTCTGCTTGCTTCATTATAACTGCGTAAGAGGACCCAATGCCGGTTTCTTCCTCAGATTTTAGCATAAAGACTCCGGGTTGGTCTTTTCTTTTTATGACCCACGTTGTCTCTTTTTTATGTTTGCGTTCAATCTCCATAGTTCATCCCATCCAAATTCATTCATTTATATTTACACTCATCATTTCAGAGTGTTGAGAAACAAAAGAAGTTTATCTCTTATTATTATCATACTTTGAAACGTCCTTTTTCTAAAGCGTACCTTGGTTGTGGGCAATAAAAAAAACATTCCCCTGCCCAAATTGGTCAAATAACGTATATCAGTGAGGGCCTTCACCCATCCATTATCGTTTATCCCGGGCGATTTTAATTGAACAAGGAGTTTGGGATTTCCCAACCATCAGCTTTCGTATGAACAAAATTTTTAATGAGCCGGAGATTAGGAGTTATGTTTAAGCCGGGGAATAACTGCTATGTATTCCACAACGCGAAGCAAATCGTTTCTCGCCATTGCACTGGTGATCATACCGATCATCTTAATGAATGGGATAATTCCCATAGTCAATGCTGCTTGGACGCAGGATGGTAAGACTGATGTCAAATACATAGCGAAACCCGGTCGTCAACCGAAGTTAGATGGTATCAGAGAAACACTTTGGGATGATTCAAAAACATTAAAGGAAATAGACATGCAACCCCGCCTTGAATTTCAGATGAGATCCAACAAGTCGTATGCATACTGCTTGATCATAGTAAAAAATTCCACCCACAGCGCAAACGAGTCCGTGTTGTTAATGCTCTCAAATAACGGCACCGGGGTTGAAACTAACAAATCCAAGTATTTCATTGATGCAAAATTGGTCGACATCAATAATAAGACCGAAGACCGGAAGCTCGTGGCAGAAAATTACGACTTAGATGACAACCCCGAAAACCAAAATATAACCGGCTACGTGAGCTCTTTCGTTGATACGGGGAATAATAACACGGTTTACGAATTCAGATTTCCTTACAACAATACCAACGCCGAAGTAGACATAAATTGGACTTTTGGGGGTGTTTACGCCGCAAAAATTCGTGTCGGGAACGCCTCCACCATTGTGGACAACGCCGCAACCGATAAATATGCGGAGTCCCCCATTTTTGTGATCCAATTTGGATATCCACCTGGTTATAATCCGAATGGTACTATAGGGGATTTTGAAATCCCATGGATTTTGGTATCGCAGATCTCATTTGGCGTAGTATTGGGGGTTTTCGGAATGCTTGGCATTATGGTGGTGATCTCCAAGACGAAAGTAGCAGGACTTCCTTCGAGCTATACGTCAAGAAAACCTGTAGAACAACCGAAAACTGCAGCGAATGAAGAAGGGGATAGCGAGGAAGAAATAGAGGCCGGAGGGGCAGAAGAGGAAAATTTGGAGGAGGAATAAATGCCAAAGTATCGCAAAGACCGCAAATACGTGGCCCAGAAAGAAGGGAAAAAGCGCGAGGGCATTAGCGAGATTGGATTGATGTATAAATCATCCGTCAAGACCTACATTGTTGCCATCATTTTCCTCGTCTTATCGATTATCTTCAATATGGAACTTGTTCCTATTACTTTTGGTCCCGAGCACGATACCCTATTTAAAATTTTAGTGTATGGTTTTCGTGGCGTCTTCGTAATAGGTTTCTTCCTTTTTGCCTTTATCTCGTGGGGAAATTTAATGGAATTGCGCGGAGGTTTAATGGGATTGAAAGAAATTATCATCCTCATCGTCATCTCGTTAATGCAGACCGTCCGGAATCCATACGTGTTTCTCGCAGCATCTGTTGGGATTTTTGGTGTTTGTATTTACATCTGGCTCATGCAAGTCAAGCTTCTAGAAAGAACGTATTAAATACATAATTTCTATTTTATTTCCGAATTTCGTCGGTATGTGCGCTCATTAATTCTGCCATAATAAGGGTTTGGTAATAATTCTTTTATGCCTGTCCTGCACTCTATCAAGATTAGGCGACTCGCAAAAATGATAATACGCCGGGATTTTATCCACGCAGGAATCAAATATTCCTTCAACTGGAATCAGAAGAATCACCGGAATTTTGAACAGTGGACTACAGGTCGCCAGCTGTTCAAGTATTTAGCGGAAATCTCGAACAACCAGGTACCGCACGACTTATTTAACAATACCGAATTACAAAGGATATCTCGTTTTAAAATCACGGGTGTAGCCCGTGGAATATGCCCAAAGCTTGGTCGAACATTAATTGAAAACGGGCAGATAAACCGCTTGGGGGCAGAAAACGAATATTCACGCATAGCCCGTAAAGTCATTCAAAACTACAAATCATCAGGTATATCGAGTAAACCAGGACATGATCCCATCCTGAAATACCTACTCATCAACCACAAAAATACGGTCGCAATAGAGGTTCCAGTTTGGCGACTTCCTCCAAATTCGATTACGGGGCACATTGATCTACTCCAAGTTGTCGAAGACGGTGCCATCATCGCGGACTACAAACCAGAGGGGAATTTCATGCGCTCTTTACCTCAGGTAGCGTTTTATGGATATCTCCTTGGAAAGAATTTGGGGTTAGACCAAGTCAGTTGCGTTTCTTTTAATCAGAAGGAAGCGTGGCAATATAAACCTGAAATCCTGGTCAACGGACTCAATTCCCTCTTGGAAAAATATCATCGAGGGGAAGTCCCATGGATCTCATTTATTCTTAACTAAAAAAGCTATTCTTCATCGTCGTCTTCTTTGGTGGACTTTTGAACTGGTACTTGCCGTGGCGCCTTGAAAATCAGCCCCCTTTTTCCAAAGAACGCAATTACCATAAATGCACAAATTTCAACGACTGATCCAACTACGAATGCAGACCAACCATCCACATCAGCGGAGCGAAGGACTATTGCAAGCAAAATCCCAGAACCCATGAGAATGATGAGTGCAATGGCTTTAATGATATCCTTGAAAGAGAATTTCACATATGATACGTATTCTTGAATTTCAGAGGTCATATGTACGCCTGATATTATGTATTTTTATTAGATCTATCATAGATTCGCTTATTTTTAAATCCTGCTTTCACTTTATTTTCAACGGCAACTTCTAATTCATTCAAGAGTGTCTGAATATTCTCAATTTTTTCTAATTCTTCGGGGCTCAAAAATTTTAATCGGACAA
>MBAA01000081.1:0-178 GCA_001940655.1 Promethearchaeota archaeon CR_4
TGAAATTTATCAAATATTAGATTTAGTTAAGGATCTCAGTGCAGTTCAAATAAATCCTGGCTTAGCATCTCCCGCAGACTGGCTAAGTGTTGCTTTTAAGGGGGGTTCAGATACTGGGATTTATGCCCTTGCCCATGCAACACAGGCAAAAAATGGATCCTGGTATTATACAATAATG
>MBAA01000081.1:221-528 GCA_001940655.1 Promethearchaeota archaeon CR_4
AACGTGAATTAGATATTCAACTCCTTTGCATGAAATTGCTTGGTATTTTAGCAAAACTTTGAAACCAGCAAAAATTTCTTTATAATATAATTAATACAAACAGGAGGAGGTCGTAATGGGATCCATAGCAGTTGTTGTGGTGATTTGGTCATAATTTAGCTGACCGAAACCAAGAGGTTCTTGGGACAGGTTTCCTTAATCAAATTCAAAGAGCGCAAAAAACTCACGTACTGTTCCTATCTTTTCCATTAGAAGAATTTTTATATCTCTCGGGAAATGACACATGCAATCGTTTGTAGAGAGGATT
>MBAA01000081.1:548-1627 GCA_001940655.1 Promethearchaeota archaeon CR_4
GGTTGTGGATTATAATCGTCAGTAGTATGATTATGTTCGCTTATCTCCCAGTTCCAACCAGAGCTGCTGTATTTGCTAAGGACTCGTTTTCCCAGGAAGTGGGCGACTCTTATGTTTGGGAATTAATGCATAACCAATCTGCTTACACTGTTTATGAAAGAGGGATGCGGTTTAAGGTGGTCGTTAATGTTCTGAATATCTCGGACGATTATGGAGTTTTACGCGATTCAATATATGTGAATGTATCCCGAAATACCCCGAGCAACCGCACGTGGGATCAATACTATGTAGATTATCCACTGGTATTTTACAATAGCACGTATGGGTTGATAGTGACGGATATTATACATCCAACTTTTATCCCCCATAATGAGAGCGCGGTTAATAAGACGTACTACAGCTTCTTTTCAGAGAGTCCTTTCAATTATAATTATAAATGGACCAGTGGACCACACGGGTATGACGGTACGGCCGAAGGTTGGACTGGAAATGGGACGGGAGAATTGAATGAGCTGAAGATGTCGTTTAAATTCAATGGAGAAGGTGTAATTGAATTTTAGGGTTTATACTTTGGCACGGGTAACGGGTGGATCCTTACTGACGATTTGGTGCTTCAGACGCAAGGTATTGCAGGGTTCGTTCCAGGGATTTTCGTGACATCTTTGGTTATTATGGTAATAATCTACAATCGAAAACGGTCGAAATCTCTCGTAATTTGACCTTTTTTTCCTTAATCAATCCATTTATGCCTGTGCTACGTAAGACAACCGGATAAGAATTTGCGAGGAAATATCTATTTTTCCCTTGGTTAGTTACAATTACCCAATCAATGCGAGTAACTTGTTGAAGATTTGTTCTACCGTTTGGAGGAAGGTCCCCCTCGTGAGGGCATCCAGTTCGAAGAAGGGCATGTCCCCATGTTTTTGCATCCACGTCTTGAGCAAAATATCCACGTAGTCGGGTTTTTCCAGAGTGGGATCTAACTTGGTGCCGATGAGGACTTGGGGGGGCATCGTCTCGAGCGTTTGGTGTACCTCATCAAGGAAGGGTTCCAAAAACTCGAGCGATCGCTCGGGCTG
>MBAA01000081.1:1645-5073 GCA_001940655.1 Promethearchaeota archaeon CR_4
CTTGTCCCGTGTGGCGGGGACCAAAGATGGTGATTTTTAGTTTCTTTTGTCCAGTGTTCATTTTTCTTCTCTCCAATTTGGGACATCGAACTCTGACACAGGGTCTTGGACGCCAAATTCTTTAAAGGCGTCTTGCCGCTCCTGGCAGGGTTTGCACTTACCGCATGGTCGCGGGCCATCGAATTCACAACTCCACGTCCACTCCGCGGGCACGTGCAAATCAAGTGCCATTTTCACGACCTCGTACTTGGTCTTACCTTTCATAGGCAGCAGGAATTTCGGCGCGATCGCCTTTTTTCCAACCTTGAGTTGCTCCACGAGGCGTTCTAATGCATTAAAGAATGATTGATTGGCGTCTGGAAGCGGGTCCGAGGCAATGTGGCCAGAAATTATATACTTTGCCCCGTAAATATCTGCGAAATAGGTGGCGATGGCGTTGAAGATCAGATTTCGATATGGCACATAAGCCTCACCCGCACCGAAGATGCTCGGAACGGGGAACCCCTCGAGCTTGAGGGCAAATACTTCTTTGAGGTAAGGTGTGGGTACTTCGACCAGATTTAACCCGAGACGGTGTACGTGCTCCCGCATCGCCCGCATTTCTCGCAATGGTCGCTCGAAATAATGCATTGTCACGAGGATGACGTCATATCCCTCGTGGAGCGCCCAGTATAACGATGTCACTGAATCCAATCCCCCCGAAAACAGCAAGATCGCCCGCTTTTCAGGGATGCGCTCTCTTGGGTTCAAGACTCCAAGGACACATTTTTTAATCGCATCATTGACGGGTGTCAATTCGATGTTGAGTATGCTAGTGAGCAATTCTGGATTTCCCGTTGCGGGGAATTCTAAAAAGTCAAGGGACTCGTTCCCTTCGGACTGCCATCTCTCGAATGGAACACTCTCGATTAAAGGTTCCGAAATATTGACATCGGTAGCGGTAATGTATTGATAAATCTTCATGATGAAGTCTTTCGTTTGAATGCGGTCTGGCCCCACGAGATCAAAGGTCTGGTTGGCAGGCCCGCTGCCTCTTACGACACTGAGAATGGCATTCGCGGCATCATCCACAAAAATTGGTTGAATGGTATTATTGGCCGTGCTAGGCAACAACACTCGTCCTTCCCCAATATCGTGCATAAGGGCTGTAACCAAATAATCCCTTGGCCCTATGATGAATGAAGGGCGGAAAATGGCGTACGGAATTCCAGATTGCTTGACCTTGGTTTCAGCCAACGCCTTTGTTTTAAAATAACTTTTATGTAAACCACTTCGCGCCGCATTGTCCCCAACGCCGAGACCGGACAGGTAAATGAAGCGGTTGACCTGCATCGTTTTCGCGGCGTCTAAAACGCGTTCTAAGAGGTTAACGTTCGTTTCGAGTTGTTCCGTCTCAGACCCTCTCCCGATGGCAATTGTGTGGATGACCGCTTGGACACCCGTGAATGCCTGTTGGAGTTCTCTGGAAGCGTAGGACGGGATTATGTAACTCTTTGCCCCTAGCTTTTCGATTTGAACAGCGGCACCCGCGGTCCTCACGATGCCTGATATAGTTAACCCTTGCTTTCTTGCCACAGTAATGAGTTTTGTACCAAGGAACCCGTTCGCTCCCGTTATCGCAATCGCTTTACTTTGCAATTAAGTACACCAGGGCTGTTCAGGAATGGATCTATGACAAATGTTCATAAAAAGAGATGGTAACAAGAGGACGGAAGCCCTATTTCGTTCGAGATTGATATTTTGCAAGTAATTCTTTCGGCGTAAAAACTCCGTCTTCCGTGATGATGCCCGAGATCAAGTCGATAGGAGTTTCGTCGAATGCGTAGTTGATCGCCTCTACACCATCCGGGACGATTTTCACCTTTCCTAGCACGGTCGTCACTTCCGAGTCATCGCGTTGTTCTATCGTGACATCCTTCCCACTTTCGCTAAGGGACAACGTGGAAGACGGGGCGGCTACATACATTGGTATATTATGATATTTCGCCGCGAGTGCGACCATAAACGTGCCAATCTTATTGAACACCGCGTCCCGCACGATACGATCCGCACCCACGATGATTTTCTGGATCTTCCCGAGGCGCATGAGCAACCCCGAGGAATTATCAGAGATCACTTTTACGGGGATTTTGTCGTAATACAATTCATATGCCGTAAGCGTGGCGCCCTGCAAGCGAGGGCGGGTTTCATCGGCAATGACCTGGATTTTCTTGCCTTGTTCGATGGCGGCGCGGATAGGCGCTAATGCGGTGCCATATTGCACAGTCGCAAGGGAACCCGCGTTACAATGAGTGAGTACCGTATCCCCATCCTTCAAGAGCGCCGCCCCATGCATGCCAATGGCTTTATTGCGGTCAATATCTTCTTGCCACATTACTTTTGCCTCCGCGACAAGCGCGGCAACAACCTCTTTAGTGTCCCCTTGGGTTGCTTTGGCCTTCCCCATCATGCGGGACGTTGCCCAGAAGAGGTTTACAGCGGTGGGACGTGTGCTGTCGATGGTCTTTTTAGCGTTCTCGAGGTAAGCAAAAAGCACCTCCCGGGAGGATGCTTTGTTTGCGGTGGCCTGCTGAGCAGCCAGCGTCATCCCCATTGCGGCTGCCACACCTATCGCGGGAGCTCCCCTCACGTTCATAACCTTGATCGCTCGCGCCATCGCCTCGTGGGTCGTGATTTTCAGGAATGTCAATTCGTAGGGCAATTTCGTCTGGTCGATCATCTCGACCGCGCCCTCGTCATCCAGCCAGCGGAGGGACGGAATCATAGGAGGAAAATAGATTCGAATCCGAATAAAGATTGTTACTTTCCCGCGAGTTTCTCTGCTTGGATGAAGAGGCGTGTCATCACTATTTCGAGGGGATTTAACCCATTTAGGGAGAGCAATGACTCCAGAAATTTCGTCTCGAAGGTTTGTTTGACATTTGCCGGTAACAGGGACAGGATTGGGACAAGTGCGGCTGCTTTACAATAATTTAGCATATCCGATTGGGTTTCAAATTGCATGTGGAATCGATGTGGTTCAACACGGATATTTTGAAACCCGGATTTAATCAAGAGTTTCTCTGTTCCTTTCACAGAAAGAAAACTCCACGGTTTTTTGAAATTAGTCAGATAGGAGCGAAAATCCTCGATCCTACTGGTTTTCTGCAACGCGCTTATTAACGAGTTGATTTCTTTCATTCCTGTCTGGATCATAATGCGTCCTGGCATCTTGAGTGCTTTGTAGATGAGATTATATATTCGCTCCTGGTCTGGAATCCAGTGGATGGCGGAATTCGAAAATACCACGTCAAATTCATTCTCATACTGAATATTCAAAGCATTGGCGTGCAATATTATAATGTTGGGCGTGGTCTCGGTTGCGAGATTTTTCAACGCTTGAGCGTGTTGATCTTCGGAAATCTCGATACCAACAATCTTTCCGTGTG
>MBAA01000081.1:5122-8280 GCA_001940655.1 Promethearchaeota archaeon CR_4
GTCGAGAATTCGCTCCCCATCACGCGGTTGCAAACGTTCGATAGCCATCTGCCCCCAGGTGAATTGGAACTGGGAGCTTTTCTGGTAGAGTCCAGCGTCCCATTTATAATCTGGTGGTGTGATTAGACATTCCTCGCTTTACAGGAACAAGTATGAAAAGAAGGATAATAAAGAGCCAATATTAATTTAGCGGTGTGTGGTTACGAGAGATTAAGCACTGGGGGGAGGAGGTTTGGCTAGCGCGACTTTGCCACTTTCCTCGTGAAGTTGTAAAAGGCCTGCATGTATGAAATCTTGGACATTTTTCTTGACCGTGATTGACGGTTGACCCGTTGCTTTCGCCAAGTCTACTAGTGATACCTCTCCAACGTCCCGTACAAGGAGGAAGATCTTGAACTTGGTATCCTTTGCGAGCAATGGGGCTAATTTTTCAAAAGTGCTAAAGCTTTTTCCATTACGATCGATGAAGGACTGGAGTTCGTCAACTTTTGCTTGTTTGGCCTTCACCTGGGCACTCTTCTCAGCTAATTCATTGTTAATCTTGTCATACCTGGCGAGTACTTCCTCGTATTGCTTTTTAATACCATCAAACATCGCAATCGAAGAATTTGCGGTTGCAAGCTTCTCTCGGGTTGCCAAATCTTGATCCATCATCTTGTTTTCGAGTTCGCGGATGCGTTCCTGATTCCTCGCTTGTAATTGGAGGAATCCTTCTTTCATCTTGGACTTTTCCTCGATAAATTGCTGCTTTAATTGAAGTTCTTTCTGTCTGTACTCTTCAATAATCTGGTCCTTGATGCTTGCCACTTCTTCCATTTGTTTTAGGGAGAGGTGCTTAGTTTGGTCTTTCAGGTCCGAGATTTTCTCGCCCAATAAAATTTCCTTTTTCTTGGACTCTTCAACGTATTGCATTACGTTTGCATTCAAAACATCGACTTGCTTCTCTAATTCAGCCACTCGCACGTCTCTCTCGTGGATAGCGTTCTCGCTGAATTTCATTGTAGCCTCTTTCTCGGCCAGTTGAGCCCGGAGATGTCCAATCTGTTGGTAGGTTTGCTCGAAATTCTTGGACATAACGTTCAATTGTGGGGAAAGCGACTTAAGTTCTTGCTGTAACTGGGCGACCTCGCCATATTTCATCTCGATAATGTGATCCTTTTCATTAATTTCCGAGCGTAATTCCCCGATCCGCCGTTTTAACAGTTCCACGTCCGCAGGCACGTCGAACATGCTACTAATTTTCTGATTTTGTTCTTGAATGATCTTTTCCTGCTCGTTAAGTAATTTTTTTTGTTTGTCGACCATTTCCCGCAAGCGGTCGACTTCCATTTGCTTTTGGGCTACTACCTTCTCTTCACTCTCAATACCCGCGATGATTTTTTCGAGGTCTTTGTCACCCATGAGGATTCTCCCACGTTATTGGTGGAGCGTAAAAAATACGCCAATTGTGGTTTAATTACGTATGACATTTTTCCCCTTTCCCCCTTAAATGGGTTTCTCCATTGGACAAAATTTAAAATTCTCACGAAATATCTTTATCAGTCAACAACCTCTACCAGATGAGATTTTATGGCAGAACCAAAGAATCAGTATTTTCAATTTGCAAAAGACCCGAAACGGGAACCTGTGCTGGTGGATTATATCCGCACGCCCATCGGGAAGAAGAATGGTAAAATTGTTCGTATGCGGGGCGATGACCTCACGATCCACTGCGTCAATGCCTTGGTTGACCGCAATAGCTGGTTGAAAGACAATCCCAAGCTCGTGGGAGATTGTATTGTTGGGTGTAATTCCCAGATTGGTACCTGTGCTATAGATGTTGGCCGCACGACCGTCCTCGGGTCTAAACTCGACTGGATCACACCGGGCGTGTCTCTGAACCGCCAGTGCGCGTCTGGGATGCAAGCCGTCCACTTTGGTTGGATGGAGATCGCTACCGGCGAGAAAGACTGCGTTATAGCTGGTGGAGTCGAAATGCAAAACGCTTACCCCATTGGCGCGGATATGACAGTGCCAGTGGAAACCGGGGGTGTGACGACCATCCCACCGAACAAGATGATAAATAAGAATAAATCTGTTATGGCTTCAAGTAAAAAATATGGAAATGATATGTTCCCAGACAAACCCGCCGTTGCCGGGCTCTCGGTAATGGCCGGACAAATTGGTTCTGCCGAGCTGATGGGGCACGTGTGGAAGGCTCCCCGGGAAGTCCTTGACGAGATCTCTTACAACTCTCACATGAAGGCTAATAAAGAAGAAGCGTGGAAAGGGCGAGGGAAGGAAATTGCTCCCATCAAAGTCCCCAAGGTTGATGCCGCAGGTAAAGTCATCCTCGACGAAAATAGTGATCCCATACCCGATCAAACGGAGCTCGCCGACAAGGATGAAGGTGTCCGCCCCACTACAACCAAGGAAAAGCTTGCCGACCTTAGACCTATCGTCTTGCGCAAATCGGGATTATTGACCGCGGGGAATTCTTGTCCGACCTCGGATGGCGGGAATATGTCAATCTGGATGTCCCGAGGCCTTGCAGAGCAACTCGGTGTGAAGATACGCGCCACCCTCGTTGGGTGCGTGGCGGTCGGAACCGACCCCATCCTGATGCTCACTGGGCCGATTGACGCCACGAAAGCGGTAATGAAGCGGTGCGAGACCAGCTTGGATGCGATGGACTTCATCGAGATCAACGAAGCTTTCTCCACCGTGGTCTATGCCTGCTGCAAGGATCTTGGCCTCGACTGGAATGATCCCCGCTTGAACCAGTGGGGCGGCGCCATCGCAATCGGGCACCCCACCGGAGTGACCGGATGCCGTCTCCTCGGCACCCTCGTGAACCAGCTCGAAACCTACGGCAAGAAATACGGTTACGGTACCCTGTGCGTTGGACTCGGTATGGGGATCGGCGGCATCGTCAAGCGCGAGGGCGCTTAAAAAATATTTTTTTACCATTCTGTTTTTTATTTTTTCAATATCCCCAATCATCCTGTGTAGCTTTTAATGGGTTGGAATCTCTAAGCGACCAAGTAGGTCTGAGATGGACTGCCATCCAAAAGCAATTAGCTCCCGTGTTAATGTACCATATTCGCGTGTTTTTTTGCCACATTCAATCGCTCCGAGACCCCGGTAAAACGCTGTGTATGGGCTCGCAGCGAGTGCCC